>JANJFQ010000143.1 GCA_025435355.1 Candidatus Methanophagales archaeon | reverse complement strand
AGAACCGAAGAAGAAGTTAAAGAAAATATGGAGGATTTAATCGAAGAGTATATGGAAGACCCGGATACACAAAAACCAGACTGGGAGACGATTATATCAACTTCAGTAACCATGACCACCATTCCTGTTAAGATAAGGGGTGTTTACCGTGGCACAAAAACTTCGTCCACTACCACAGCATAGAGTCATAAAAATCCTCGAAGCGAATGGATTTGAAATCTATAATCAGACAATCTGGAAAGTCACGTGAAGACTTTTATTGATTTACGAATGAAAAAGCACTTAAAGGAATAAGAAGAAGTGTTACCAAGTGAACTCCTCGTAACGAAGACGAAAAAGGACAGGATATATCCTGAGTTCGTTCAGATAGACGAAAAGCATCTGGAATTGGCTGAGGAGCTTATAGAAGTTTATAAGAATTTTGTGGGTAAAAAGAAGAGCGAAATAGGTGAAATATTGGTGGAGTTTGAACATGGCTTGAATTTCAAACTTATAAGGGGTTTGAGAACGCTCTTAGAGCGGAGATGCATCTTCAAGTCGAAGTTTGCTGTTGAGCCTGTTGTGGCAAGGAGGGCTATTTTCGAGGAAGCGAACGATAAAAAAATCACGAATAGAAAAGAAAGAGAGAAGGTGATTGAAAACGTTGCAAATAAGTTAAACATTTCGGTTACGGATTTAGAGCAATCGTTATGGGCAGACCAGGAATCAGAAGTTGTATTGGATACATTTGCGTCTTTGAGTCCCGAAGAGCTGTTAAAGTTATATAATCTCTCACTTGCACAAACTCTTCTATTTAAATCCACGGGTATGAACGTCTCATTTAAAGGCAATTATAAAGAGATTTTCCGCGCAATTAAATACTTTGGGTTGATGTATATTCCTGAAAGCGGAAATAAGATAAGAGTTGAAGGAACTTCGTCATTACTGAAATTGAGTGAGCGGTATGGCACGTCGCTGGCAAAATTGCTTCCTGTGATCGTAAATAGCGATGAATGGGAAATAGATGCCGAGATTGTTATCAGACGGGGTACACCGAGAATTTATCATTTTGTGATGGGCAGTAGAAGTAAGAATTTGTTGATGTGTAAAGAGGAAGCGGCAAAGCCTATGTTTGATAGTAGTATTGAAGAACGGTTTTATAATGCGTTTTTAGCCTCGGCGGCATCGAAGAACTGGGAATTGATACGCGAGCCGGATGCGGTCTTCACGGGCAAAACCGTGTTCATACCGGATTTTAAGTTCAAGCATAAAGAACTGGAAATAGAAACCTATTTTGAAATCGTAGGGTTCTGGACAGAGGACTATATCAGAAGGAAGTTGTTAAAACTCAGAGCTATGCCGTTCAATATGGTAGTGGCGATTGATAAGAATCTCGCATGTTTTCATTCGGCACAGTTCGAGTTAGGTCTTGATCAACCTGTAATACTATATAGCAGAAAAGTACCTGTTGGTGCTGTGCTCAGGTATTTAGCGGAGATTGAGGGAGAAGAGATAAAGAGGCAGGTGGAACGTTTGAAGTTTAGGGGAACGCAAATAGAACTCGAAGGTGATTTGATTCCTATTAAGGATATCGCTATGCGGTATAATGCCGGTAAAGAAGCGGTAAGAGTATGTTTGAATCATCCTGAGTATGTGGTGTTTAAAGAGGTGGTTGTTAAGAAGGAGCTGTTGAACGAAGTGAAGGATAAACTTGTTTCTATGGATTCATATGTAGAGGCACGGAGGGCTATTGAAGATAAGGGGTTATCAAATCCCGATGAAGTTCTGGCACATCTGGGGTTTACGGTGAAATGGAAAGGGTTGGATCCAAGTGCTGCTACTATTGAGTGACGAGAAGATAGATTTCTGATACCGTTTCATAGGGCTTTACACTATTCCCCCAATAATGATGAAATTTTCGCTTTTTAATCGCCCGGAATCTCATTTCTCGTTTTTTCCCTGACAATGGTTATCCAATTTGCTTCATAGTTTCTTTACTTCATCAAGAAATGCAGGGCGATTCTTGAATTCTGCTTTTAAATCAGAAAACCGCTTTTTCCACCTTGACTCATCGTTTAACAGATTACTGTAAATGTGTTTAACCTTAGCCAAATATCCTGCTGCAATACGATACGTTTTTCTATTTCCTCCCGGGATGTTTCTATAAGTGCTTTGCCAGTAATACTCTATTATCTTTTCTGGAAAATCTTCTTCCAGCTTATCTGCGAATTCATCAAACTCATTTTTCATTATCCATTGATTCTCAGGGGGCTTTAAAATTGTATGCAGGACTGTCTCTTTCATGTTTTTGTCCAAGCAGATTCGTAGATAGTCACAGATATCTTTTTCTTGAATATCTTTGACTATTTTGGGCTCAACCTGTTTCCAGTCTGCAGCCCTCATGAACTCTTTCATTTTCTTGTATTCTGCATAGTAGTTTCCATATCGCATGATTTTATATGCTTTCATCAGAGCCTCTTTTGCCTTTTCGTAATCCCCTTGAGTTTTATAATACTCAAATAGTCTGCCCAGCATGTTTTTCTCTTCGCTCTTCCGGGTCAACGCAACCCGAACAATTCGTTCTACATTAGGGGTGTCTCTTTTTTCAGCAAAATGCTCGAACAAAAATTGAAACAGCTCTGTAAGCCTCCCTTCGCCTTTTAATATCCCCTGTTCTGCTGTTTCCAAACCCTTTTGCAAATCACTCTTATTAATGTAGAACTCTACCAAATCCCAGTAATCCATACCATAATGGAGATTTCCCCTACGCATTTCTAAATATGCTCTTTCATTGCAAAGATAGTTCTTCTGAATACGCATAATCAAGCCTTTTCGCCAATCAGAAGGGCGCTTTGCTAGTTTTTCCACTAAATATTCCCATTCTTCCTTCGTCTCGCAAATCTCGAAAAAAATATCCATCAAAGCATCCTCAAAACCTGAATTCCCACTATCATACTCCACAAAGGCCTCATCTAAAAATTCGGATTTTGCATCTGAGGATATAGTACCTTCTCCAATCAATTCGGAAATTTCATTCAGCCACTGATAAGCTTCCTCCTCTTCATCTTCAGGTCCACCGCCATATTCATTGAATTCCGAGATTATATTTTCGGCTTTTTCCCAGTATTCCATCAATAACTCGTTATTTAGAGTCGCTACTTCTTCTGCAACTCTTGAAGCCTCTGCCTTATCTTTAAGCCACTCCAAAACCAATCTATGGACTTCCGAGTTTTTCCTTATTAAATTTTGTACTAAATTATATAAGTCCTCGACATCAAGAGATTTTAATTCTTCGTCTAAACTAAAACCTTCACTTTTCTCTTCTCCTTGTTCGCTATGCGAAGACATTTATACCACCTCATCTTCAGTAGATAACACTTATATGGCAAACGGTCTTCAAAAAGTAATTTGAGAGACTAATTAAAATTGAAGATCATAGTCATAGCTAATCATACCCGCCCATCAACGCGGAATTTCATGAACCTTCAAACCAACATCAGACTTTTTCTCATTCAGATAACTGCAATAGCATTTCAAAGAAGATGAGTTCCACTCATACAACATACAAGGCCCCTTATTTGCCAAAATTATCTATCGGTATCCCTTATGAGTATGCCGGTATATTCCAGGTCTTGAAGAATGGTTGAAGCAAATTCCAGATAAAAATCCTGAACTGCTCGATGCTAGCACGTCTGATATACGTAGAAATAGTCCTGAGACCACTAAGAAAAAGCCCTACCATGCGCTTTTTGCCTTTTGGTGGGTTGATGACCTCACCTGATTCTTCTTTTTTTCCCCCTCGAATACACACAGGATATACGCGAAAGCAATTGCGATCAGGAGTGTCTCTATCCGTTTTGGATCAGTTACGCGGGTTTTTTCGAGTTCAAAAGCGTTGGTTTTCCAATCTTTGTGCATAGGCTCGATGCCAAAGCGCTGCCCGTATACTATATCCGCTCTGTGAGGTTTAGCGAGTGTTGTCGCCACAACCATCGCTTCTTCATATTCCTTGCCCCAGTTCAGTAGGATGTTCATCTTAAAAGTGCTGTCTCGTGTCACTATCTGATCATAAAGAACACGACGTGATCCCTTAATCAGTTTCCGTAACAGCGTGGCAATTTTTGTTTCTGGCAGCTCATCACCTTTTAAGTACATGCTCGCTTTTATCCGCAGTGTTGCATCCGCACCATAAGTGTTTTTAAGCCATTCCGCCAGTTTCGGGCTGGCAAACTCCCTATCCGCAACAACATGGATAGGTATGCTCGAAAGCCACTCCATCTGCTGTAATCCTTTGATAACGGGCGTTAATACCTGTTTCCACTCTTCAAAGGAGCTATTTCCCTTTCGATCCAGAACGATCCAAAATAATGGGATAGCACGCCCCTTATAGCTGACAGCCACCGAAAGGATGTTGATGTGTTTACGGCGTTTTTCCCAGTCCGTGCGGT
>JANJFQ010000142.1 GCA_025435355.1 Candidatus Methanophagales archaeon | reverse complement strand
AGGGGAATTCGGAAAAACCATCAACGAGTTCGTGAATACTATCAAAGCCATAGCTTAACGTGAGAACATAATAGAATTGTTAGAGGGTGATACCATGAACATAACCATTATCCTGCTGTATCTCCTTTCTTTTCTTTTAATCTGGCACAAACTTTTAGGAAAAGTTTAATCAAAAACTTTTCTTTTAAAAAGAAACCTTTACTAAAGAAACAAAAAGAGGAGAAAGATGCCCATCTTCGACAGAGCTATCGTAGGTTATCCTTCGTTAATGGCAATTGTAGCATTGAGGTCAAAACCGAAAAACAAAGATTATTCTTTCCAACCTTTTGTATCAATTATCGTGCCAACGTATAACGAAGAGAAAGTAATAGAGAAAATAAGAATAAAGAAATTTTAAAGAGGGAACCTTTAAATACCATCAGATAAAATAGATTCATGATGAAGCTAAAAGAAGTGGAAATAAGTGTTCCAAAGGAGTTGCGTAAGGAAGAAGTAGTAATAGCTTTGGCAGTTGAGCTTTATAGAGAGGGGAAGTTAACGCTCAAACAGGCATCGGATTTAGCAGGTTTTTGTGTTGAAGATTTTATGAGGATCCTGAGCGAGAGGGATATCAGCGTGATAAACTGGGATGTGGAAGAGTTAGAAAAAGAGATGAAGAATGCAAATAGTTGATTGATGATCTGAAAGGGAGAAAACTGACGGAGAGTTTGGGAATGAACTACATCGGAACCTTAGGGCTTCTGAAAATTGCGAAAGATAGGGAGATAATCAGAGAAGTAAGACCCTTAATCGAGAATTTCTTAGAAGGCGGATATTACCTCGACATGAGGCTCATCGAGAAATTCCTGGAGGATCTGGGGGAGATATGAAAATCCTCATCACTTCCATCGTTGATTTGAGAAAGACCATTCCGAACAGGTTGCATTTACTGCTCTCTGCATAAACGACTGGTGGAAAGGAGATCAGGTGTGATACCATGAACATAACCATTATCTTACCGGCTTTCATTTCTCCTCATCTGGCAGTTTGCAGGTTATTCTTTGTTAATGGCAATTGTAGCATTAATTAAAAATACCCAATCAGAAAAGAGGGATAGATAAGTTTTTGAGATAAAGTGTGAAATGATATCCTTAAGTTATGCAGAACTGCTGGATAAACTGAAGAAGGGTATGAGAAGAGGGAATTGGAGAAAGCTCAGCCGTAAAGAGAAAGCTCTTTATCGTGCAGCGATGGCGTATACGAAGCCGAAGAAGTGGAAGATGGAAATGACGAGGGATATAGTGAATGGAATGATTGTAGATAAGCTGTTGGCGCTTATTGAACGGCTAAAAGAGACGAAAGGCATGAGAATATTTAAAAAGGGGTTTAAGAAAGCAGTTGAAATGTTGGAAAAAGGTGAAGAGAATGGAGTATTTGCATGGGCGCCTTCGTTAAGGTGTTGGCTCAAAGACCCGGACTACATATTTTGGCTGGGGACGGTAAGGTAAAGGGGCAGAGAACAGACAAAGATATAGTGCCAAATCTGAATTGAGCGGTGATAAGAGGATTGGCATCAGGCAGCGTAAGCTCTATGTATGTACAAACCTTTAAAAAAGGTTTGATCCAAAACGTTTGAAAAATTCGATGCAATGAACAAAAGAGAAAAATGAAATATGACCATTCGCAACACACTACAAAAGTGAAGAAAACGATTATTGCCGGAATACCTGCTTATAACAAAGAACATTCTATCGGCAGCATAATACACGGTGCAGAAGAATACGTAGATGAGGTTATCGTTGTGGATGATGGAAGTGTCGATCGAACGTTAAAGTATGCACGAAGAACAGATGCAACAGTAATAAGCCATGAAACGAACCAGGGTAAGGCAGCAGCGGTTCAAATGATAATAAAAGAGGCGATAAGAAGGGATGCGGATGTGCTTGTTCTGTTAGATGCAGACTTCCAGCATGACCCTAATGAAATACCTTTACTCATAAAGCCAATTTCGGAAGCTGGATACGACTTAGTTCTCGGCTCGAGAAAGCTAAAAGAATCAGAAAGAGGGGTTAAGGGTAAAATCCCATAGTTTCATAATTCACTCTCCATAGAAATCTCCTTATTCATTCGTTCAATTACATTTAACACCGATTCTACATCATGATTCCCCCTTCTTCTAATTCTATCATCCTCTTTTTGCCCATCATATTCCTCCATACATCGCCTATACGATTCATAGGAGACAGAAGATAGCTTTTCCGCCAGATCAATAGAAAATCCAAGTTTCTTCAATGGTGGACTGCTACCAATCAAATTGAACATGTAAATTCCTATCGGAGCACGGTATGCAATCCATTCATCAACACGAGTACAGCCAGTCATTCTTTTCCACTTTTTTCTAATTTTCAAGTATCCCCCTCAGCCTTTTGAATATCCGCCAGTCAGATTTCAAGCTCGTGACCAACGATCTCACACGCTTGTCTGCAATAACGGACGTTAGAATGGCATCTAATCCGCAAAGCGCATTTCTATACGCATCCTCGTGTGGATAGACAGATATGCATCGTCGAATGGTTCTCCTCACCCTTCGATAGCGATCATAAGTTTCGACATGGTATAAATCAAAGGGGAAGCTATCGGTGGTGATTTTCAGTATCAGGACAAGGAGATGTATGATCAAAAGAAGTTTATCAGACCCTATTTTGACGTTTTTTTTAGATTTGCTTCTACTTCTTTTGCCTTCGCTAGAACTTCTTTCTACTTCACCGCCTTTCCCAGCTCTTTATAGTCCTTTTCCATGAAACTACCAGCGTTTTTTCCATCGATGCTCAAAATATATTCGCCAAGCTTTTCTTTTATCTCCTGAATATGCTCCTCATGCCATCCCTTGATCAAGGATTCAAAGGTCATCGTCAGGTTTGTTAGCTCACCCATGCTTATTCTGATACCCTTATTTCCCAAATCCTCTCTTATTTCTTCGTAGGTCTTGTGCTCCTCGTATCTCAGAGTTCCAATATACATGATGACGTCCAGGCTAAATATCTTGCGTGGAAGGATGATCGCCTGTAAGTTCTCCGCCCTAAAAGAGGTCTCATAGCCTGGGCATTCTCTGTTGCTACACCGCGAAACTCTCTCTAAAACGTAGTATTCGCCATCTAAGGTTATAAGACGTCGTGGATTGGCATTGTATTTCCTTCTTAGCGCAGAGCCACAAAAAGGACATCTGTTCATACTGGTGACGGCTTCTAATACTTGTGCCATAAGTATAAGTTGGCGGTTATTATAAAAGAGTTTTGGATGAAACTATGGTAAAATCCCGTTCTACCGGCCGTGGAGGCAGTTTGTGCTGATGATATGTTCATACGTTCTCTCTAAGAATAAGTATAGCGATCCAGAAAGTGGATTCCGGGCTCTTTCCAGACGTGCAATGGAAGTAATGAAATTCGAGCAGGTGGGTTTTTTTGTAGAGAGTGAGATGTTATATTTAGTGGAGAAGAGACCGCTGTTCTTCTTTGGCATTGCAGGCGCTATGTTCACGATTAGCGGGTTGATAGCGGGGGCAGGGGTGCTGTATACCACACTTGCCGGAAGTGGTGTTGCGGTTGGGTCCGCGCTTATAGCAGTGTTGTTTATCGTTATCGGTGTGTTCGCAGTACTTACGGGGTTGATATTGCGCTTACGATGTTTGTAGCGAATGTGATTGCGGAAGAAAAAGAAAAAGAAGCAAGGATTAAGAAAATAAAAATCCCAGTAAGTCAATCCCGTAAGCCACATGATGCGATCGTAGTTAATGGATCTACGAATGATGCAAAGGTATATATAACCCTGAAGTGATAAAGTAAATCACCATGATAACAAAAGGTATAACATACAAGGAGCTCATAATAAGGTGATAAGAATGGAAGAAGCCAAAACGATAAAGATAAGCCCTAAGATTTATGCTGAATTAAATGCCTTTACGGGTCTTCTTAGTGATCGATTGAAGAAGCGTGTCTCGATCGACGATGCGTTGGGAGATTTACTAGCACGTGCGCATAGAAATAAGCCAAGCGATTTTGCGGGTGCTTGGGTAATGAGCGACGAGGAAGAAGAAGAAATCAAGAAGGGTCTTAAGGAGTTGTGGAGAACGTGGAAGATGGATTAATCGTGGATACGAACATTTTAATCGATCTGCTACGCAAGAAAGATTACGCAGTTTCACTCATAAAGAAGCTTGAAGATGAAGTGGAACTTGCAACGAGCGCAATAAACATATTTGAGCTATACAGGGGTGCATACAAGTCACGAAATCAAGAGAAGAATCTTGCGTCGGTAAAAGGGCTCTTAAATAGCCTACGTATCTTGAATACAGATGAAGATTCGATGGAGATCGCAGGGAAGATAACAGCAAGTTTAGAACGTGATGGAAATATGATGGATATTCGGGATCTGCTGATCGCTTCGATTGCTTTGGTTAATGGTTTTGGGGTTTTGACAA
>JANJFQ010000036.1 GCA_025435355.1 Candidatus Methanophagales archaeon | reverse complement strand
ATGGGCAAAAAGAGGATGATAGAATTAGAAGAAGGGGGAATCATGATGTAGAATCGGTGTTAAAGGTAATTGAACGAATGAATAAGGAGATTTCTATGGAGAGTGAAGTGTGAAACTATGGGATTTTACATTTATTTCTTCTTTTTGATTCTCTAAACTTTCTCGACCCTAACACGAGGTCGTATCCATCTCCCAAAATTGGCTTTATGAGCAATGGTATTTCATCTGGGTCATGCTGAAAGTCTGCATCTAACAGAACAAGCGCATCCGCATCCATCTTTATCGCCGCCTTTAATATCATTTGAACCGCTGCTGCCTTACCCTGGTTCGTTTCATGGCTGATTACTGTTGCATCAGTTCTTCGTGCAAACTTTGACGTTCGATCAACACTTCCATCATCCATAACGATGACCTCATCTACGTAATCTTCTGCACTGAGTATTATGCTACCAATAGATTGTTCTTTGTTATAAGCCGGTATTTCGGCAATCGTTTTCTTCACTTTTGTAGTGAGTTGCGAATGGTTGTATTTCATTTTTCTCTTTTGTTCATTGCATCGAATTTTTCAAACGTTTTGGATCAAACCTTTTTTAAAGGTTTGTACATACAGCTTATGCTGCCTGATGCTAATCCTCTTATCACCGCTCAATTCAGATTTGGCACTATATCTTTGTCTGTTCTCTGCCCCTTTACCTTACCGTCCCCAGCCAGAATATATAGTCAGCGTCCTTTAACCAATACCTTAACGAAGGCGCCCATGCAAACACTCCATTCTCTTCACCATTTTCGAGCATCGCAACTGCTTTCTTAAACCCCTTTTTAAATATTCTCATACCTTTCGTCTCCATTAGCCGTTCAATAAGCGCCAAAAGCTTATCTACAATCATTCTATTCACTATATCCCTCGCCATTTCCACCTTCCACTTCTTCGGCTTCGTATACGCCATCGCTGCACGATAAAGAGCCTTCTCCTTACGGCTGAGCTTTCTCCAATTCCCTCTTCTCATACCCTTCTTCAGTTTATCAAGCAGTTCTGCATAACTTAAGGATATCATTTCACACTTTACCCCCTTTATCGCTCCCTCTTTTCTGATTAGGTGTGTATTTTTTAAAAAATTCTGTATCTCGGTAATAATGCTTAAATAGGGCAATGTTTTACCCCTATGTAAGCTTTTCGATATTTTTCAATTGATAATAAAGCGCCAATCCCCGAAATAAATGTTTATAACTGTTTTTTATCTCTCACCCATATGCTGAAATTTTTGTTTACACTGTGTGATAAAAATATCTTCATTTTGTAAAGTAACATTAAGTACGTTTGTAACATTACATAGGGACTGCGTGAGAAACGTTACCGGGATATGATATGGGTTGCTGAAAGAATGGTAACGGTGAAAGGCGACGCGAATATTACGTAAAGGCTGTTGCGAAAAGAGAAGGTTTTTTGTGAAGCTTGACGACTTTGGGACTCCAGAGGCTTTGAGTGAGAACTGTGGTTATCTTGTAAATACGCAATACTCAGTCATGTTTATGCTGGCAGAAGAATATTAAGGGATAAGGGATGGGCGAAGATAAAGTGGGAGATGGATGAAACTATGCAACTGTTGAGAGATTATATGACTTTTCGGCGACTTTTTTGAAGGCGAAGAAACGCATAGAGACGTTATTTTATAAAGGGCAATGTTTGTTTTTGACGTGTTTGATAACATAATCAACAGTTGACAATTAATTAATTAATGGACATTACAACTAACTAATCCTTTCTTCCAACGGGCATTATATACAGCGGTTCCTCTTGCTCTCCTGCATTCACGATTTTCTTGACTTCGCTGTCAATAAATGCGCCTATGACCACCGTTCCGAGGTCTAACGAAACAGCCTGCAAATAAACATTTTGTGCTGCATGCCCGGCTTCCATGTGCACATATCTAATTCCTCTTTCTTTGTATTTCCTCATCGTTCGCTCATAAACCGCAGTGAATACGATGTCTATCGCAGCGTCTTTTACGCTTTCTTGTTTGCCAGCAGCTTCTGCAAGCTCAGCCCTCATGTCGCCATCCTTAACTTTTTCCAGGTCATGCTCTTCACCCGGTATATACTTATAAACGCCTTTGTCAATGCCCTCTACATCTCCTACAACTAAGTATAACTCAAGCGGATAGAGTGCACCCGCAGAAGGTGCCGTTCTTCCCCCCCAGGGCGAAGTAATACCCTGCGCAGCCCAGAGTAGCTGCGATACCTCCTCGATGGTTACATTATCACCTGAATAAGCCCTTATTGACCTTCTTTTCGATAACGCCTCCTCTACTGATACGTTACTCGTATAGCTTGGTTCTGGAAGTTTTATTTTTTCTCCTATCTCTATTTTCTGCGTAGTTTCCTCTTCTACGAGCTCTGCTGGTTTGTCTGGAAGAAGAAGAAGAAGCGATATTGCTATTGCCGTTACTAATACAATTGCTACAATCACGCCGATTATGGTTTTAGTTGGCATTTATCGTTTGCTTAAATTAATTATTCGTGCAGCGAACTGAGGAAAAGGGGGAGGGGCTTTGAACAAGTGAGTTCAACGCCCAGGTCGGGATTTGAACCCGAGTCCGAGCCTCGACAGGGCTCAATGATAGGCCGCTACACCACCCGGGCTTTTATGCTCTATAATCCATTATACGTTATAAATACTTATATCTTTACGAGATAAATTTTTAAATATTAACTCTAACAAGAAAGAGAAAAAAGGTGATAAGTGGAATGGCAACGAGAGGTAAGAAGGCAGTGGAAAAGGTGAAAGTATTGATGGACAAGACGGAGCGAATAAGAAACATAGGCATCATCGCTCATATAGACCATGGAAAGACTACTTTGACTGACAACCTCCTCGCAGGAGCAGGGATAATATCGAAAGAATTAGCAGGCGAGCAACTCTTCACTGATTTTTATTATCTGGAACAAGAGAGGGGGATAACGATATTTGCCGCAAATGTGTCCATGGTTTATAAGTACAAAGGTGAAGACCACCTCATAAATCTTATTGATACGCCGGGGCACGTTGACTTTGGTGGAGATGTGACGAGGGCGTTGAGAGCCGTTGATGGTGCAGTAGTTGTCGTTGATGCCGTAGAGGGAGCTATGCCGCAGACCGAGACCGTTCTGAGGCAGGCGATGAAAGAGAACGTGAAACCCGTTCTTGTCATTAACAAAGTTGATAGGATGATAAACGAGCTGAAAGTGGATGCGCACGAGATGCAAATCCGGCTCGGCAAGATAATAGATAAGGTAAACAAGTTGATGCAGGGAATGAAAAAGGATAAGTTCGAGGAATGGAAGCTGGACGCAACAAAAGGAAATGTCGCTTTTGGCTCCGCATTGTATAACTGGGCTATCAGCGTTCCGACCATGAGGAAGACAGGGGTTAGCTTCAACGAGGTATTCGAGTATTGTAAGCAGGAGAACATGAAGGAGTTGGCGGTGAAGTGCCCCGCTTATGAAGCAGTTCTTGATATGGTGACTGAGCATCTGCCCAATCCCTTAGAATCACAAAAGTATCGAGTGCCGGTGATATGGCACGGCGATGAGGCGAGTGAGATAGGGCAGCGCATGGCGAGATGTGATAGAGCGGGTGATGTCGCTTTTATGGTTACTAGCATCTCTGTGGACCCGCATGCGGGAGAAGTTGCTACCGGGCGGCTCTTCAGTGGAAGCGTGGAAAAAGGCAAGGAACTTCTCGTATCGGGCGTGTATAAAACGAACAGGATTCAGCAGGCGAGTATATACATGGGACAGGAAAGAGTAGAAGTAAGCAGTGTACCCGCAGGTAACATAGCTGCACTCGTGGGCTTGAAGGATGCCGTGGTTGGTTCCACGCTTTCTACTGTTGAAATGACGCCATTTGAAAGCATAAAGCATTACAGTGAGCCTGTTGTTACGGTCGCGGTGGAAGCGAAGAGCACGAAAGACCTGCCTCGACTGATAGATGTGATCAAGAAGTTTGCGAAAGAAGACCCGATGATACGTGTGGAGATAAACGAGGAGACGGGTGAACATCTGGTCTCCGGAATGGGTGAGCTGCATCTCGAAATAATCACGCACCGGATAGAGCATGATGAGAAAGTTCCTATAATCGCTTCACCACCCATTGTCGTTTTTCGTGAGTCAGTGGTAGGAAAGGCGGGTCCCGTGGAAGGAAAATCACCTAACAGGCACAATAAGTTCTATTTTGAAGTCGAACCCCTGGGTGCAGAAGTAGTGGAAAAGATACAGAGTGAGGGTATAACCGTGGGCAAAGACAAGGTTTTGATGCGCGATAAGCTGATGGAAGCAGGTATGGACAAAGTGGAAGCAAAGAAGGTCGTTAATATCATCGAGGGTAACGTGTTGGTGGACATGACAAAAGGGGTTCAATATCTGCGAGAGACGATGGAGCTAATCCAGGAAGGGTTTGAGGATGTGATGCTGAAAGGACCTTTGGCAAAGGAGAAGTGCAGGGGTGTAAAAGTAAAATTGATGGACGTGAAGTTGCACGAGGATTCGATACATCGAGGACCTGCACAGGTTATTCCCGCGGTGCGAAGCGCGATACTTGCGGCTATGTTGCTTGCAGAGGCCACCTTCCTTGAGCCAGTACAGGAGGTATTCATAAGTATCCCGCAGAATTTGCTTGGAAACGTAACGCGCGAGTTACAGGGTAGAAGAGGTCAAATATCAGACATAAAAACCGAAGGCGATGTGGTTTCATTGCAGTCGGAATCGCCGGTGGCCGAGATGTTTGGATTCGCTGGTGACATAAGGTCGGCAACCGAAGGAAGAGCGCTTTGGAGCACCGAGTTCGCTGGCTTCAAGCCCATACCTCAAAATCTGTTCGGCGAAAAGGTGATGGACGTGCGGAAAAGGAAGGGGCTGAAGTTGGAAATGCCAAAGGCATCCGATTTCGTGTCTTAACTCTTTCAAAAATAGTAAAAAAAATATATGAAAAGACTCACAGAGTAGGGACATTCCTCGCGGCAAAGACCATTGCTGCGCAGTCAAGTCTACGCTTGGACCGAAAGGGATAACTAAAAACACTGCTTCTTTTCTACTTCACACTCGATAGCCCCACGTTCACACCTTACAAATGTTTCTGAATTGCTTTTCAGCAATTTTGTAAATTTATTCGCATCAATTACCCCAATAGCGGGCATCATGATGTTCTCTGGTGGCCTTTCCCACGCATCCAGAATATCTCCCAGCTCCTCAAGCACTTTTGACCTTACATAGTCATTGCAGAGCTCACTGTGGTAAACCGTGCAAAGTGAGCCAAGCAGCATGTTCTTAATATGCTCCTCTCCTTTTTCCTCATGTAAGTGCGGGTTTAACGTCTCTATCTGAAAAATCTCAATTCCTGCAGTTAAAGCATCTGAATACGCTATTTTTTCCGCCTTCAGCCCGAACTCGTCAAACAAATAAACGAAGTGATAGGGTTCGACTGAATAGCCGGTCGAATAGCTCATGATGTCCGCGAGTTTTGTCGTTAGCGCATGCTCGCCAGCATTTCCCGTTATCACAACCCCAGTCTCAAATCCCGTGCAGGTTGAGAGCAGAAGATTTAGATACTTGTTTGTAGTCTCACTTACCCTGCCCCATTTTTTGAAATAAAGTCTATCCTCCACCACCTTTGGCTTATATCGCCAGTGAAGCCTCACCATGCTGTACGGCGATTCCGACATACAGAATCCCGCGGCATAATCTATCACATATTCACGCACAGAACCCGGGACATAGTTGTCGGCATCGGCAAACCCGATAAAATCTTTTCCCAACGATTTCGCAAGTAGCATGCCTGTAATCATACCCTCCGACTTACCGTCCCGGACTAATCCATCCCTATCGAGAAGACAATCGTATCCTGCTTCAGAAAAGGCAAAGCCCAATTCCGGGTCTTTCTGGTGTATGCTGAGAATTTCTTGCTGTGTGAGATCGTGGAGTTTTGTTATCATATCTCTTTCCATTCCGTAGATATCATGTGCATCCCTCTCGCTATTTGACACCACAATTACTGTGCAGTCAAAGGGAATAGCTCTTAAAACACCGTCCAGCAAATGTATTTTCTCGTCCTTTACGGGTATAATAATTGCAAGATGCTCTAAAACCGCTTTAATTTCTCCAAAAGAGATGTCTTTTGCACGTGGATTGTCAAAGCCGCCGGAATCAAGTTTTAAAACACGCTGCAACTCGTGTATTTTCACCGAGCCAAATATTTCCGTATGCCTTGGCATTTCGATAAGCATTTTCAACACTCCTGTATTAATTTTTGTGTCTGCACAATATTTATTCTCATTTTCCACGCCCCATATCTTTTTTATAATTGCTTCTCCTTTTTTGGTGTCAATTCCATATATTCCCCCAACTGCGCAATAGTGCTAATGCTTTCTTCGAGTTTCTTTTCCCATACCATAGGATAGGATGCATCACAACCTCCTTAAGGATTTATACTTTCAGCCCCCATAGGTGATATAAACAGTGAACTGACCACTTTTCAATCCTTTTACAATAGTGGTCTTGCGCTCGTCACTCAAGGCATTGATTGACCTTTGTTATCTCATGCATATATGCCCACATCTCCGGCGTTCCATAATCCCCCTCCAGGTATCGGTAGTTCGATCCCTTATCAGCGATTTCAACCTCTTCAACCTTTTTCCCTTCAAAGTATTCCTCGGCAACCTTTTTTACCACTTCATGCACACCCGACCCTGACTGCGCCATATCCTTTTTCCGATATGCCGTGTAGGGCGGCACGCCAAGCATCGCTGCAACCCTTCTGTGAACCCATTTTCTGATCGAATCCGCACCATCCTTTATCTTAAGTCTCGGAGAAATTCTCATTGCACATTGTACAACATTCCTATCCAGGTATGGAACCCTCAACTCAACGGAATTCGCCATTGTAACTTTATCTTCCCTTTCAAGCGTATCGTCATAGGCTAAGTCAATGTCTTCCCATAACTTGTCGTGAAGTTTCAAGAATCCGTCCTCGCTTACAACATCCTTATACCACCAATAACCCGCGAATAACTCATCCGCACCCTGTCCCGTGAACATCACCCTTATTCCATCTTCAGATGCCGCCTTTGCTGCAAGATACATCGGAACCGCGACCTCTACCTGAAGAAGACCCTCTGTCTCAATAGATTCGATGATCTCTGGAAGTATCATCTCCACTTTTCGCTCATCAATATGAATCACGCTTAAATTCAATCCCAAATCTTTGGCTACCTTTTCCGCATTCTTTACATCTTCAGAATCTTTTTTCCCCACGCAATAGCATCTGAGATCCCATCCAAAGTCTGATATGAGCTTTGCAATTAATACCGAATCTACACCGCCAGAGAAGATCATCCCTACATTATCTACATTTACACCCCTCAACATCCCCTCAACCGCGTCAGTTAAAGCATCTTTATACAAAGTCGCAGCTTTATCGGAATCCGTAATATCTATCGGTGGCCTCTCAATTCTCACGCCCTGATGTATTGATATTCCATCGTTATTTGCTCTCAATATCTTTCCGGGTGGTATACTTTTGATTTTTCCTTCAATATCATAAAGCCCCTTCTTCTCAGAACATAAATAGACATCCCTCTTGTCTTCTACATAATATATCGGCTTTATACCAACCGGGTCTCTTGCTATTACGACCTCATCACCATCTGTAACCGCGAAGACATACATGCCGTTTAGCATCTTTACAACCGATTGCACAGTCCTCAGCAGATTGCCATCGTAGATTTCCTCTATGAGATGTAAGAGAATCTCGCTACCGTTATCTTCATCTTCTATTGTATGCTCATTACTCAATAGTCCCCTTAATTCTTGGTAGTTGTATATCTCACCATTATGCACCAGCGATAAAGAGCCATCACAAGACCGGAATGGCTGTATCGCATTATCGTCTTCTCCAATGCTCAATCTCGAATGCCCAAGGCATACTTCTGCCTTTTCACTGCTTTCTAAATCGCTTATCTCTCTACTCCCTTGTATCTCTCCATCTGCATACAATCCATGCGCATCGGATCCTCTATGCTCCGTCTTTTGGAGCATATCGGTAACGATACGCGTCGGTATCTCTTCCTGAGAAAAATACCCACATATCGAACACATAACTACTTGTTTCTTATCCACCCTTAAATAGGTTATTTTAGGAAAAATATAATATTAACGGGATTTTCTGAAGATTCGGAAGCTTTAAATAAATGGCTCTATTATGTAGAAATGATGGTGAGCAAAATAGATAATAAGATACTTGGGATACTTCAACAGGATGTAAGGACACCCATATCTAAGATAGCAAAAGAGGTTGGTTTGAGTGAAAATGGCGTGAGATATAGGCTTGAGAAGCTGGAGAAGGAAGGCTATATTAAAAGTTATACAATATTGCTAAATCCCAAGAAATTTGGTAAGAAGCTTCTTGCGATATTTAATCTGGAGGTAGAACCAAAGGCGATGAGGACCATATTACCTAAATTGACAGAGCTGGATGAGTTTATTAAGATATATCAGACCACGGGACAGTACTCGATTAACGCAATCGGACTATTTGATAACGAAGAGAGTTTAAGCCTGTTTATAAATAATAAGCTTTTGTTTGAGTTCCCAATCCAAAATTATACCGTTGAGATAGTGATGAGGAAGGTTAAAGATACCGATTATGAAATATAACTGGGCATTTATTTAGCTCCTTTCAGGAGAAATGGTGAAGGTGCAAGTCAAACCTGTATCATGTATCAGGCATCCTGTATCTGACATCATTTTCTTTTATTTCATAACTTAAAATCAGCTCATTTATAGTATTACCTTCGTGAATGATAAAACCCGTTGGGTCTATAATCAAGCTTCCACCCAAACTAATTTTCTCATTAGTCGAGCCAACTGCATTGGCTTTAAGCACCCATAAATTGTTTTCAACCGCTCTTGCAATTGGCAAAGCTCTATTTTTATTTAGTTTCCGTATCGCTTCGAGAGGCTCATAAAAATGCGCCGATAAGATAAAAATAACATCCGCCCCCAATGTTTTATATTCATGCGCAAGCATTGGATCGTTTTGATCCCTGCAAATTAAAACGCCAAACTTAACATTACCTAACTGAAAAAGTAATGGTTCTTTACCCTTTTTAAAATATGCTTCTTCAGAAGAAGTGAGATTAATCTTGTGATAAATATGCCTCCTTCCATTCGTTAACAGGACTATTGCACTATTAAAACGTTTCTTGCGTTCAAAACAAGGTGCTCCCACAATAACGTTCACACAATTGTGTGTTACCTGTTCTTGAATAATATTCAATGTGTCCATTACTTCATTTTGATTAACTTTACTAAAATCACGCACATAGCCAGTGATATTGCATTCAGGAAAACACAAAATGTCTATATCCTCTTTCGATGCCAATGAGATATATTTAGAAATGATTATTAAATTGGCATCTATGTCCTTATAAAGCTTGACTTGTGCAACAGCAGCCTTCATGATTTAAATCTCCTTTATCTAATTATTAATAGTTCACCTTCAAAGTAACTATCTCAAAAGGTTTCATAGTCAACTTTATTCTTTTACCCTCCTTTTCTAACTCTTTTTCCACTCCATCGTCCTCTTCCTCCAGCAGGTTCACGACCGTTACTGTCTTAGGCTCCCTGAACAGTGTTATCTCAGCATCCGTCTCTTTTCCCTTCGTCTCATAAAATCTCAGAATCACCCCTCCGTCACCATTCTCTGCCTTCTTCAGTGCAGATAAAACGACATTTTTGGGTTCTATTTCCAAAAAAGAGCGTTTCAAAGGTGGTTTCATGCCATCCGACATCTGCAATGCATCCAGATCTGTGTTGAACTCATAAGCATGCTTGTAGGCAGAAGCTTCACGCCAATCTCCTTCGTGCGGGTAAAGGGAATATCTGAATTCGTATCTTTTCAACTCCTGCGCATTCGGAACCGGTATCGCAGGACCCGCCTTACCATCCGAAGAGAGCATTAAAACGCTTCTGAGCAATGTTAAATAGATGTCCCCATCTCTTACCTCGTTCTCCGGTGTCCCCCTGTGGATTACGGTCAAGCCTTTCTTTCCATCAGAATAATCGAGCCACCTCAGCGAGGGGAATGCACCGCAGGGCTCCTCAACCCACTCCTCCTCTGGCTTATAGCTCCATTGGTCTGTCGGCCTGGAAACAACGCCAAATTGACTCCCGCAGGCATAGTCCCACGATTTTATGTCCGTAGAGAACTTTACTCTGAGCCGTGCCCTTGGATGCTTGTCCTCCACATACGTGATGAAATCTATTCTCGGAATATCCCTGTAAACTATTATCTTCTTTGAGCACTCCAGGAATTTATGCCGCCATATAAGTGGCTCCATCTTCTCCGTCAATCTGTACGGCCAGCGCAGGGAAAAATAATTTGTCTCGACGTTGATAACCCGTCTCAAAGGACTTTTATCTATCCCGAAGTTCTCTACCCTGAACGAGCCATACTTTACACCTTCTCCTTTTTCTGTCTTCACGGGGATACCCAGTGTTTGTCGGTGGTAGTAAAGGTCGCCAGTTTCTTCCTCTAACACAAGTTCATTCGCCGTGCAAATCCTCTCCCCGTCTCCTTGAATCACATCAATCAAGCCCGTGGCAGGGTCCACCTCAACCCTGAAAAATCGGTTTTCTATGGTGTTCCCCGTTATCATGATAAAATTCGGGTCATAACTAGACCGTTTAGGCTCCCGTTCTATGATTTTATACACCTTATATCCCATCGCAGGAATCGTGGGAACAAATCCTATCTTCGCAGATCTCAACGAGTCGTCCTCATACCTCGCAAACTTTATTACCTCCACATCTATCTCCTCTTCTCCGCTCTTTAAGCCTTTAATCGCCATTACGTCCCCTTTATCAAAATTCAACTCCATCTCTATCCAGTTCCTCACTTCCCACGACAGCGAGTTAAATACTATTACATCGCTACGCAAACTCATCATCCTCAGAATGTAGTGGCTACTTTCCACTCCACCACCGCTTGCCTCTAATTCGTTCTCTATTATTGACTCCTCCTCTATTATTCGAGTTTGTGCACGAAGGCTGTGGGTGGACATCTCGGTCTTGAGAAAGCCCATGTATTGTTTCACCTCATCGTAACCACTGTCCATCCCTGTTCCTGGAACTACATCATGAAATGCGATGAACAAAATTTTCCGCCAACTGTTCCTCAACTCCTCAGATGGATAGTGGCTATTCAAGAGGGCGGATATTGTACTCCATCGCTCGCAACTCAATAACCGACTCTCATACTCATAAAGCCCCTGTTTTATCCACATCCTGCTCGAGCAGCAATTTGGAAATACCTCTGAATACTTCCCTGAATACATCTCTCCTTTCCGCACGTCCATCTCAAGGTTCTTCTCTTCTACTTCATTTTCCAGTGCTTCAAAGAATTCTCCCGGCGTTGCAATCTTAATCTCCGCCTCTTCTCCGTTATTCTCATTCCACTCCTTCACAACCACCGGTGTTTCCGACTGTGGCATCGTAACCCCGCTCCCAGAAGGCATCAAGATGTGGGAAGTCGCCGCTACTTTCTTTAGCTTCTCATGGCTTTCATCCAGCTTTGTCAAGTCCAATCCTGCTCTGTATCCAAGAGGCATCCAGTGAGCTAAAATCCCCGTTCCATCCAAACCCTCCCAGATAAATTCCGAAGGATTTCTCTTATCCAATCCCCTTCTGAATGCAACGTATTTGTATCCCGCTTTTTTGTATATCTGCGGGAGCTGGGCATTCAAACCAAAGCTATCTGCCTGCCACATTACCGGAACGTCAACCCCGAACTTCTCCTTCACGTATCCCTTACCAACCAGGATTTCCCTTACCAGTGTTTCTCCTGCCGGAAGCATCGTATCTGCCATCAGGTATTCCCCGTTGGCAATCTCTATCCTGCCTTCCTTTATATAACTCTCAACCTTTGCAAATAGCTCCGGATACCGCTTCTCCAGTTCCTCCAGCAGAAAGGTTTGCTCTATCAGGAACCTGTAATCCGTCTTTTCAACAAGCTCAACCACCTCCTTCAGAATGAGCAGCAGATTGATGTGAAAATAGTCCTCCTTCGTGAACGCCCAGATGGCATCGTAATGCGTGTGTGGAACGAGGTAAATCGTATCTTTTTCTCCCCTTTCTGTTTTTCCCTTTACCATATCTCGTCCCCTCAATGTCACTTGATTGTGAATTGACTTTGACTTAAAAGGAAGTTTAAGAGAAGTAGATAAAAAGCTTCCGTTAGATTGAATTTTTAAAACAAACATTTGAAATTTTATTAACAAACATTTAGAACTCTATTACTAATTATTTGAAAAAATCTTGTTTTTATTCAGCTCATTTCTACCTCCGCTATACAAGTACCAAAAGTTTAATACAGTGGTGGTTACAAATACTATTGGAGGAAACAAGGTTACATATATTCTCTTTCGGAGTTAATGCAAATATATCTTCATGACAATTGATAAAAATGTAATCGCCGACCAAGACAGGGATTTTAACATTCTAAAAAGACAGATCCTCAAAGATAAGGGATTTGATTGCAGCCCATACAGGGATAAATACGTAAAAAGAAGACTTGCCATTCGAATGATGGCGAACAACGTGGATTCATACAAAGATTATGCGATGCTTCTGAAAAGAGACCCTACCGAATACGATGAACTAATAGAAGCCCTCACCATAACTGTTTCCGAGTTCTTTCGCGACACTTCTGTTTTTGAGTATTTTAGAAAAACAGTTATACCCACACTTATTCAGGACAAGCGGAGGAAGAACCAAAAAATAATAAGGATTTGGAGTGCTGGATGTGCATCCGGTGAAGAAACGTATTCTATCGCAATAGTGATGAGTGATTTTTTAGGTGCAAACCTTGGGAAATTTCTCATAATTGTCCATGGCACTGATATTGATGATGCGAGCCTGGAAAAGGCGAAGCAAGGTGATTATACTTTTGAAGAGGTTAAGAATGTTGGAAAGGATTTTTTGCCCAGATATTTCATTTTTGATAGTGGGAAATATAGGGTTAGAGATAAGATAAAAGGGATGGTGAAATATGGAAAGCATGATTTGATTTCTGGTAAGCCGCTTGCGCATTTTGACGTGATTTTTTGTAGGAACGTGTCCATATATTTTTCACGGGATATGCATGAAAAACTGTACATGGCTTTCTACAATGCATTGAACAATGATGGTTTTTTCGTTATGGGGAAGACAGAGATGCTCTATGGTAATGCAAGGAAATTGTTTATTCCCGTGAATGCGAGGGAGGGGATATATCAGAAGAAGGTTGCGCATGTAAAAAACCACGAGATTTCACAAGATTGACCCTATGGTTCTAAAAGGAGCTATATTATTTTCACGCCTATTCCAAATGCTTTTATCCTGATGCTGCCATCGTTTGTGTTGAATTCTACTGTTCTGCCATAGTCTTTGCCAACATCCTGAGCAACAGTCCTTATGCCGTCTTTTCTCAGTGCATCCTTTACAGCATCCACAATCCTGGAGCCGATATCCATAGGAGTGCCTACGGATGTGAACATTTTTGCGCCACCCGCTATTTTTGCAACAATCCTGCTTCTTATAGCACCCATGCTGACCATCTTATCTATCATTACAGGCACTGCTGTGTCCGCAAACTTTCCTGGACTGTTGCTTTTTCTTTTTTTGTGTGTGCTGTCCGGAAGCATGATATGCACCATCGCACCAACCCTAACTGTTGGGTCGTATAAGGCGATGGCTACGCATGAGCCGAGTGATTTTGCCACCAATACTGCTGGTGATTTCGCGACGGCCATTTTGGCAATGTCTATCTCAATTTCATTCATTCTCCGTGCCTCCGTGCCCCAGTAGCTTCTTTTGTGACCAACCCACCCACATCTAAGATGAGCGCAACCGAGCCATCGCCGAGTATTGTTGCGCCTGCAAACTCCTTCCTACCCTTAAGCATTCCTTCCAATGGCTTGACTACTGTTTCCTGCTGACCAATAGGTGTGTCAACCATAATTCCAAAGAATTTTTCGTTTCTTTCCACCACCACAACGGGACCTATCCTATCATTATCGTTGTTTCCTGGGACGTCAAAAATGTTTTTCAGTCTCAGCAGCGGCAGAACCTGTTCCCTGTATGCGAATAGTTCTTTTCCTTCAACGCTTTTCAAATCCTTTTCACCAACGGCTACTATTTCCCTGACAGAATCTAATGGAATGGCATATTTTTCTTTTTCCACACCAACGAGTAATGATTGAATAATAGCGGTTGTCAAAGGCAGACGCAATTCAACGTTTGTTCGCCTGCCTTCTTCTGATGATATTCTGATACTTCCCCCCAGCGATTTGATTTTTGATTTCACCACATCAAAACCTACACCTCTGCCTGAAACATCAGTGATTTTTTTTGTTGTGCTCAGCCCTGGCGCACCCAGGAGTTCATAAACAACACCATCACTCATCCCTGATGCCTCCCCCCTGGTTATGATTTTTCTTTCAACTGCTATCTTTTTGATTTTTTCTATATCCATTCCTCTGCCATCATCCTCGACTGATATGACAACATAGTTCCCTTCTCTCATTGCGCTCAATATAACCTTTCCCTTATCCTTTTTCCCAGCCTTTTTCCTAGCCCCTGGCTTTTCTATCCCATGGTCCACCGCATTACGAAGCAGATGCATTACTGCATCATTTATCTCATCAAGCACAAGACGGTCAAGTTCTATCTCCTTACCGGATACAACGAAATCTATTTTTTTCCCTGTTTTACTGCTTAAATCCCTCATTGTTCTGGAAAACCGGTCAAATATGTATGCAACCGGGAACATGCGCATCTGCATTACCCTGTCCTGTAGTTCTGATGTGAGCCGGTCCATTGTGGCTGTTATCTCATTGAGTTCCGGGATGGCAGGTTTTGATTCTATCTGAAGGAGCCTCATCTTTGCTATTGATAATTCTTCAACAAGGTTCTGCAATGCCTGTATTTTTTCTATGTCTATCCTTATTGTAGGACTAACCCTTCCTGCCTCCTCCCTTTTCTCTTCTGCTGTAACGGTTGATACTTCAACATCTTCTTTTTTCGGTAGAATTTTTTCCATTTTTTTATAAAGGGTTGTTAAATCACACTTGACTGTTTTCCCGGATGCGACATTTTCGACAAGCGTTTCAAGCCCGTCAAGGCATTCCAACAGAACATCAACTATTGCTTCCTCAATTTTCCTTCCTTTCCTCAGCACGTCAAGCACGTTCTCCATCTCATGCGATAGTTTTTCCATGTCTGGATATCCCATTGTGGCCGCCATGCTTTTCAGTGTGTGCACAAACCTGAACGTTTCATTTAATGCGTCTGTGTTCTCTGGTTCTTTCTCCAACGTCAGCAGATTTCTACTTATACTTTGAAGATGCTCCCTTGACTCGTCTATGAACAATTCCTTATATTTTGATACATCAACC
>JANJFQ010000141.1 GCA_025435355.1 Candidatus Methanophagales archaeon | reverse complement strand
CCGCGGAAATTAAAGAGGTTTCTGAATAGGGGGGAGAGCTTCAGTCGAGGCATATTTTCATCAAATAACTTATCTCGCCGAAGTTTTATCTCCTCTGTTCGTTCCTAAAGTTGGAGAAGAACCTAAATTCAATTATCCTACAGTCGACTTGGGATTTTTGAGTTAAGTAACTTGAAGGCGTTACCTAGGAGATCCAACCTCGCCACCCTGGATAGAAATCCGGCGCATCCCAATCCTTTGCTCTTTTTTCATTTACCTCATTCTGTTAGCTATTCATGTAACTAAGCTATTTGGAGTTTTCTATTATCGCAATGTTTAGTGCTACATCTTTTTAAGAACTATGAAAAGTATAAAAAGCCATGTAATTATGATCATAGGATAAAGGAGTGTTGGAACTAGCCAAGTTATAAGCCCTCCTTCAACTCCCTCCTTTGTGTATGAAAACGCTAGTATAAATAGCGCATAAAGAAAACATAACAATGCATACAGTAAAGATATTAGGCCAAACCAGACAAAAGTCCAAATTATATTATGCCTAAAATTATTGCTTTTGGTCCGTTCAATCTGGAACAATCCAATAAGTGTTAGTCCGACTCCTATTAAAAGAGTGATTGACGCCTCAATTGAGTATGGATAAACTACACCCTCAGGCTTAATCCATAAGTCAATAGCGGTAACAATAGGGAAAAATGCTTGATAAAAAGGAAGGGGATAAGCTTTTTCTAACCAATAAGGAGGGGAGATATACGTATTAACGATACTATAAGAAAAAACGAATACAAATAGACTGAAAATAAGCAATAATTTTGGCCTCAACATATCTATTTTCCTTAATCTATCTGTCATTACTGATACAGCTACCGTAAAGAAAGACAGCAGCATTATCGATGCTATCACCACTGACAAATTCTTCTTTATTTTCGCTTGTGGAGTCCCGAAATTATTTCGTTAGGAAGTTTCACCAAACTGCATGGTGAAGCTCACGGACAGAAAGATCAAATGGGCGGTTAAACAGGTAATCGATAAGGGAGAAAGCACGGCGGTGGCTGCCGCGATCTACGGCGTCTCCAGACGGAGGATACAGCAATTGGTGAAGTGTTATAAGGAAACAGGAGTATATCCGGTGCTTGATAGGAACAGAAGACCTAGAACTCCTCTGAGCGCTGAGGAAAAGCGGATAATTGAAGCAGCTTATATCGAGTCATTCTTAGGGGCTCGTTTACTTCGGTACCACATACAGAGGCATTATAAGCGGAATATTTCGCACAATAAGATCCATCAGCATCTGCTTGCGGTGGGGCTGGCGAGACTGAACCCAAAGAAGCAAAAGAAGCGCAAACGCTGCAGATACGAACGAGAGCACAGTCTTTCGCTGGTGCACGCCGATTGGCTCGACTATGACGGGCTCCAGGTAATCGCGTTCGAGGACGATGCCTCGCGAAAGATTCTCTCGATCGGCGAATTCGCACATGCGACTGCAGACAACGCCATAGCGGCGCTTCAACGCGCGGAAGCAGCAGCAACCGCGTATCGTGGTCGTATAATCGAGATTAATACGGATCAAGGCAGCCAGTTCTATGCAAGCGGTGGCGAGAAGAAGAGCAAAGGTGTCAGCCGATTTGAAAGGTATCTGAATGCCCGAGGCATCAACCACATCCCGTCGAAGCGTAATAATCCACAAACGAACGGTAAGATCGAGCGGTGGTTTCAGGAGTACAGAAGACACAGATGGCGGTTTGATAGCGCCTATGCATTCTCAGAGTGGTACAATGACCGTATCCACGGAGCTCTTGACCTGGGATGTGGTGAAACCCCGCATGAGGCGTTTATCAGGAAACTGAGCAGCGCAAGTATCCTGGGGATGTTTCTCAAATGGAACGAACGGGAGGTATGTTTATGAAGGGGCAAGCTCTTTTTGATAGTAGGCGAAATAATATTAGGACTCGACATTTTATTTTCGCGTCCATTTTTCTTTCACCTCCTAACTTTTTACTTTGATGCACTTACCACGGTACCAAAGAGGGCAAATCCCAGCGCATCTCGGATTTTTAAACCTGGTTTTTTTCTCAACATATATCTCTCCCAGATTTTAAAAGTCACATACCCCACACTTACGTGAGGGGCCTGTATTTATTCTCCCACCCTTTTTAATCTTTCCCGGCGAGGAGGGATATTCACTTTCTATCGCATTATATTATCGTTAAGGCATAAAAGCTTTTTGTATTTACATTTTTTTATTTATACTATTTTTAATGTTGAATATTTTAAAAGACGTCACTTTTTATTCGAGATTTAACTGGGAATTTTGATTTCCTTCCCTTTCCGGTCATCCTCTTTATACTTTAGGATAGTTTTTCGATGGTTTTGTTTTTTCATAATCCTTCTAAGATTTCAATACGATCTAGCATCTTTTCTTGGACTCAGTCAGGTTGGTAGATCAAGAAGTTTTTGTATTTCGTGTGCGCTATTAACTCAGTTTCTTTCAGTAGTTCAGGTGGTACGAAAAGATCAGCTATTCCGAGTTCAAAAGCTCAACCAAGACATAAGTAAGCAGAAAGGTTCTACTACTGTTCTTCGCAAGCCCATTGTTATATAACATAATAAAGCCCAATTACCACAAAAATTACCCCAATAACCTTTCGTAATGTCTTCTCAAATTTAGAGACATTCTGAACGTGCTTGTTCAGTTCCTGTACACCGAGATAAAATAAAACTGAGAAAATAAGGACAGGGATTCCGGTTCCAAATCCATAGAATGCCGGTAGAATTATCCCGGATTCCGAGGCGAGTCCCAACGGTATCAATCCACTGAAAAATAAAACTGCGCTATAAGGACAGAACGCCAAAGCAAATAAAACTCCAATAAGGAATGCACCGACCACGCCGAAATCAGCAGTTTTTTGGCTCAGACGCTCAGTAATACGCCCGCTACCGATAGTAAAATTAACGGGGATGAGTCCTATCATGAACAGCCCGGCTGCAATCATGATTGAACCTAAAATGTCACCGTGGATGCTCTGGACGGTAAGTGAAAGATCTATCACATTCATGCCAATGACAAGTATAACGGTGCCCAATACAGAATAGGTAACCATGCGGCCCAGCATGTAAGCAAGCCCATTTAACGGGGTACGGCGCGGATTTTTAACATCCCGCGAAATATAGGCGATTGCAGCTATGTTCGTTGCCAAAGGGCAAGGACTGATAGAGGTTAAGACGCCAAGTAAAAATGCAACGAGGATTGCAAATTCTGTGTTCGCAATCAAATCCTGTATGACCGATTCAAGCATGCTAATATCCCTTCATTATCTCCTCTAATTTATTTTTAAATACTTCCATGTATGCCTCTTTGTTTCCCACATAGCTCCACATGTCATTTGCATTGATTATCTCCTCTTCGTCATCTTTTATAACCGTAATAAAGAGCGAGGAACTACTAACGCCATACTTCTTTATCATGTCCATATTCATGAGATCTTGATAATTGACAGCTTGATAGCTTATTTCTCCTGATTTGTACTCTTCTGCAAAGTATAATTCTATGGTCTCCTTGGCATAATCGCCAAGTTTTGTACACGACTGGCATGGTCGTGATGGCTCAAATTTAACGACTTTTATCGTTATATTTGTTGGTTCTTTGATTGAAGAGGTAGCGTTTTTCTCAGACGTTGTAGTCTGCATTGGATTGTAGGTCACAGCTTCTGATTCATTTTCAATACAGCCGCACAATAATAAGGTAAAAATTATACCTCCCAGTATAATCCCGGCAACTAAAACGGATTTTTGATTATGGTTCATTTTCCTGTATCCATTTTTTAATTTCTTCAGTGCTTGGAATCCTCCCGAACGCTTTAACGGTGCCATTGATAACTACTGCTGGTGGCATCATTACACCAAAACTGATTATTGTATCGATATCTTCTACTTTTTTAACAACTGCAGTAACACCGAGTTCCTCTATCGCTTTCGTTACATTTTCGTAGACTTTTTCACATTTTGCACAACCCAGTCCCAAAACGGTGATTTCCATTTTTTTGTGCTCCTTTCGTTGTAGATTTATAGTTAAATCACGGGATCCCAAAAGAAGTGACCGTTTTCTCGCCAAACTCTGTCAGGTGGTATATCAAGAAGTTTCCGTCTTTCGTGCACGCAATTAGCCCTGCTTTTTTCAGCACCCCCAGATGGTACGAAAGCTTTGAGTATTCACAGTCCATCAGCTCAACCAAGACACAAACACAGAGATCTGCTATACGCAGTGCTTTCAGTATGCGTACTCGTATCGGATTAGAAAAAACTTTTAAAAAGGCAACGGTATCACTGACATCCTCATTTAGGACCTTCCCCACTTCTTCTAAAGTCTCCTGAGCTATCGTGTAAGAAGACGGTATTTTACAGGGTTTTTCTTGATTGCACATTGTTAAGGGTCTATTCTTTAGCTCGATGGCCTTCGTTCCCGTATCACGTTTAACCACCCCCATTT
>JANJFQ010000140.1 GCA_025435355.1 Candidatus Methanophagales archaeon | reverse complement strand
GGATAGTGATAGCAGTGGGACTTATTTTTTTCACGCTGTTCTTCTTCTACATCTTCTACTTGCCTTTGCCTTTCGTGTATCCCGCAGCCATTATTGCTGCGTTAACAACGTTTTATATATGTAGTCCTTTTGCCGCGCATATATTTGCACTTTCAAAGGCAGGATAAAGTCATACCTATGAACCTTTAAATAGTAATTTATTCATAGTATAAATCAATCATGGCAAAAAGAAATTATATCGCGGATATAGAAAAGGCACTGAAGGAAGGAAAGAAACCAACAGAGTTATTGAACGTTATTTTAGGCTTTCTTAATTTTAAGCCAATAGAAATTAAAATTTATGATCTTTTACTAAACTCTTCGTTAACGATAAAACAGATTCAAAACCTGCTGGATCTTTCAGAACGGACAATACGGAAATATATCCGGAGATTAGACCAGGAAGGATTTATAATTAAAAAGGTAGAAGAAGGTAAACGGCTTAAATACGTATATTCTGCGGTTCCGGTTCAGGAAGCGTGGAAGAAAGTAAGAGGTAAAATACAGGAAACATTGGATGAGATTACCAGAGTTCTGGAAATAAAGGCGGAACTCTTTTGATTTTACATATTTTCTCTGCGAACTCAGCGTTCTCTGCGGTAAATTTGAAATGTGACAAAGTCAAGCTATATTAAAGCGTTTTTTTTTATCAATCTCGTATGAAGATGATTTATATACATTTATACATATATATGAATTATTTGTAACATAGATAAAAGTGTGACGGTGGAGCGGATAAAATGAAGATAAAAGGATACCTCAAGATGATGAGAGTAAAAGAGTGGATAAAGTTCTTTACACTTATTCCGCTTATTGGAGCGATTTTAACACATGCTACGCCTTCTGTTCTTATTTTAGTCGCCGTAATCTTCTTCTGCGTGATTGGTTATGGGTTCGTCATAAACAACTATTTCGATATAGAAATAGACAAGCGGAATAGGAAAAAAGTCATGAAGGGAAAGAATCCGCTCTCGACTGGCGAAGTAACGAAAAAGGGAACTTTGGTGCTCATGAGTTTGCTGCTCGTAATTCCAATCGTACTTTCCTGCTTTTTAACCCTAACCGGTCTTTTATTCACGCTGTTAAGTATCCTTTTCCTCACGCTCTATTCCGTAAGATACATAAGGATCAAAGAAAGGTTTATTGTTGATATAATAACCCATGGTACGATGTTTGGCTTGTTCCCCTTTTTAGCAGGATTTACGCTGGCTGGAGGCAATTTAAATATGGTTGTACTGTTGATTGCATCTCTATTTATGATAATTGGTTGCGAGTCTTTACTCACGCATCAAATAAATGATTACCGTGAAGATTTTGGGAATTCAAGTACCACGGTTGTTAGAGTGGGTCTGAAGAGAGGGTGGGCTCTGCTCGTTTTATTTGTTCTGCTGTCTATTGCGAATTTAGAGTTGACCGCTCATTGTTCCGATATGGGAATGGTGCTTCATGGCGGGGCGTTTGCCTATTTAACCGCATATCCACTCTATACATGTAGAAGCGAAATCCAGGACGTTATCAATAATTAATCCTATTTATATCAATATAAACAAAAATATATTTGAATCTTTTAATAGGATTACAAGGCAGGGGCAAATCATGAAATTCATAAAATGGTTTGAAGAGGTTGGGACAGGGGATGTCGCCTTAGTTGGCGGTAAAAATGCATCTCTTGGAGAGATGATAAGAAATCTGCGAGAAAAAAGGGTGGACGTTCCCTCAGGTTTTGCCATCACTGCTGAGGCATACAGGTACTTGATACAGGAAGCAGACATAGGCGAAAAGATCAGAGATACGCTGGCTGATCTGGATACGCACGATATGGAGAATCTGTCTAAGCGAGGTAGTAAGATAAGAGCATTGATAGAAAATGCAGGATGTCCAGAAGAACTGGAGGAAGAGATAAGAATTGCTTATAGAGAGATGGAGAAAAGGTATGGGGAAGGGGTTGACGTGGCGGTGAGAAGCAGTGCGACCGCAGAAGACCTACCGACAGCGAGTTTCGCTGGACAACAAGAGACGTATCTGAATGTAAGAGGGGAAGGAGAATTGGTGGAAAGGGTAATGGAATGTTTTGCTTCTTTATTCACTAACAGGGCAATATCCTACCGTGTGGATAAAGGATTTGACCATCTCAGCGTCTATCTCTCGGTTGGCGTGCAGAAGATGGTTCGCTCGGATTTGGCGAGCGCAGGAGTTATATTTTCCATAGATACGGAATCCGGTTTCAAAGATGCGGTTTACATTACCGGTGCATACGGTTTAGGGGAGAACGTCGTGCAAGGAACAGTAAATCCCGACCAGTTTTATGTTTTCAAGCCGACATTAAAGAAAGGATTTAGACCGATTGTGGAGAAGAAACTGGGGACAAAGAGTAAGAAACTGGTTTATAAAGAAAAAGGGACGGGGACTAAGCAAAAAAAAGTGGAAAAAGAAGAGCAAAGAAGGTTTGTACTGACCGATGATGAGGTACTCACGCTCGCAAGGTGGGCGTGCATTATCGAGGAGCATTACGGGACTCCCGTGGATATAGAATGGGCAAAGGATGGAAGAACCAATGAACTTTTCGTGGTTCAGGCGAGACCGGAAACAGTGCATTCGCAGAAAGACGTTGCCTCGTCCGAGACTTATGTACTGGAAGAGGATATTGAGTTGCTTAACGAAGAAGGGAAGCTGTTAGTCGAAGGAGAGGCTGTTGGTACTAAAATCGGGTATGGTGAGGTAAATGTAATAGAGAGTTCAAAGGATATCCATAAATTCGAGCCAGGGCAGGTTCTGGTTACAAACATGACCGATCCGGATTGGGAGCCGATAATGAAAGTGGCAGGTGCAATTGTCACGAATAAAGGAGGAAGGACATGCCATGCCGCTATAATTTCACGCGAACTCGGAATACCCTGTGTAATCGGGACAGTTAAGGGGACGAGGGCTTTAAAAGGTGCAAAAGACGTTACGGTAGATTGCTCAGGAGGCATAGGGAGAATATACGAGGGGAAGTTGAAATACCGGATAGACAAACTGGCACTGGACAAACTTCCAAGGCCGCGTACCCGGATAATGATGAACATGGGGGTACCGGAAAATGCATTTGTCCATGGTCAAATTCCGAATGATGGAGTGGGTTTAGCCCGGGAAGAATTCATAATTAATTCCTATATAGGCATACACCCTCTGGCACTGATAGAATACGAGGAATTAAAGAAAAGGGTGGTGGAAGAAGAAGATAGGAAGATAGGCAGGGTTATTAAAGAGATAGACGAGAGAAGCGCCTCGTATGAGGACAAAGTGGAATTTTTCATTGACAACTTAGCAAGGGGAATAGGAAAGATAGCAGCGGGATTTTATCCCAATGAGGTGATAGTGCGATTATCGGATTTCAAAACAAATGAGTATGCAAATTTAATTGGCGGGTATCTTTACGAACCAGAGGAAAGTAATCCAATGATAGGGTGGAGGGGTGCCTCGCGTTATTATGACGATAAATTCAAGCCGGCGTTTAGGTTAGAATGCGAAGCGATAAAGAAAGTGAGGGAAGAGATGGGGTTGACCAATGTTAAGGTGATGGTTCCGTTTTGCAGAACGCCGGAAGAAGGAAGAAAGGTAATAAAAACAATGGAGGAGTTTGGATTGAAACAGGGTGAAAATGGATTGGAAGTGTACGTGATGTGTGAGATACCGTCAAATGTAATTTTGGCGGATGAATTTGCGGATGTGTTTGATGGTTTCAGCATAGGGTCGAACGACCTGACGCAACTGACACTGGGATTGGATAGGGATTCCGACCTGGTGGCGCACATATTTGACGAAAGGAACGAGGCTGTGAAAAGGCTGGTGAAGCACGTCATAGAAGTTGCGCATGAACACGAGCCGAAGCGGAAAATAGGAATTTGCGGACAGGCGCCGAGCGATTTCCCGGAATTTGCGGAGTTTTTGGTGGAATGTGGAATAGATTCGATGTCTCTGAACCCGGATGTGATAATATCAACGAGGTTTAATGTCGCGGAAGTGGAGAAGCAGATTGAAAATAAAAATTAAGATGGACATATCTCGTAGGGTAAAAAGATGTACATAAAGATAAGAGCGGTTGATGTAGTAAGGGTGCCGCCGGAAAGATTGGGAGACGATTTGCAAGTTGTGGTAAAGGAGGTGTTGCAGGAGAAGCTGGAAGGGCGAATGGATAAAAAGATGGGGATGTTCATTGCAATACTGGAGGTCACAGATATAAAAGAAGGGCGGATAATGATAGGAGACGCTGGCGTTTATTACGACACGATTTTTGATGCACTTGTTTTCAGACCAAAGATGCAGGAGATAGTAGAGGGGGAAGTGGTGGAGATAGTGGAATTCGGCGCTTTTGTGGAGATAGGTCCATTAGATGGGTTGTTGCACATCAGCCAGATTACTGACGAGTATATTTCGTATGATGAGAAGGGAGTGAAACTCGTTACTAAGGATACTGGCAGGACATTGGGTGAAGGGGATAGGTTGCGAGGAAGAATAGTTGCGATTTCACTGAACGAACGCGATCCCGGGGACAG
>JANJFQ010000139.1 GCA_025435355.1 Candidatus Methanophagales archaeon | reverse complement strand
AAAAAACCAAGAGGCACAGTGAGCAGGGAAAGAGAAATTGCCAAAGGTGCATAATAAAGTGATAGTGGCATGCCTGTTCCTGGAAAGACACAAGCAGGAATGCCAGTTGCATATTTTACAAGGGGAAAGAGGTTTACAGCCAAGAGAGCAGCCAAGCCTCCCAATATAGCTTGGCCGGCTTTTTTTTGATTTAACTTTTTGCTGATTATTGCTATTAAAACCAGGAAGGCCACACCTTCCATGATGAATGCAAATATAGGATTTGCCACAGCTCCGTGCAGCACAGGAAGAGAAAGAAGGAAAGCATCAATCAATTTGAAGAGAGTTGCTATGACGATGAGTAAGGTCACACCTAGAATACGCTTGGATATAACCCAGCTGGCAGCAATGAAAAATAATGCAACGCCTGTCATTATAGACCCTGAAACAAATGAAGCACAACTGCGAAGTCCCATCCCCAGCCCAGCTTCGGATAATCCCCATACAGCTCCGAGCATAACAACAATACCAAGATGATATTTAGAGATGTCTTTTCCCATCCTTTTCTCCTTATCTTTTTTAAAGTTGTCTATCAAAATAATTTTGCAAACTGGCAATAAATTATAGCCCTCTTTTCCTCATTTGGTAATGTGTTTTCCTGAGTGCTTAATTTAAGAATTTACTCTTTCAAACCGAAGCCGCTTTCCTCTATATTTTGTATGATTTTCGCCAAGCGGGCTTCATTTTGCTTGTTTTCATTTGGAACATATTTTATATTTTGTATAATGAATGAAAATTTTTGTCAAGTATGGACGACGGAAAGATTTTTAATCCAAATTTGGTTGATTACAAAGTTATGAGGGCTACCGAGATGCCTGAAACAAAAGTTTTTGAAGTAGAAACCTACGAGCCTGAAGGACCTTTTGGTGCCAAGGGGGCAGGAGAAGGTCTTACCAACCCTACAGCAGGTGCTCTGGGCAACGCAATTTACCACGCCACTGGGCTCAGTATTAAGAATCTCCCCATAACACCAGAGAATGTACTCGACTCATTCAGAGAGAAAAATGAGAAAAAAGAAAAGAACGAAAAAGACGAATAGAAAGGAGGAGATACTGTGGGTCATTAATGTCCAGTATGCGAAAAGATTTGGTCAGATACCATGGATATTGCCAGGCATATATTTGGAATCGGCGACCAGCCCCATAAAGATTGGGTGAATTCAAAAGGGCTCAACTTTATTGAACTTTTGCTCATACAAACCATAGAACCCGGAAATAAGGTGTATAAGACTCTAACAGAAATTCTCGAGAAAGAAGCAGTAGAGGTGGATGAAGAATACTAGAATAATCTGAAATTAAGGAGGATAACATGATACTTGAAGGTAAATTTACAATAAAGGCATCTATTCAAGAACTGTGGGACACAATGTTAAAACCGGAGACCTTGCGTGCCTGCATACCTGGTGCAGAAAAAATAGAGCAGCTCGATGAAAAAACTTACGACTGTGTAGTCAAGCAAAAGGTCGGTCCGATTTCAGTGCGCTTCAAGTTTAAAACCATCCTAGCAAAAGTAGATCCTCCCACACATGCGGAACTTGAGGGTGAAGGAGAAGACATTGGCAAGGCTGGTCGATTCGTTCAAAGAACAAACATAGATTTAAAGAAGATCGAAGGAGGAGATGTAGAAATTTCTTACAGGTGTGATGCGAATATTGTCGGCAAACTGGCGATGTTTGGCGACAGGATATTGAGGGCTAAAGCGAAAAAGCTAGAAAAAGAATTTACAGAGAACCTAAGGGAAAAACTTAAAGCAATCGCCTAAGACTCCGATCAATAGTTTGTTAATGAATAGAGTAAATTTCCGGTTGTCGTCAAATCTTATTCTTCTCTTCGGAGTGAAGTCTGTTCCTTGATCAAATTCTTCCTATGCACTCAATACTGAGGAGCATACTTTGCAGTTTTCGTCTCGCTTTATATTATAAACCCTAAACTTTAAATCATTACCATTGAACAGCAATAGTTTTCCAGCTAATGATGGGCTATGTCCGATAATTATTTTAATAGCCTCCAAAGCTTGTAAGTTGGCTATCACAGCCGGAGTTACACCCAGAACCCCGAGTCCTTTGGGTCCTTCAGGATGAGCACAAGCGAGGCATGGGGTTTTCCCCGGAATCATAGTGGTAATCATGCCTCTTAAGCGGGAGACGCCGCCGTAGATATAGGGTAACCTCTGCTTGATACAAGCTGAGTTGACGACTAGCCGGGCGGGCAAATTATCTAATCCGTCCACGACTATCTGAGTTCCATCAATAACACTATGGACATTTTTCTCTGTTATCTTAGCGAAAATAGGAGTAATTTCTACTCCTTGGTTCAATTTGGATAATTTTTTTTGAGCAACCTCTACCTTCTTTTTTCCGATGTCCTCTTCCCAATAGAGAATTTGCCTATTCAAATCAGACAATTCCACTGCATCGAAGTCAACGATGGTAATATGTCCGACACCAGCAGCAGTTAGATAGATGGCTGAAGCACAGCCTAGGCCACCAACGCCAACAACTACGACATGGGAGTTTTTTAGTCTTCTTTGTCCCTCTTCTCCGATATCCGGGATTATCAGTTGTCGGTTGTATCGAGTGAGTTCACTCTGATCCAGCATTTTTTTCTTGTTTCGGTTAACCGTCCCAACGCCAAAGCATCTTGACCTTTACCTCATCGCCGTCTCTCAGTTTAACATCGAGTCCATAAGGAAAAGATAAATAGTTCTTGCCATTAACGAGGACATCATAGTCAAAATCTAAGTCATTGGTTTGGAGGTCAATGGGCTCAAAATCGACATTCGCTTGCTTATATATTTGTGAAAGTTCTGAGAGTAAAGCCCTTAACGTCTTACCTCCAACATCAATTTGGATAATCCCTTTTTTTTGAGCGTCCGGCCAGGGTGCATACAGCCAAGGCATAATAACGGTAAGCAGTCCCTCCCGAGTCACTTCTTCGGTTGGATTAACTATGATTATCAATTCTGAAAAACCTGGCATTATCACTGCTTTCACTCCCAACTCCTTATGAAGCGTTTGCATCTGAAATTATGTTTGACTTTTGTAGTCTTGTCAACGAGGCAAATCTCCTTCCATATTTATATTTTCTTTTTTCGTTTTCTCAGGTTTGACCTTGATTTTCTTCTGTGGTAAAAGCACAAGAAAAGAGTAAGTAATTAATACCAAACAAAAAATGATAAAAGCAATTTCAGACAAGAAAAACAAACTCTTTTGCCAGCTCGATATCAAGCCAGGAGATACAATAGCGTTCGTCGGCGCTGGCGGTAAGACTAGTTTAATGCTGACCTTAGCGGAGGAATTATTCAACACTGGTTCTAAAGTTGCGGTTACCGCCACGACAAAAATGGGCAAGAGGGAGTGCTCAGAACATAGTGAAGTAATTGTGGAATATGATATATCCAAACTTATTTCGAAAATGTGCAGCGTTTTTTCGTGGAATAGGATTCCGATATTATTTTCGGGTATAAATGAAGTGAAAAACCGTATGCTTGGCCTTGAGCCTTCCATAGTGAACCGAGTGGCTAAAGTAGCGGATAACTTATTGATAGAGGCTGACGGCTGCCGCGGTAAATCGTTCAAGATTCCTATGACACATGAACCCGTGGTTCCAGAGTGCGTTAATAAACTATGCATCGTAGTGGGAGTTGATGCAGTGGGACAACCAGTCAATGATGAGAATTTTTATAATGTAAATGGCATAGTTAAGCTGGGTGCGAGAAGGGGCGAGCTTTTAACTCCGGTTTTATTGGGCAGATTGTTGTCCCAGCCTTCCGGGTACCTTAGATACAAAACTGATAATCGGAAGATCTATCTACTATTAAATAAGTGTGATGAATTAAATGAGATATGCAATTCTAAAGAGCTCACCCAGGAGCTATTCCATGATTCACTCGAAAAAATAATATTCACCTCAACTAAAATATCCCCATCTGTGAAAATGATCGCTGACAACAGCAGCCAAAAGATCAGCGGCGTGATATTAGCTGCGGGGGAATCTGCACGGTTTGCTGGGCCTAAGCAGTGTGCAGACATTGGAGGGCGGACATTATTAGCCCATGTTACAGATCAAGCATTGAATAGCAAACTAGATGAAATAGTACTCGTGTTGGGGCATAATAAAGGAGATGTGCTTGAAAGTTTGGGAGATCTCTTAGATAAAGAGAAACTGACCGTCGTGGAGAATTCCGACTACCAGAAAGGAATGAGCACATCACTTAAAGCAGGTTTGAAAGTTCTCTACAATAGCGCAGATGCGATAATGTTCATTCTTGGCGATCAGCCGAAAGTCACAACAGAACTTTTGAATAAATTAATAGATGCCTATAAACATTCTAATGCACAACTGTGTTTACCTGTGATTAATACCTCTGGTGGCAAGCGCCATGGCCATCCCATAATAATAGGTAGTAAAATGTATCCTGAGTTGCTGAAGATCTTTGGTGATATTGGCGCTCGAGAAGTGGTGAAAGAATATATTAAATATGCAAAAATGGTTGAGCTCAAGAATGGAAACTCACAGTTTGAAATCAATACACAAGATGAC
>JANJFQ010000138.1 GCA_025435355.1 Candidatus Methanophagales archaeon | reverse complement strand
TGGATACAGTAGTTAACTTCGTGGGCGAGCTCGTGATAAACAAAGGCAGACTCATCCAGATAGGCAGAGAGCACGATATAGAAGAACTGAGTAACACGATGGCTGTTGTCGAAAGAACGATAAGTGACTTGCAATACGAGGTGACGCAGATGAAAATGATCCCTGTGGAGCACGTGTTTAACAGGTTTCCGAAGCTCGTTCGCGACCTTTATAGAGCTCAAGGGAAAGAAGTTGAATTCATAACCGAGGGAAAGGAGATAGAACTTGACAGGACTGTTTTGGACGAGATAGTAGACCCCTTAGTCCATTTACTTAGAAATTCCGTTGACCATGGGGTAGAGCTGCCGGAAGAGCGCGAAAGGAAAGGAAAAAGCAGAAAAGGCAGGATAAGGCTGGTAGCACAGCGTGAAACCGGACACGTAGCAATAAGCGTAGAGGACGACGGGAAGGGCATGGATGCAAACTTGCTAAGGGAGAAAGCAGTTAGCAAGGGGCTCATATCTGCACAAGAAGCATCTAAGCTCGCTGATGAGGATGCTTTCAAACTCATCTTCATGTCAGGATTCAGCACGGCAGAAAAAACTACTGAGATCTCCGGACGCGGCGTGGGAATGGAAGTGGTGAAGACGAAGATAGAAGCAGTGGGTGGTCTTGTGGATATACAATCCAAAATGGATATGGGGACAAAAATAATGTTGAAGTTACCGCTTACCACCGCCATCATTCAAGCACTGCTCGTGAACGTCTGCGATAAAATTTATGCCATCCCCTTATCAAATGTGAGCGAGATTATAAGCGGGTCTAAGGACAAGATAGAAACGATACATGGAGCTGAGGTAATTACGCTCCGTGGTTCTATATTACCTATTGTTATGCTGCAATCTCGTTTTGAACTCTCTGCTAATGCTAACAATAACAACCATAAGGATAAATTCGTTGTGGTCATCGTGGAAAGGAGCGAAGGTCAGATAGGTTTAGTCGTGGACGCGGCGCTCGAACAGCAGGAAATAGTGGTAAAGCCACCTGATGAACGCATGCAGGGTGCTATGGGGCTCGGCGGCTTCACAATCCTGGGTGATGGGAGTGTCATCCCAATAATTGACGTCTCTACGTTAACTTTGGCATGATGAAAAAAGGATGAAAAAAAAGGATAGGAGAGGAGGAGATGAAATGGTAAAGAAAATGGATGAAGGAGAAAGGCAAGTGTTTTGGGATTCAGTGCTCGAGCTAAACGCTTTTCAGAAGGATGCACTGAATGAGCTTGGTAACATAGCCTCGTGTCATGCGGTAACGTCGCTGGCAGAGATGACGGGATTGACAATTAATATTGCGGTACCAACTGTGGAAGTCGTGTCGATAGAGGATGCAGAAAAAAAGATGGAGATAGAGAAAATGGTTGCGGGAATCTTCGTTCAGATTGACGGCGGATTCTCCGGCTACTTACTGGTTCTTTTCCCTGAGAGAAGCGCTCTCAGTCTCGTTGACATTCTCATGGGCAAAATGCCCGGAGAAACGAAAAGCATAGCGACGGAAATGGAGGAATCGGCGTTAATGGAGATAGGAAACATGCTCGCTTCTTCGTTCTGTGACGCCATTGCGGACTTTTTTCAGTTTTCTCTGCTGCCCACCCCGCCCTCTTTTGCTTTTGATATGATGGGCGCAATGGTGGAAAACGTAATGATAGTACTGGCACAAGCACAAGAAACTAATCACGTCCTTCTGTTCAAATGCGATTTTCAGGAGGAAACCGAGGGTGGAATCTACGGCTATATCCTGCTGTTTCCACACCACGACAGTCTAAAAAAAATGCTATCCATGCTTGAGGCGGAAGTAGAATAAAAGAGAAATAAAATGGCTACTGAACAATCTAAGTCGGAATCGGAAGATGGGGTAGAAAGGTACTATGCGGGTATCGGAGAAATGAAGGTAGCGCATAATCCACACCAGTTAGTAATAATGGGGCTTGGCTCCTGCATAGGACTTGCTCTTTACGACGGGCATGCGAAAGTGGGCGGGATAGCACATATAATGCTTCCTGAGGGTAAAGACGGCAGCAATACGGGAAAGTGCTGTAAGTTTGCAGACAGGGCTATTCCTCTACTGTTAAAGGAAATGTTGCGATATAAAGCCGTGAAGGAGCGGACAGTAGCGAAGATAGCAGGAGGTGCATCCATGTTCTCAGCGATGGACACGCTACAAATAGGGGATAGGAACTCAATAGTAGTCAAAGAAGAGCTAAAGAAGACGGGAATAAGGCTCGTTGCTGAGGAAACCGGTGGAAAATACGGCAGGACGGTTACACTGGATACGTGCACGGGGAAATTGGGAGTGAAGACGAAAGATGGGATAAAAAGTATTTGAGTTCAAAAATTGCCGGAATTGAAAAATTGCCGGAATTGAAAAATTGCCGGAATTGAAAAATTGCCGGAATTGGCTCAACATAAATTTGTGAAATCTACGAAATTTGTGAAATTTGTGATTTCTTGGAAGTGCTGTAAGAGGAGGTGAAAATAGCAAGGAGTTCACTGCATTCTTCGTATACAGGCTTGACATCTCTCCATGGAAGCATCTCTGCTTCGACAGCAACCTCAAGCCAGTACTGCGTTTCACTTGCTTCTTTCATGCATGTACTTATCTTGTTCCTGAAATCCGCTTTCGACACTGACCGATTTGCTTCACGATAATTTGCGCCAACGGAAGTTCCTGCTTTAATCATTTGGTACTTCATAATCATTCCAGCTTCCTTATTCGGCAATTTACCTGCGAGTTGGATAATCGTAACCGCAAATTGTTTTGTCCGCTTTTCAAGCTCTTTGCTCTTCTCTTTTCTATTAGCCATTCTAATTGCCAAAAACATCTGGAGTTAAATATAATTTATGAAATCTTTGAAATTTATGAAATTTATGAAATCCCTGAATCTTTCTTATATATTCTCTCTCTTGTATTAACGCACGCAAATTTATCTTTCGCTTCTCCGGTCATTGTTTCCGTCCTGCCTATGATCAAGTAGCCACCGTCGTTCAAAGCGTTGTAAAAATCGAGAAATAATCTGCTTTGAAGCTCCCTTCCGAAATATATCATGACGTTCCTGCAAAAGATGATGTCGAAGTGCGAGAACTTCTTGCCCGATATGAGGTCGTGTTGCTGGAACCTCACAAGATGCTTCACGTTGTCCTTTATGCGGTATTTGTCAGTCCCATCCACTACATCAAAATATTTAGATAGCTGGTATTTACTTATTTTTTTCAGTGCCTCAGCATCATAAATACCAGTTCTGGCGACACTTAGAGCTTTTTCGTCAATATCCGTTGCTTGTATCGAACCAAGGAAATTATTTAGCTCATGACCAAGTTTTTCGTGCAGAATAATGCCTATCGTATATGGCTCTTCACCGATGGAACACGCTGCACTCCAGATTCTCAATATCTTGCTGTTTCGCTTTACCTTCTCTGAGAGCAGTTGTGGTATCACCATGTTTTTAAAGGCATCAAACGTGTCCGAGTCCCTGAAAAATTCCGTGACGTTTATCGTTATACCGTCAAGAAGAGAATCGTATTCGCAGGGTTTTTTTTCTAAAAACCGGTAGTATTCGTTGTAAGAAGTCCCAATACCTACTGCTTTCATCCGCAGGTCTATTCTTCGTTTTAAGTAGTTATCCTTGTATTTACTGCAATCTACACCCGTTCTCTCGTATATCTTCTTCTTTAGAACATTAAGAGCAATTTCGTCGTTCAATACCATAGCAAGCATACCTCGTGCATAAAATAATAATATTCATATGCTTTTACGGCCTTCTCCCTTTTCCCAGCTTTTTGGCATCATTCCGCAATAAAATTTATCAATAGCCTTATAAATTGCAGGCTTTAAAATGACATCAAATGCAACTGAACAATTTGGACATAATGCTAAGCAATTTATTTCTATGTCACTACCACCATCATTTGGTGAAATAATATGAGACCATTGAAGACCGTTACTCTTAAGATGAGGAAATTTCATGCCACAAATCTGACACCCATCTTCACATCGATCAACAAACCACTTTTTCGTTTTTGCTGTTGGTTTTACCATTTTTATCGCTCCAATTTTTTATTGGGATTTTTTCCTGTATTAAAGGATATAGAATCCATAGTGACATAAAAAACTATCCTATACCGAAATATTTTTTAAGAAAGTATTTAAAATTTTTATATTCGTTTAGCTAACCACAAGATTACACAGATTTCCACGAGAAACTTTTCTTTAAAAAAGAAACCTTTACCAAAGATAAAACTTTTTAGAAAAAAGTTTTAGTGTTAATCTTGTGAAATCTCGTGGTTTTTTACATTAGCTATACAAGCACAAATTTTTATATCGTTAATTGCGTTTTCTAACAGATTTCGCTGACGAAAAGCGAATTTTATTTAAATAAAAGTCCTTCGTCATTCATTTTGAGAGAAGTGAAAGCAAAAGTGAAAGCGATTATACCGTTTAAGAAGGAAGGTGCAAAATCGAGATTAGGGGCGTTTTTAACCGAAAAAGAGAGAGAAGAGTTCGCAATCTACATGTTAAAGGATGTTTTAGCTGCGTTATCATGGTCTGAGATAGAAGAAGCAGGGATAATTTCAACGT
>JANJFQ010000137.1 GCA_025435355.1 Candidatus Methanophagales archaeon | reverse complement strand
TCTCTTCTTCGCTCAGCTCTCGGGGTGTTTCCTTCATCACAGGACAGGGGATTGCCGAAGGTGCAACCAGAGGATGCCCGGTTATACTCGAACTTGTCTGCCTTCCGAAATGTATCAATTGAACTCCTGCAACGGTACCATAAGATTTGATCTCTTGAAAGAGCTTCTTTAAGCCCTCCACGTGTCGCTCATCGGTTAGCTGGAGAACATTGGTAGCTCCCACACCATCTTTAGAGACGGCTATACAGCCAACAATAGTAAGCCCAGCTCCACCTTTAGCAATGTTCCGATAAAAATTCGTTACCCTCTCAGTAACAAAACCTTCCCTGGTTGCATAATTCGTTTGAAATGCAGGAAAAACAACCCTGTTAGGAATTGTTACGCCTCTAACTTCCAATGGTGTAAAAACCTTCTCGAACATGTATCCTCTTTCCCCTTCGCTTCCCCCTCGACAAAACATTTATGTTCACAAGTGACATATATATCTTTTGAAATTTAAAAAAATCACAACGTATTTATTCTGGAATTTATGTTTTCTTTATGTTAAAGTATACTGCTTAGATACATGGATAAATGACAAATTTAGAGCTGAAAGCACTGTTGAGTATTTCGAAAATAGACCTGAAGAGGGACATTAAACAAATACTTAACGAGATTCTTACCATTGTGGGGAGTGAGATGGGCGCACATTCGGGCTCTATTATGCTCATCAATGAGGAGACCGGTGAACTTGAGATGGTTGCTACTTTTGGTCTTCCAGACGATTATATCGAAAGGGTTTACAGCAAGGGAGTTCCAATTACCACGAGCCCATCCGGCATGGCTTTGAATACCGGGCGTTATTACCCGGTGTCTAATATTTTCGAGGAGCCCAGAACTAAACCCTGGATGGACATTGCCCGCGAGTTGGGCTTCTCATCGCAGTTATTTATGCCAATAAAACAAAGGGGGGCGGTTATAGGTCTGCTGAATACATACATGGCAAATCCCCATGAATTCACAGAAAGCGAGATAGCCTTTGTAACCATAGCTGCAAGCCAAGCCGCAGCAGTAATCGAAAATGCCAGACTATATGCCAGAATACTCAATAAAAACGTGGAACTGGAGCGGGAAATCACTGAGCGCAAGCGGGCAGAGGAGGCACTGAGGGTGCGTGAAGAACAATATAGGAGTATTTTCGAGTCGGCTAGTGAGGCCTTCCTGATCTATGACCCGAAAGCTGAGAGGGTTGTCGAAGTCAATCCCGCCGCCTGCAAAATGTATGGGTACTCCCACGAAGAACTCACCGGACTCTCAGGAAAAGACGTTGTTCACCCTGATTATTACCACATCTTCGAGAATTTCGAGGAGCAAGTCAAGTCCTGCCGTCAGTTCCATACCGAATCGGTTGATGTCCGGAAGGATGGCAGCACTATTAATATTGAAGTGCACGGCACTCATTTTAACTACAAGGGGAAACCGCATCTATTGGCAGTAGTCCTCGACATCACTGAGCGTAAGTGGGCGGAGAAGGAAATAAGAAAATTGAGTTCTGCTGTTGAACAGTCGATTGACGGCATAGCGGTAGGTGACATAGAACTAAATCTAACATATGTGAACGATGCGTTTGCCAGGATGCACGGTTATTCGTCTGAAGAAATGATTGGAAAGAAAGTTGAGGATTTACATACTGAGGGACAGATAGATGAATACGGGAGGTGTATTAATCAGATAAAAGCACAGGGTTCATGGATGGGTGAAATAGGGCATGTAAGAAAAGACGGAACACCTTTTCCCACATATATGTACTTTACTTTATTGAAGGACGATGACGGAGAGCCCACCGGAATTCTGGCAGTTGCAAGAGACATCACCGAGCGCAAGCAGGTGGAGGAGGCATTATTCAAAAAAGGAGTGGAACTGCAGCACCAAATCAGCGAGCGCAAGCAGGTGGAGAAGGTGTTGGAAATAACTGAGCGAAAATGCAGGGACATTGCTGAATTCTTACCAGAGCTGATTTCTATACTTCCGAAACTATGGAGTCGCGAACTAACCTAAACATCAAAAATAGTTTATTCGGATTTTTCACTCTCCACCACTTCCAAAATACCTAAAATCTCTTAGGGTCTGTTTCAACATCCACGATAGCTGGTTTTTTTGCATTTACCGCTTTTTTAAAAGCATCTTTCAACTCGTTCGGCTCTTTTACTTTGAATCCAATGCCTCCGCAGGAAATTGCGTAATCGGAGAAATCCGGATTTTTGAGTCCCGTAGCAAACTTTGCGTATCCCTCCATCTTCTGCTCTACACTTATCATCGCCAGCTCTTTGTTGTTTAAGATTATCACAATAATATCCAGGCTATTTTCTACCGCCGTTAAAAAATCGCCCATAACTTGAGCAAAGCCACCGTCTCCTGTGATGCAGACCACTTGCTTATCGGGAAAAGTTAACTTAGCTGCAATAGCGCCGGGCAGACTAAATCCCATAGTAGCCAGATATCCAGACATCAGAAGCGTCTGCCGTTTCATCAAAAAATTTCTTCCAAACCAGAAGCCATTGTCGCCAACGTCTATAGTTATGATAGCATCTGGGTCTATGGTCTCTCGTAGCACTTTAAAAATAAAAGGGGCCCTCAAGGGCGAAGCCTCGGAGTCCGCCTCTTTTTCAAGCCGTGCATACCATTTTTCCTTCTCGATTTTAACATCCTCTAATACACGGTGATTTTCTCGTTCTTTTACCTTCTCCAGTAATTTTTCAATTATCACTCCACAATCGCCCAGAATAGTGAGTTCTATTGGAAACTCTTTGGCGAGATTCATTGGGTCTATGTCCACCTGAACTGTTTTTTTTCTTGGAATGTTTGTCTTTTCAGAGAAAGAGGAACCGAAGACCAGGAGTAAGTCAGCATCGTTGACATATTTTCTTGCCATTGGAGTTCCAACATCGCCAAGGACGCCGAGGGAAAGTTCATAATCCTCTGGAACAACACCTTTTGCACGAAAAGTAGTTATTATGGGCGCTTTTATTCTTTCAGCCAGCTTTATTAAATTAGCTCCTTGCTCTTTAACACCCCAGCCAGCGATTATCACAGGTCGCTCCGTTTCTTCTATTACACGCACTGCTCTTTCAACAAGGTCGGGATTCGATATTCCGAAGTCAGGAATTCGCCCTTCCATTGGTTCTAAACGTGCTTCAAGCAGTTCTTTCTGGATGTCGTTTGGAATGGTGAGGTGAGAAACGCCCCTTTCCACTAAGGCATGCTTTAACGCCAACGTCACAAGCTCAATGGTTTGTTCCTTAGAATTTATGGTCTTATTAAAAACGCAGAAAGAATTGAAAAGAACGTCTTGATCAATTTCTTGAAAGCTCCCGGGTCCTATATACTGAAGTTTAACTTGACCGGTGAGAGCTAAAACCGGAGCACGATCCATTTTCGCATCGTAGAGTCCTGTAATTAAATTGGTGGCACCAGGTCCTGCGATAGTTAAGCAAACACCCACTTTCCCTGTCAGCTTGGCGTATGCAGATGCCATGAGTGCTGCTGCTTCCTCGTGCCTCACCTTTATAAACTTTATTTTATTGTGCTTGCGTATCGCATCCACCACACCTAAGCACGTCGTGCCGGGAAGCCCGAAAATGTAATTTACTCCCCACGCAGCGAGTTGCGCTACTATAACCTCTGAGACCGTTCTATCTTGCATAGTTGTTATTTATGCTTTCGGTATATTTAGATTTTTTGTGAGATTTCCATGTGTTCGAGTAAAGCCCATTTGCTCGTAAAAATTAATTACTCCACCTTGACTTTTTCCTTCCTCTCTTCCTTACCTTCGAGTTCTCCCTTATGCTTCTCCAACATGTCTATTTCTTTCTCTACAACCTTATTTATCGTTTTCAATGTGCTTATCCGCATGTCTATAAGAGTCGAGACGAGCTTCGATGGTCGTGGGATGTAGGTCTCAAGTGATTCAGCTATCTCTCCAGCTATGTCAGCAGCCACCTTTAGGGGAATAGTAGTAGTCCCAGCTAAAACCTTTATCGCCTTAACTAAATCTTCTTCCTCATTCGTCATTTTTTCTTCCTCCATCTCTCATCAATAAAGTATATGTGGAGTTCACCATTTAAAAGTTTCGCTTTATCCAACTTTATCAGGTGTGCGATTGCTGGAAGGGGGATGAAGTTTCTAACTTCTCCTATATCCGTCGAAATAACTACTGACAGGTCTTCACCGAACAATTCTTCTCCAAGCTCAGATAGGAGCTTCAAACCCATTACTTCAGAGCGAAAGAGCCTGAGCTTTTTCATTGGCAGTGGATAGAATGCCGCTTCTGCTTCCACCAAATATTTCTCCTGCGCTTTCTTCCACTCCTTAAAATACGCATCACCAACCCCTTCGGGTATCACCTTGTTCATTATTGTAAGGTCAACATTTATATCGTAGAGGTTTGCAAGGAGGTACGTTCTTTTCAAGTTCTGTATGCTGAATGCCTCGGGATTTGCAATCAAGCGTAAACTTGTGACTTTCTGGTCAACTATTATAGTTTTAAGTCTTCTGAGAATCTCCAATAGTTTGATATCTTGTCGTATGCAAGCACCTCATCTACACCTTTAGACTTGAACAGGGAAACTATGTATTCTTTCTCACAGATTCT
>JANJFQ010000136.1 GCA_025435355.1 Candidatus Methanophagales archaeon | reverse complement strand
TCACTTCTATATCGAATTTTTTCATGACCAGCGATTCCGCCTCGAACAGGAATATCATCTCGTCCAGCCAATCGAACATCAAGCTGTAAAGGTCTTCTGATTTTATCTCTACTTCTCGTTCCTCCTCCTCTTCTTCTATCTCATCTACATCAGTCATGAAGCTGTAAGTTGCAATAGCGGCATTGGCAAAGAGTTCCTCTAACGTGTCGCCATACACTTCGAATCCTACATCCGAGGGATGCTCGATATATTTTATCTTTTCCTTTCTTTCCATTTTTTGTCTGGTACGTGTTTACCGCGGAGCCCGCAGAGAACACAGAGCGTCAGGAAAATCATTTAGCTCATCTCAACGCTCTCCGTGACCTCGTCGGTAAGCAAATACAAATTTAGTATTTAAATATTGCTTTCGCTATTATTTAAGTATGCGAGCAACAAAAGAGGTGAATAGTAAATACCTGCTGAATGAAACAGGGAAGAATTTAGGGTTAGCTATTGTTTTAGGCGTTGTTTTTCTTGCATGCGTAATTTGGATTAGCAGACCATTGTGGCATCGGTTCTTTATGTTTGCATATAAGAATCCAGCTTTTTGGGTGCCTTTGCTTCTGGGTGGGATAATCTATGTTATTTACGGCATTTACAGTTACAGTAAGAGTAAAAAGAAAAAGGGCTTAGGTACTCATACCAAATATTCAGAAACGGCAGTCTATGCCATCATTATAATACTAATTATCATTGGCTGGGCGACATTAGGTCCTTTTCAGGTGATGTACTCTCAATGCTATTTAGCACGACATTTAAATACAGAAGAGATAGCAGAACTGCCAGACATGGACCCTTCAGTGGTCAGAATCATGCCCCAATTCGTGGCTGAGCGGTACGCACGCGATGCACTCCAGTATCCCAGATTCAGGCTTGGAACGGTGGACATCGCATTTGTGGCGGAAAAGCCTTCCTGGGTCTTTCCGCTCGTTCCTGACGGTGCGATAAATTTCTTCGTGCTTAAGGGCAAAGGAGCGGCTTATGTGGATATGAACACCTCACGCAAGAGCACGCACATTGTCGAAAAAGATATGGCGATAGGACCTGGAATGGGTATACGCGACTGGTATAAATGGAAACTATACAAAGAAAATTATTGGGTGGATTATGAAGACCCTTATTTTGTCCCTGTGGACGGGGAGTTATATATAGCAGTGCCAATTGTTTCTTACGAGTATCATTGGAGATTCCCCACGTTATATACAATACCAAGGTGGTCAGGAACGGCTTTGATTAATTCAGAAGGTGAAATTGAGTTTTTGACTCCGGAGGAGGTTCTGGAGCATTCGGTTCTGAAGGACCAGAAGTTATATCCTGAGCGCCTGACCAGATACTATGTCAGTAGTTTCAGATACGTTCATGGAATCGTCAACAAATTATTCTATCATCATGAACAATTAGAGATAGCAGAAGTGCCAGGGCAAGAAAACGAACAGCCTTTTTTGGTGGTTACAAAAGAAGCCAATGGGGCTGCTGCGATGAAATGGTTCGTTGCTTGTGAACCTTATGGTGCTGCACATGGAATCTATAAAATTTTCTTGATAGATGCAAGGACAGGAGGAATCCGCTTTAACGAACAACCAAAAGCCGAAGCATTGATAGGACCTGTTAAAGCATGTGATTATATAAGAAAGGCAAATCCAATTGTGGATTGGAATAGGATGATTCCGGTTGAGCCAATTCCCGCGGTATCAAATGGGAAACTGTATTGGGAAGTCAGAGTAATCCCAAATGATGGTTCCGGAATCGCTTATACGGCATTTGTTGATTCCAAGACATCGGATGTGACGGAATTGCATACCGATAAAGCGATTGCAGAGTTTATAGCAGGTAAAAATATGGAGGAAGAAGTTGAAAGAAGAAGGGAAGGGGAAGAAGAAATCACGGTGGAAGAGCTAATTGATGAGATTAAAAGATTATTGAGTGAGTTGGAAAGAAAGATAGGTGAAAATAAAAGCTGGTAAGTGTAAATTTTATTATAACTATTAGGAATTTTGCTATAACCGGCAGCAAATTTCATATAGTTACAAATTATACACTTAAGTCAGAATATATGATCCAGTTAAATACCGAAGTGGTTTGTGTGTCTAAACCAGTCGAGAAGAGATTGGAGCACTGGAAATCTAAATTGATTGCCCTCAGCAAAAGGAATAAGATGATTAATTTCCGACAAACAAAACGAACTTCCATACATATCATTGATGAACTTCCGACTGAGATATTCAAAAAAGTAATTGAGTATCGCGTTCCTTTAGATTTTCTTGATTTCCAATCATGGGAGAATCCCAATGGTTATACATCGGCTGATGAGATTCCTGCTACTGAATACGTCAGACAGGATGATTCTGACCTTGATGAGCGTTATATAGATAATTCTCTTCAGACTAACCTGGACCAGGAGGAACTTAATGAGAATCTATACAGGGTCTATTTAAAGTCCCGGTCTTCGATGGAAGAACAGGGTTACAATACCTTATTTCTTGCACTTGGGATTCTTGAATATTATGAATCTAAAGATAGCCAGGAAAGAATGCGAGCTCCAATCTTGCTGTTGCCGGTGGAACTAAAGCGAAAATCGGTTCGTTCATCTTTTCAGCTATTTCCCTTAGACGATGATTTCTTGCTGAATCCTGCGATTGTCTTGAAGTTAGAATATGATTTCGGCATTTTAATCGAGGATTTACCGGATGATCTTGAGGAGGTTTCGGCAGATGATGTTTTAGACAGTTTTAAGAAAGCAATTTCCGGGATGAAAGGCTGGAGGGTGCTAAATGAGATCTATCTGGGGATTTTTTCGTTCAATAAATTCGTTATGTATAAAGACTTGGATAGCCAGTATGAATCGATTTTAAGACACCTGGTAGTTGCTGCTCTTGCTGGTGATAGTGCGAATTTGGCAATTGATCCTGCCACGCTTCCCGATCCCGCAACTCTTGACGACCTGCTATCTCCACGAGATGTGTACCAGGTTTTAGATGCGGATTCGAGCCAACAAGCGGCAATTGTTGCTGCAAAAAACGGTCACAGTTTTGTCCTTCAAGGTCCTCCAGGCACGGGAAAATCGCAGACCATTACGAACATTATTTCCGAATGCATAACGGCCGGAAAAACGGTATTATTTGTGAGTGAGAAAATGGCGGCTCTGGAAGTGGTAAAAAGGCGTCTTGGAGAAGCAGGACTTGCGGATTTCTGTCTCGAGTTGCACAGTGAAAAGGTAAACAAACGAGAAGTTATTCGTGAATTGGAGCGATGCCTAAGGTTGCAAAGAGTTAATGAACCGGAAGGAATAACAGATTTATACCGCCTGGAACAGATACGAAAAGAGTTGAATGAATATGTTAGTGTGCTTCACACACCCACGGGAACACTTCAAAGCAGTCCTTTTTTCGCACATGGGCAGATTGCAAAGCATGAATGGGCACCAGAATTGTATTTTCAAATTGATAATCCAATAATGTTTTCACGTGAGGACTTAGAGGCTAAAAAGCGGTATTTAAAAGAGTTAGCGGTACACCTAAATAAAGTCACGCCTCTTAATCAACATCGGTGGTATGGCTGCCAAATTGCAAATTTGGACTATAAAACACAAACAGACGTTCATAAGTATCTTTCAAACGTTAAGGAATTAATATCCGGGGTTGAAAACGACGCAAACTTACTTGCCCGGTTGTGTGACACATTCGCACCAAGATCGTTGGAAGAAACGGAAAAGATGATAAAAATTGCCGGACTATTACTGAAATCTCCTCAACCAGAACCCTTTATGCTTCGAGGTGATGGTTGGATAGGCTTAAGTGAGGACGTGCGTCAAGCCATGAATATCGGCACCGAATTTGTTGAAGGTAAAGAGAAGTTGTCAGAATTTTATACGGATGAACTATATGATCTGGATCTTGAGGGATTATTTTCTCGGAAGAAGAATTATGGCTCTTCCGGTTCAAAAGTATTCAAACCCCTTTTGTGGTCTAAGTTATGGAACGATTATTCAGCTTTTAAAAGTGTTTCAATTGGAAAACCGAAAGGAAAATTGTCTGAGATAATTTCAGACCTGAAACTTGCCATCATGGTCAGAGAATTTGGAAAATGGCTCGACGAAAATGATGATAAATGCAGAAAACTATTTGGAAAATTCTGGAATCGTAGAGAGACCGATTGGGAAAAATTAAGAGAAGTTGTAAGCTGGGTAACTGAATTTTTGAAGACAATTGATAGAGGAATAAATAGAGAGGGCGTAATCAAACTGGCAAGTGACCCTGAAGTTGACACCGGGCAAATTTCTGATTCTTTGAATGGGGTAATGTCTACTTTAACTCAAGTGAGGGATAATTGGAGTTCTCTAAAAGAGGTTTTAAAATTTGATGAATCAGTCCTGGAGGAAGGGAGCTTTGACGATTCTTCTTTCCAATCGCTGCATGAGCAAATAGATTCATGGATCGAAGGCAACGAGTACTTAGCTGATTGGGTTGATTTCATGTCTGCTAAGCGGGAGTGTGAAGAAGCTGGTCTCGCGGAGTTCTTAGAATCAGCATTTGAAAAATCCATGAATCACGATGAATTAATTCCTACTTTTATCAAAGGATTTTACAAACAATGGCTTGATGAAGTGTATTTGCAGAACC
>JANJFQ010000135.1 GCA_025435355.1 Candidatus Methanophagales archaeon | reverse complement strand
CCTTTTACCATGTCTCCTTTCTCCCCGATTCTTTACCTTTACCTTCTCCCTTTTCCGTCTCCTTTTGTACGGTTGGCGAGATGTACACCACATTATCGCCCCTCAATAGAATTTCTCCCACAAGGTCCTTGACTGAAGTGTCCTTATTCAATTCCTCTACGTCGCTTAACACCAAGTTCATGTGCAGATCGTATCCGTCTAATACTCCTCTAAATTCTCTGCCTCCTCTTATCTTCACTATAACCGGGGACTTCAGCGATTTGTTTAATATGTCCAACGGCTTAAGCTTATCCACCATGTCCATCACTCTCTCCTTTTTCTTTTGCTGTGCTACTTGCCTATACCACCTCTATTCGTATTTTATAATGTGCTTTGAATAGAATAATTTTATCATAGCTTATATCTTTATTTTTCTTCCCATATTATTTATTTTCATCAAGGTAATTTCAAGGGAGAACATGAAAGATGGCTAAGTCCATTTATGGCTATATAAGAGATGCATGGAAGAGACCAGAGGCCTCTTACGTGGGCGCACTGAGGCAGAAAAGATTGGTGGAGTGGAGGAGAGAGCCTGCGGTTGTAAGGGTAGACAGACCTACAAGGTTGGACCGCGCACGCTCTTTAGGGTACAAAGCGAAACACGGGATTATCGTGGTGCGAGCAAAGGTAAGGAGAGGGGGGAGAAGAAAGTCAAGACCGAAGCACGGAAGAAGACCAAAAAGGATGGGCGTGCACAAAATAACGCCAGGAAAGAGCTTGCAGCGAATAGCCGAGGAACGAGCTGCGCGGAAATATCCAAACATGGAGGTTCTTAATTCTTATTGGGTAGCAGAGGATGGTAAAAGGAAATGGTATGAAATAATCTTCGTTGAGCCGGCAAATCCCGCGATAAAGTCTGATAAGAACCTTAACTGGATTTGCAGCCGAAAGCACAAGGGTCGGGTTTTCAGAGGGAAGACCTCAGCAGGTAAAAAAGGAAGGGCATTAGTTTGAATTAAACATGAACAGGTCGGGCGTGGTAGATTTGCCACTTCACGGCGGAACGGCACCTTACTGGCTGGTAAAAAGGATGAAGAGCTTAGCTCATGCCATATTTGAGACGATAATAGATGAATATGGCGTGCGTGGAGCGATAGAGAAATTGGCAGACCCGCTTTGGTTTCAATCGCTATCGTGTGCATTGGCTTATGATTGGCACAGCAGCGGGACCACAACAGTGGTGTGCGGCGTTTTAAAATCGGTTATAGCCCCTGAGGAGTTTGGGATAGCTGTCGCAGGTGGGAAGGGTAAAGCGTCAAGGAACACTTTGTCTGATATAGACGCAATAGGTGCGAAGTTAAGGCTAAGTGATGGAAAGATAGAGGAGCTAAAATACGCAAGCAGACTGTCTGCAAAGGTGGATAACGCATGCATCCAGGATGGCTATCAGCTTTATCATCATTCGATGGTCATCTCAGAAAAAGGTGAGTGGGCGGTGATTCAACAGGGAATGAATCCCCGCGACAGGTATGCAAGAAGATACCATTGGCTCTCTTCTTCGGTAAAGAAGTATGATGAGGAGCCACATCAGGGAATCGTTGGTGTTCTGCACGAGAATGTGCTGGACATGACTTCAAAAGAGAGCAGGGGTTGCAGGGATGTGTCTGTTGACCTTGCTAAGACCGAGCCAGGAGAATTAGAGCGTCTTTATAAAGCGCTTGGCGGTAGTGGTAATAAAAGAAGAAGAATGAAGGAAGGGCAAAGAACACTTTTTGATTTCGATAAACACCGGAAGGGATCAGTCAATGTTGAGGACGCGCGGTCAAAGGAGTTGATATACAGGTTGCCGAGACGGATAAACCTGGATGCGCTTCGTGTGGCATACGATAAGCAACCGGAGAATTATGAGCAGTTTTTGGGCATAAGTGGTGTGGGACCTGCAACGGTGCGAGCATTAGCGCTTATTTCTGATTTGATCTATGGTGAGAAGCCGAGTTGGAGGGACCCTGTTAAGTTCTCTTTTGCGTTCGGCGGAAAAGATGGCGTGCCATATCCGGTGGATAAGCGCACAATGGATGAAACTACTGAGATATTAAGCAATGCAGTGAGGGAAGCGAAAGCGAGGATAAATAATAGTTGTTGAAAGCTTTTATTCTTATAAATAAACTGTGTATCATGTAGAAAGTAGGGGTCGTGGCCTAGTCCGGAAGGGCAGCGGGCTCCAGACTCGCCGATCGTGCGTTCAAATCGCACCGACCCCATCAAATAGTAGAAAATCCGTAGAATGGCAAAACAAAAGAAGCGCGAAGGTAGAGTTAAAGCGCGCAGCTACCACGGCATTGAATGTTATCGCCCATAGGTATCCTGTGCATAGAGAAGGAATATAGTCATCCCACTAATAAATTGCAAGTAATAAACCACGAGATTAACACAAGAAAAGGGGGTTAATAGGTGACAAAATCACCGATGGAACACTGAAACCAGATTCCTATTATTGTTCTCTCGTGAAAATCTGTGTAATCTTGTGGTTATATTTTTCGGAATGACTATAATAAACCATTTCCGTGTTCTTTTGCAGGATACAACCGATCGACTTTTTGCTGCAATGCTAATCGGGGAACTCTTGTCCTTCAAAGACCCGAACGTTATGGACTCGTTAAAATAACTTATAGCGAAGAACCGGAACAATAGGCGGTTCAGTCGCGCACGTGCTTCATTATATGCACTATCTCTGGCATGATTATCTCGGTTAGTGCCAATCTAACCGCATCTGGTGAGCCGGGGAGGCAAAAAATCGCTTTTTGTTTTATCACACCGGCAATCGCACGGCTTAATACTGCTGCGGTGCCTATCTTCTCATAACTTTTCAGCCTGAAAAGTTCGCCAAAACCTGGCATTTCCTTATTCATAAGCTTCGATATAACTTCTATCGTAACGTCGCTTTTTGTTAACCCCGTTCCACCGGAGGTGACGATGAAATCAGCATCGGTGTTCAACGCTTTTGATACGCCTTCATGTATTTTATCTTCCTCATCTGGCAGCACGTCATAATAAACCACTTCATGCCCGCTTCTCGTCACAAGTTCTTTCGCTATTTCGCCTGATAAGTCACCGATGTCTTCTTCTCCTTTTTCCTTCTTCCAGTATTTAGAGGTGCTTATCGTGAGTATCGCACACTTATAATGCTTCTTTGCTCCTTTTTTGTGTTTTGCCGGGGTTGACATAACTTTTTCTCTAAAGAGAAAACCAATCTTTATAAATTTTTCCATTTGCCTCTACAAATTCTAAGCAATGATTAACACTTTACCTTTTCAACCACGCATCTTTAAAACCTCTATCCCATTAACCATGCATGCAAAAATTGTAGACATCCCTCATGCAGAACCTACACTCTAACATTTTTATGTTGCAGAAACTTTCCTTAAAATCCTTTCTGCCTCTCTTCTCGTTTTTTCTTGCCAATGAAGATACCTTTGCTTAGGAACTTTTTCATAGAATTTATCGAACAGAGACCTGTATCTTTCAAAACAAGTAGAATCTACATGCCATCTCTCTGTTAAGCTATCTACAATGTCTTTAGTAGTAATTCCATGGTTGTAGTTACGATATGGATTTTCAATAATTTCAAAATTAGCTTCTTCAATGTATCCTTCTGTACCTACATACCTATGATTGGATATGAAAGCCACGCCAAATATATTAGAGCAATAATTGGGTCTTTTAAACCAGTTTTGGATTTCATCTTTGATATAACCCCATCCTATATCTCCTCCTATTTGTGGGGCGATACTACTATGTGCTTCAATCACGATAAATCCGGGTAAATTTCTTGGTATTTGTGTTGATTTATCTCCGATAATTTTACCTATAACCCAAGCAAATCTTCTTGGATAACCAAATGGATGAAATTTCCCATTTTCGTATTTAACTTCAGCGAGACTAAAAGCGTTAGGACTATTACCTTCTTTAACCTCTATTGTAAAATTATTTTCTCTAACATGGAATGGTAAGTCGCCGTTGGTTAATTTTAAGCCCGCTTTTTCCAGTGCACGTTCAATTTCTTTTTTTCTTGGGAACTCTTTGAGGTTATTTATATTCACAGAAACATTTTTGAGATTACAAAGCTTTGCCATTTCATGTATCACCAAAACAATATCCTGATATTTCCAAAAGAGTTCTAATTCCTTTTTGGTCGTCACTTCGATATATATCCCCTTCCCTTTGATATTAGCAAGTATGTCTGATTTTTTGTAGTGGTATATGTTTAGCTTGCTGTTCTTCTTTTTAACTTTTAGGTCGTAGGTTCTACCACCATTAATTTTCAGGGTCGCTTTTTTCTTCTTCCCATCAATCATTATTTCGGCTGAGTTTTCATCCTTAAAGATGTGGATGGTTTTGCCGTCATCGGATTTGTGGATTTCTGCATTTTCCGTCCATCCAATATTGAGATCATCCCTGAGGAACCTTAGGAGTCTCTCGCTATCGTTTCCGGGCACATTGTCCCAGCTAAACAAATATATATCAGGCTCTAAGGAGACTACTTCGCTATTGTCGTTTCGTTCAATACTTGCTGCAATTTTTAATTGAAGTCGAGCATGCAAATATTTTTCTTCCTTCTCCACTAAGTCTTTTTCAACTCTACCTAATCTTGGTATGCCTTGAAGAGTTTTTATCCACACGCCAATTAATG
>JANJFQ010000134.1 GCA_025435355.1 Candidatus Methanophagales archaeon | reverse complement strand
AAAACGGGGAAAGACGGAATAAAAAACGGGTTAAAGGCAAAAAAGGGGAAAAAACGCAGCACAATGACACGTTGAGCAGCGCATCTTAAGCTACCCGCTTAAAAATAGACGTTTATCAAAATCCTCTGTAGAGTATTTTATCGTCATTAATTTGATTTATCTCATCCAATACAACGACTAAAACACACCCCAACCGCTTGACTGCCTGGTATAATGCAGCGTAATAATATCCCTTTGATATTCCGCACGCAGGTACTTTCGTGTCTGGGTCTATTGAGGCTATAATATCCCTGACGATGTGGGTTTCCGCTTGATTGTGCGCGCAATTGATGTATGCAACCCTAACAGGTTTTACCGTCTTTTCCCGTTGTAACCATTTTAAAACATACTTAACAACGACCGTCTTACCACATCCGCGAACGCCATACAAAATAAAATTCTTGGGTTTGTTTCCACGCACCGCAGGACCGAGTTGCCTCAATACAAACCGAATCTGCTCATCCCGGCGTAAAAGTTCTTGTGGGATGTGATCCAATGATAGAACCGATTCATCAACGAAGATTTTGTTACTGCCAAAAAGCTCACTCTTTATAAGCTCGCGGCCCTGAGTATTATCGTTCTCTCCAGCCACAGGTTGGCCGCTTGGGGGGTTTTCTTTTTTTTCACTTTCACTCATGATTTCGCCTTTTTATTTTTATCTCCGCGTTCGTTTTCTTCCGTACTATTCAGTAGTTCCTCAATAAGCGCACAGAAAGACGCCGCCCAAGCAGGTAAATCGTCCCCACTTATCAACTTTTACTCCCCCTCTGTTTGTTCGATCAGCTTATTGATTGCCGTTTTAACAAATTCGTTACGTGGAATTGTACCCTTTTCAGTCGTTCGCACTCGCTCTATTTTTTCAAAAAGTGCCTCACTAACTTTTACGCCGAAGAAGACAGATCCATCCGCGTTTATCCGCGTCATGGTTTTTTCCAAAGTATATACCTATATGGGCTTTGTGAACCTATGGGGCAATATACACTCACAAATGGTGTGAAGGATGGAAAGTAAAAAGCGAAGGGGGCAGAAGATCACATCGCCAATGGACCTTATTTATAGAGAACCCTATCGGACTGTTATTGAGGCCATTTACCTTCTCGATAAAGAGACTGGCGAAGCAGAACCAAAGCAAATCTTATTCGTGATTAACTCTGAAGCTACATTATCTGTAAAAGATGTTCCTGAACATCCCACAAAATTCATAAGAAACCATATTTACAATAAAAAGCTATATGAGAAATCCACGGGTGAGGTAAGGAGTATTTTTCAATCACGCTCAGTTAAAACGAGATTCGAGGTTACCCGTTACAATATTAGGGACTATTTAAACACTCTTATACGATGGGACATAATAAAGAAAATAGAAAGGGGTCGCTACAAGATAAACGATTCATTTAAAAAGGAGTTGATCCGCAAATCCAATATAAACATAATTGATAACTATGATCTAATGGAAATAACTGATGAATCGCGAGAATACACTTTTTATGGTTTAGAGCAACTCTTTAGAGAACTGCTGGCAACTGATTCTTCCGATATTGAAAAATATGCTCCTAAAGGTCTACCGCATTTAAAGGGTAAAGATTACGTTAACAGTATTAAAAACAAATTATCAAAAGTATTAGATGAATTGAAGGATGTTGATTACGAAATAGGAATGGCCAGAACATATCTGTTTATGGACTATTTTTTGAGAAAGGTATTAGAAACCAAAGATACTGCTGTAAAGGATTTTTTTGTCAAGGGTGGTGAGGAACTTTTAGATTTTAACAATCTTTATTTATATGAAGGTAGTTTTTATCGTACTGACAAATACAAACAAATCGCCTTATATAAGGAAGAATATAATAATGAAGAATATAAAAAAATACTTGAAGATTATCTGAAATTGAGTGAAGAGCAAAAAAATATTGTTTATAACCTTATACGTGATGAGTGGCAAAGAGTGAATACCAAAGATGAGCGTCCCCGTCCCCTAAGCGTAACCGATCCTAAACCATTTACTTTCTTCTATTCGGATGCTCCTTTGTCACCATCAATGCTAACTGTTGAAGGAGCCATCAATTACTCGAGAGAATTTGTTATTTCGGATGAGATATAGCATGAAACTGATGATCTCCTTGAAGCAATGGAAAAAGCAAATAAAAGGCGAGATGAGATATGTAAGCGACGTGATATTCCTAAACAAAGAGGAGAAAAACAGACCGCAAAAATAATTCGTTAGGAGTTACAATCAAACTCAAAATGAAACCTGGGAAAAAGGTTTAGTTAGCTATCCTCCCTCTTTTATCAAATCCTTCATTATCTCCTTCAGTATGTTTTTCATAGCGGGATCGCTTACCATTTCTTTTATCAGTGCCTTTTTCATTTCGGGTTTACTTTCAATTGTGTCGATAAAAGCTGCCATCCCTTTATCATAAGGTTCTCTTGCTTCTTCTTTCGCCTTCAATTCTTTTATCTCTCTCTCAAGCTCAGCTATTCTTCTTTCCTTTTCCCCTAATGCCTCATCTACCACCTTAAATTCCTCGCTTGTTAGTATCTTCACCTCTGTACGCCCTGTAAAGAGCACTTTCATGTACTTGATGTAGTTCTCTTTTAATGTGGCGTCACTCATCTTAGAATATGCCGTTATCTGCTCAGGGCGTTTATGTCCCATGAAAATTTCTTTAACATTTGCTGGACACCCTGCATTCTCTAATAATGAATTAAATAGAGCCCTCATCTTATGCCCTCTAAAAACCTGCCACTTACCATATTCGGTACCCACTCCGATTTTCGTAGCGAGCTCGCGATACACTCTTGTCAAGCCACTTGCATGTAATACTCGTAGTTTCTCATCGTAAGGATGGTCTCCAAACTTCTCTCGGCGCTCTTTTGATTTCCGGTAATTTTCTTCATAAGCACTCATCCCTTCAAATAACTCTTTTAGCGTTTTTAGTGGTAAATATTCGTCAGGAACGTTATTTCTAATAAACACGAAATCATCAATGCTACCTATCTTCCGCTTCTCGTAGCTTTCTTGCACAATTGCTTTCAAGTACTTTCCGTGATAATTATCTGGTTTTGGCTCCCGATTCCTCCATTCTAAGTAATCAAGCACGGCAAGAGTCGTTTCAGGTGTGAAAAAAGTAGTGAATGTTTGTTTAGTCCTTTGTCGTGTTCCTGTTATCTTTGTGATGCCAAATTCTAGATTGCTCTCGTTAATGGCTCCGCTGACCCTCTGCTTCTCTTCAATAATCCATCGCCTGATTTCACTCTCACTTCTTCCACCTAAACGGGGGCTATACCCGCGACCGCTCATAAAGTCGCTGAATTTTAGAGACAATAGTTCTGCATCTCCCATCCCACTTGTGAGTTGAGCTAAAACAATAGCCCGGTCTCTAACAGATGCGACGTTTATAGCTTCTCGGACCATCTCCATCGTCGGCATCTCTCCGTTCTCAGGCAATCGCTCAGCACGGTTTATCTTTTTGGAGTTCCGAGGGACATCAAAACCGAGCGCTTTATAAAAAGACCTGACTGCAGTCACTCGTGATTTTAAGGTTTTTGGGGCTATTTCTCTGCCGTACTTCTCTTTAAAGTCTTCTTCTAACCATGCCGGGAAATCGCGAAGGTACCGTTTTAGTTGCTTATCTCTCTGTGGTATCCGCTGATTAGATTCATTATCTGCTTCATCAATCAGTTCTTTCGGTGTCTTTCCCGTAAATTCACAGAAACGCCTGAGCGAATAAGAGAAGTCGCTTATGGTTCTCGGTTCTGCTCCTATATCGCTAAACCACATCTTCACATAATCATCTTCCAAGATCGCCCTCTTATTCATCTTCCACCAAAATGATTATGACAGTGAAAGTATATAAAAGTTTACGTATTTGTTAATACGGCGAATGTAATTTTTTGTCTTGAAACGCTCTTTCTTATCTCACGTGCACGAAGCGGCGCAACGATAGCGATAAGTCGCCTATTAGACGTTCCACAATGGGCAGGGCTCATTCCGCCATCTGCATTGATTTATTTGCTCATCGTAGTGTTAATCGCAGCCCCCTTCTCGTTCTTCATCACTATATACGTTGGAAAGCAATTCGCGTTACAGTTCGCGAAACTACCCTATCGAAAAATACTAAGCGGCATTGCACTTTTCCTCGGTGCACTCGTCTTCCTGTTTACCGGTGCGTTAGGCTTGCTGGTTCTTCTTGTAGGCACATGCATCGGGCTCATTCCGATCCACTTCGGCGTAAAACGGAGTAATTGTATGGGTGTGCTGCTTTTGCCGATAATCATACTGCTGTGGCAAATATAATCTGATATGGCGAATATAGCGAAAAGTTTAAAAATAAAGACAGTGAACCTCCTTACATGATAACGGTAGCGATAAATGGATGGGGTAGAATTGGCCGAATTCTGTTTAGAGCAGCGCTACGGGATAATTCAGACCTAGATGTTGTAGCGATAAATAGCCGAGCGGCGGAGGCTTCTTGGGTTGCTCATCTCTTGAAGTACGATTCCGTGCACGGGGTGTTTGATGCTGAAGTGCAGGCGAATAAAGACAAGAACACGCTCGTGGTGAATGGAAAGGAGATAAAGATATTAGCGGAGACCACCCTTGAGAAGTTGCCCTGGGGCGATTTGGGCGTTGATCTGGTAGTAGAATCCACGGGGGC
>JANJFQ010000133.1 GCA_025435355.1 Candidatus Methanophagales archaeon | reverse complement strand
TCATATACCACGGTGTTAAGGCTTATGGTGGTCAGCTTGTTTATCGAGCCGGTGTAGCTCTGTTGGAGAAAGACAGGCCTCACAAAGTTATTGCCCGCTCACGAAACTGGATATTCCAAGCCGAGGCACCATACGAACTGTCTGGTTTGACGCCAAACGTAGTGTTTCCGACCGGCCTTCTAACTCGGGGCGATGAGTTGTGGATGTACTATGGAGCTGCGGATACTTGCGCATGTCTGGCGACGGCCAAATTAGACGAAATCTTGGCACTGGTCACAACGTGACGTATTTGAAGGCTGTCCACTCGAAAAATTCCGTCCTACTTGTCATTGTGGTTATGCCTTGATAACCCCAATACAATGCAAAAACATACTCAGCCCTTCATGGAGGGGATAAAGGGGCACACTACACTTCTCTAACCTCTTACACACCTTCTCCTCAACTCGTTTGCAACAGCCCCAGCGCTGCCCCTTCGCCCGTATCGGAAGAGCACCATATATCGCCTTGTCCGTCACACTCTCATTCAACTCCGCCTCAAAGTTAACTCCACTTGCCTTAATTGCTATCCTTTGTGGCATTGCTCATCCCCAAAACGACAAATTTTCTCACATCTTAGATTTGTTACTCTCTTGTTATTTTAAGCCAATAAATTATTTCAAAAAGATATAGCCCCTTCTTCTCAGTATGTTACTCTTACAAACGTTCTTCTGCTGATTTTTTCAATTGCCTCAAAAGCTGAATCCTTCACTTTATATATCCCGAACTTGGCCTTGTCCTCCAATGCCTTTCTTAATTCTACCAACGCCTCCTCATTTCCTATATATCCAAGCGCATATGCTGCACTCCCGCGAACCTGAGCATCATCATCCTTTGCTAGGGCCTCTAGTAAAGGCTCTATCACCACTTCGTTTCCCATATATCCAAGCGCATATGCCGCACTTCCTCTACAATAAGCATCATCGTCCTTTGTCAGGGCCTCTAGTAAGGACTTTACTACCACCTCGCTCTCTTGATATCCCAACGCAGATGCCGCCCTTAACGCCCTTGCCGCCCTTCCTCGAACAAAAGGATTATCATCCTTTACCAAGGCATTCAACAACGGCACTAACGCCTTCTTGCTTCCTACACGTCCAAGAGTAGATGCTGCCCCCCCTCTAACACGAGCATTATCGTCCTTTGCCATGACCTCTAGTAGAGACTCTACAACCAACTCGCTTCCAATACCAATAAGCGCGTATGCTGAATGCTCTCGAACAATAGCCTTATCGTCATTCCTTAGAGCATCCAACAGTGGCTCTATCACCTTATCAATTCCTATGCGTCCAAGAGCAGTTGCTGCACTCCCGCGAACATTAGCATCATCATCCTTTACTAAGGTTTCAAGCAGTGACTCTACTACCTTGTCGCTTCCTATACGTCCAAGCGCATATGCTGCACTCCCGCGAACATTAGCATCATCATCCTTTATTAGGGCTTCCAGCAATGGCTCTACTACCTTGTCGCTTCCTATACGTCCAAGAGCAGATGCTGCACTCCCGCGAACATGAACAACATCATCCTTTATTAGAACTTCCAGCAGTGGCTCTACTACCTTGTCGCTTCCTATACGTCCAAGAGCAGATGCTGCACTCCCGCGAACATGAGCAACATCATCCTTTATTAGGACTTCCAGCAGTGGCTCTACTACCTTGTCGCTTCCTATACGTCCAAGAGCAGATGCTGTTCTTTCTCTACTTCTACCTTTACTCTTTATATCCTTCAAATCTCTTATCAATTTTTCTATAATCCCATCAGGCTTGATTAACCTAAGAATCTCAATCGCTCTTTCCCTCAGAAGCCTGAATTCTGAGTTTTGGTAAAGATCCCATATTTCGTTCACAATCCGTTCCTTCAACGATACATCTGTGAATTCCGCATCCCCAACACACTTTCCAAACATTATCAGATTACTGCAAAACATATCTTCTGGTACTTTTTCCTCGATTCTTTTAATTAGGGTCGATGCATCCCTGCTTATACCCGCGTAAAGAAGTATTGGTTCTTCCCACCACGACTTAGACAAATTTTGGATAATTATAGATATTCCGTCTTCTCTTTCTTTTAACTCTAATGCAGTAAAATACTCCTGGAAAGATAAATGTAAAAAATCATAACTGTTCATTGAAATCTGCTTCAGAATATAACTCCGCTGCCATATCTCATCTAAAAAGGGTTTTGCATCACTTTCTTTCAGTCCTATCCGCGGAAAATGCCTCAGCATTTCCTCCACGATTTCTTCCTCCATCATAATCCTTTTATTATTGTTCTGCCCATAGAATGCGAGCTTGCGCAGAATAAATTCCTTCTTCTCCGATGTATATTTGTTTCTAATTCTCTTTTGCACATCCCATTTGCTCAGCAATACTTCTACACAACGTTTATACAGATCTGCCCTCCGTTGCGGCAGTTCCCTGTCCTCCTCATAAATAATAGCAATAATCGAAATCATCAGTGGATTTCTCGCCAGCACTGTGATTCGCTCGTTCTCCTTGATTGCGCTGAACATTGACTTTGCCCTATCCGGATCCCTCTGACCAAACCAGTTCTCGATGAACTTCTCTATCTGCCTATCATCAAACTCCATCACTTCTACCTTAGTAAATCCTTTAAGCTCCTCGTGATAGCCTGCAGTTCTCGACGTAACTACTATCTTGTTTTTGCGATACTTCTTCGCAAATCTGTCTATTTTCCCAGCTATTTTCTTCTGGCTTTCTTTTGTCGCTAGCTCATCAAAACCGTCAAGTAAAAGCCAGCACCTTCCCTCTTTCAATTCCTTCTCAACAAATTTCTTTGACTTAGGGAATCCATACTTCTCGAACACCTTATCAACATACCCCCTTATACTCTTCCCACTATCCGACAGCTCTCGCATATTAATCGGAATAGGAACATAAGTCCTTTCTTGTCTTTCAAGGTTCTCTCTGCACACCTTCAACGCTAGATATTTGAACAAAGTAGTCTTTCCCGAACCTGGAGCACCGACAATTAGCAATTTGTCATATAAACTAACAGCCCTCTCCGCATCGACGACCTTTATCCTCTCCTCGCTTCTCATTCTCTCTTCCTTTTCCTCTCCCCTAACCGATCTTTCTTCAAATATCTTCCATTCCTCCTCTTCATCCTCTGTCATTTCCCCTTCTCCAACCTCCTCACTTACCCTCAGTGAAACATAAATTTCCTCTAGAGATATGTATTCTTTCTGCCCAAGCGCCGAAATATCTTTAATCGTTTTAAACTCTTTCTTCATCGAATTGAAGTATTTATTAAAGTAATCGTAATCATCCCAAAACGCAGACGGCATATGCTTGTCAAGCAAGCGAACAAGTTGATTGCCATCTATGCAAGTGACAAATCTGTCCAAACTGTTACCTTTGAGACTGGCCCAAAAAGAATCTTTCGCCTCTTCCAAAAACTCACAAGAAGTTAACACAACGACCCTATCCAAATTTTCCTTCTTGCCAGTACCCAAATCTGTAAATGGTTCCCCGAAAGCTTCGCTTACTTGACGCATTATATTGTCAATATTGCCCGTTCTGATTTGCGACTTTTTCACTTGGACGCCTGTGAATAGCCTGTTTCCATATTCGTCTTCTTTGTAGTAGATTACGTCTTTTCCAAATTCAAGTCTTCTATGGGTATACCGAACGCTTTTGCATCCCATTCCATCTGATTCATAAAGTGGAATCAGAAAATTCTTTGTAAGGTCTACCTCACTTAGTTTTCGCAACATTTTAAGCTTTTCTTTTATGTCCATAATATCGCCTACTTGATTAATCAAAAATGATTACATTCTCTACATTTCCAAATGTATTTTACTCCTGAAATCTTACAAAAGCCAAATCCGTAATTCCCGTCAAAAAACCACAAATAAATCCGCCAAAACATTTTACTTGTAGAATCTCCGTAAGGCAAGCAACATTCAACCAATTCCAATTTCTCAATTCTTAATCCCTATCCCAAACCTCATACTTTTTAATATGCTCATAGTCCTTTTGACTAATCAAAAGGACTAGATGCTTTTTCTCACCACTTATCCGGCTCTGCCAAAGAAAAATAACATTCTCCAATCAATTTCTAAAACCCGTCTTTAAATCCACCAAACAAAACCCGCAATTCCCGCCTGCCCCCAGGGTGAGTTCCTGCGCACCCACAAGCCGGGGTCAATCAAAAGAAATCCGCACACTTTAGGGAGATTATACGGGATAGAGTTCGGATTTCACTATGAAAAAGGGCAGCCAAAAAAAAGTTGCTTTTTGACCATTTTTTTGTTGACTATGTTTGAAGCTATGTTAAAATACGCCTATGTTAGCCAGCAGGCAAACATAAACCGCCCGTAGGCGAAGATGGCATTTCAGTTTGCATGTCGTAAGCCACCGAGTGGCAAGGACTTAGAGCCAGCCAGCTCAGCCAATTAGCCAATGTCGCAGATCCGCCGTCGTATGGCGGAAACCATGAACCATGAACTATGAACCATTTACAAGAATCGAGAATCCAACTTTAGCTCACTTTAGGCACTTTAGCTCACTTTTCACTAACTTACGTGCCTATAAGGCACTACATTTGTCGAGAATCCTCTACAAATCAGCTACTTTTTATGCAAAACAAACCCAATGTCAAGTACGCTCAAATTAACGTAAACTCTTATATGAAAAGTAAATATGAA
>JANJFQ010000132.1 GCA_025435355.1 Candidatus Methanophagales archaeon | reverse complement strand
CCTTCCATTCTTTATAAACCGCTTCAATCAAATTAACTATCCTCTCCCAATCGTACCCTTTCGCACATTCAATACATTTCCTTTTCATCTCCTTTCTTTTATCCAACCCCTTCAATATCATCTCCGCAACGTCCCCCTCTGAAAGCTCGCATATATACCCATTCTCATCGTTGGTTATAAAATCGCATGCCGCATTCCTCTTATGGTTCACCGTAACAACCGGCAATCCACATGCATTCGCCTCCAACGCCACAATCCCAAATCCCTCCCTCGTCGAAGGCAACACAAATACTTTCGATGATTTCATATACGATATAACTTCGTCATAATCATCTAAAAACCCTGTAAACTCAATGTTATTTTCTAATCCCAAATCATAAGCCAGTTTCTCCATTTTGCTCTTTTCTGGACCATCTCCAATGATTATACATTTAACATCTGGAACTTCTCTCTTTACCAAATTTACCGCCTTGATCATAACGTCCACGTTCTTCTCCTTGATCAACCTTCCAGCAAATATGACTGCTGTTTCTTCCTTTGAAGGCTTCACTTTTTCTATCTTTCCCAAATCTATTCCATTCGGTATTACTTTAATTTCTTTTTTCACTCCAATCCTTTCCAAATCCTTTTTCGTTCTCTCTGAGACCGCAATTAATTTATCAGTATGATGAGCAGTCATTCTCTCAACGCATTTCCCAAATACGCCCTTCTTTCCCAGATATTCATACCAGTAACCATCCCAAACCTCATGCCACGTAATTACCAATGGCGTCCTCTTCACCGAAGAACAAATCTTTGCAGCGAAACATGGAAAATACGGAAACGCGTGACAATCTATAACGTCAAAATCTTCTTTCATTAAAGGAATAAGAAGCTTCCTTGCAAAATATATCGCCTCTTTTATCGACCTTCTTCCCTCAACGTACAATTCTTTTGGCTCGCAAACACCGTGCAGATAAACGCCATCATTTATAACAACATCCTCGCCATTCCAGTATTTCATTCCAAACAAATGCACCTCGTGCCCTCTTTCAACTAACCTTTTTGAAATCTCCCACACTCTCTTCTCTGCTCCGCCTTTCACGTAAGGATAGATTACGTCATAAATGTATGCGATTTTCATTTCAGCAGCCTCTAATGCCCCTCACCTCCATCTAAGATACCCCAAAAACATCCTCGCCATTCCAGTATTTCATTCCAATACCTCAATCCAAATAAATCCACTTCATGCCCTCTTTCAACTAACCTCTTGGAAATCTCATATATTCACTTTTCGGCGCCGCCTTTTATGAGGTTATGTAATTCTCTCAGAGCTTCTTTAATCATTTCTTAAACAGTTCCATAAGCCCCTCAAAGTCTTCAATATCAAGTAACATCTATCTATAACCACCGACTTAATGGCTATCAAGCATTATTACTTCTCTCTCCTTTAATTCCGCACAGAAGAGCTCAAATTCTGTTATAGAAGTTATACCAAATACCTTATCCTTGTACTTGCTCAAATAATCATGAACCCTGTTATTACCCCCAAAAATTTCAATGACTACGCTTGTATCCAGAATCAAATCCATTTCCCTATTGGCATAATCACTCTATTCCAACCTTCTCCTTAACCTTGCTGAGCGTTGTCTTGATTCCAATAATCTCCTCCTTAATCCATTCAACATCTTCCTCTATCTTCTCTTTCAGAAGTCCTCTTGTCTTTTCTCCCTCATCCATTACAATTTCTCTCGTCTTTTCAGATTCCTCTTTTATCGTCTTTATCGTCTCATCTTGCTTATCAAGCATCTTAGATGTATCCCCCTCCACCGACTCAAGAATTTCTATGGTTCTATCCTGCTTCCCAAGCATCGCATCCTGCTTCCCAAGCATCGCATCCTGCTTCCCAAGCATCGCATCCTGCTTCCCAAGCATCGCATCCTGCTTCCCAAGCATCGCATCCTGCTTCCCAAGCATACCCACCCCTGCCTGTGCTATCTTCGTAAGCTGGAAGACCATGAAGGATTGCCTAAATGAATCAATGCTCCTAACCGCTTCGCCATAATCCTTAACCTCCACTGATTCCACTGAAGCTTCTGGCGGATAATTCGATTCGGTAAACTCCACAAACCTGTTAATCTTCTCTTTCTCTCCTTCAACCAGAACAATTATGTGCTGTTCTCCATTCATTAAAACATTTCTTGCATCAAAATTTTCGATAAACAACCTTTCCGCTTCGTTCAATAACAATAGTCTGTATCCAACATCATGAACTCTTCCCTTTATCGTTATTTCCTTCGCTTTCATCTCCATATACTTATCTTTTTGAGGTTATATAAAACTTTGCACCATTCGGTAGAATGCCCATCGCCTCTTTTATCGCCCTTCTTCCTTCAACGTACAATTCTTTTTCTCGCGGAGAGAGGAAATGTTAAACTATATTTCCTTCATAGCCGTTTTTCAGTAAAATATAGTATAAAGAAAAAACCCTTAATAGAGGGAAAGGAAATAATGGAGAAATGCTGAGAAAAAGCATGAGTATAAAACTAAAAAAGATTGAAAAACCGTCTTTGATCTGCGGAGCTATATTGGCATTTATATTCTGCTTGTCACTCTATATCAGAACCGCTATTCCGTATGACAGTATTTTTACCCACTCTTTTGTGAGATTTTGTGGTGGTGACCCCTGGTATAACATGAGGTTAGTGGAGAATACACTTCATCACTTCCCTCATCGTATCTACTTCGACCCTTTCACCGCTTATCCGCATGGCGCATACAACCCTTTTGTAACTCCGCTATTTGACCAGTCGCTTTCGTTTGTTATATGGGTAATAGGACTTGGAAATCCGGTCTCTACTTTAGGTCAGCATGGAATAGAGGTAATAGGGGCGTGGTATCCCGCGGTCTTAGGTGCTCTTACGGTCATCCCAGTATATTATATTGGAAAAGAATTGTGGAACAGGAATGCCGGGCTTCTTTCTGCTGCTCTAATCGCTATCCTTCCCGGTCAATTCTTAGCTCGTTCTCTATTGGGATTCCCGGACCATCACGTTGCAGAGACGCTTTTCAGCACGATTGCAATGTTGTTTCTCATTCTTTCCATAAAGAGTGCAAAGGAAAACGAAATAACTTTTTATTCCCTCCTACGACTGAGAAAAGATTGGAATTCTTTGCGCAAGCCAATGATTTATTCATTCTTGGCTGGTATCTTCCTCGGTACTTATTACCTCTCGTGGGTTGGTGCTCCATTTTTTATGTTCATTTTGCTTATATATGCCGTGGTTCAGTATGCGGTTGACCATCTTAGAGCGGTGAGCACCGATTATCTTTGCATCGTTGTTATGCCGGTATTTCTTATTTCCTTAGCTATGATACTGCCTATACTTCATCTTGGCACTATTGTTGAATTTCACGTCATTTCTCTTTTACTCGGCATAGTTGTATTCCTTGTTTTAAGCGCGGTTTCTTTTTCGCTAAACCGCAAAAAAATCGTATTCGGATATCCCATTGCAATATTAGCACTTGGTGTGGTATCTCTTATTCTTTTGTGCCGTTTGAATCCCTCTTTATACGCAACGCTAACAGGACGTCTTCTATCTGTATTCATTCCTCCAGAGTCGTTTTTAACAATAGCCGAGGTGCCACCTATGCACCTTTTTTCGCCATATACCGGAAGAATTGCCGATGGTGATGTCTGGCGATGGTTCACTACTACTTTCTTCATTGCATTTATCGCATTTATCGGGATTGGCTATAATATTGCAAGGAAATTTCGACCAGAAGAGATTTTGTTTTTCGTATGGAGTGCTGTGATGCTTTTCGCTTCTTTCGGTCAGAACAGGTTCGCAGGTTATTATGCAGTGAACGTTGCCATTCTCTGCGGATTCATCTCCTGGAAGGTTATCGATATTGTAGGATTCAGGGGAGAGAGTGGAATAGAAAAAGCAAGGAGTGAGCAGGAGGAGAAAAAGCGAAAAAGAGAAAAAGGGAAGAAGAGAGGGGTAGCGAGAGAAGCGAGGAAGAGAAAGGTAAAGACGGAACAAGGAGCAAAAGCGGAAATACGATATAATGAAATAAAAAGGTATTTACGTGCCAACGTCATCGTCGCTTTTCTCATTATTGGCTTCGCGGTGTTTTATCCTACTTTTAATATGGCTGTAACAAGTGCAAAAAATCCCGGGGGGCTAATTCCAGGTCCTGAATACGATTGGTTTGAGTCACTTTCCTGGATGCGAGAAAATACACCTGACCCGGGTGTGGATTATTACGCTTTATATGAACCACCGTATGATTACCCGGAATCTGCATATTCTGTAATGAATTGGTGGGACAATGGTAATTGGATCACTCGTATCGCTCATCGGATTCCCGTTGCCAATAATTTCCAGCAAGGGATAGCCGGAGCTTGCGTATTCTTCACTTCAAATAATGAAACCGAGGCTAACGAAATTGCTGACGCACTCGATGTAAGGTATGTGGTGAGCGATTTCAGGATGGCAGATATTTGGGGTGCGCTATATAACAAATTCGGCGGGATGACTGTATGGGCTGGCGACACTGAAGGATATTACGTACTGGTTGAAAGAGAACCAGGAAATAAAGTTTATATGCTGAGTGCGAAGTATTACAACACAATGGAAGCGCGTTTGCATATGTTCGACGGCACAAACACAGTTATAAGAATTAATAACTATGAAAGCATCCCTGCTTTGCACCATTACCGT
>JANJFQ010000131.1 GCA_025435355.1 Candidatus Methanophagales archaeon | reverse complement strand
TGTACCATACGTCGTCCATGTCACCATATACCCTAACGTCTTACCCATACCAAACCATCCATCTTTTAATGTTTAGCCCCCGAGCTACGACTCGGGGGTCATATTTTCCCCGCACCCTGCGGGTATATTTTTACCAGGCTGCGTCCTGCGTGGAAATCTTTTCTCCGCACTGCAAGGGGTTCATAATTAACCTCTTTTATTTTTTATCTGTAGTTTTGCTCTTTGATGTTTAATCTTTAATTTGCTTACGCCGTCGCTTAGTGCCAAAGAGTTACCGTTAAAAAAACAACAAAAACACAACATCCTTACAACTTTTCCCAAACACCTCGGAATTTTTCCGGATTGTACCGTCCATACAAATCTGCCACCTCTTTTACTTCACTACGGATATTTTCTGGGGATTCCACCATCGCTTCTAAAAACTCCGCAAGGGGATTTTGGATACGTGCCCAAGGCATGTGCATATTCTCATCCGCCACAGCCTTCTTCAAGCACCGCAGCGCCAACAACTCATTTCCTTTTGCTAAATTGCATACTCCTTTAACAAAATTCCGCGCATCCCTCATCTTCCCAATTCTACCATCGCTCAAATCCAGACTTTGCTCTAACAGCTCCAGTGTTTCTTTTGCCGGCAGTAACGAATCCTCTACCCACCCTGTTAATTCAACTGCTTCTTCCTTATTTTCTTGTGCATTCTCTTCGAGTGCTTCAAGGCGGCTTTTCCAATACGTTCGCATTCTCTCTGCGATATCTTCATAAGGTTTCTTGTCTTCTTTTACAGCCTTGAATCCTGTCGTCATAAATCTTGCCGCTTTGCCTCTAAGTTTCGCTTCTGCCTTCTCATAAAACTTAACTAATACCGAATCTTCCAATCTAACCCATCCGTTGAAATATCCGACCATCAAATGCTCAACAAGACCGTCTTCTGGATTTTTCCCAAAATTAAATTCGTTCTTTTTCCTAAGCATATTTACTGCTTGCTCATATTTTCCTTTCTCCACAAGAAGCTTAAATCCATCCGCTGAAGGCCTGCCCCACGATGTATATGTCCCCCAAACCTCGTCCCACAAATCCTTACTGAATATTAAATCAAGTTTCCCTTTGACCCATCCCTTATCCAACCAGTATATTCTCGAAAACTCCATCCCGAAAATGCAATTAATTCCTGGTTTTTTGATATTTCCCAGCACATATTCCCAACATTCCCTCATTTCACCCTTTAATTCTTTTTCCCAGTATTTTTCGTACTGTTTTTTACATACTAATCCGAGCAACACCGTCAGTTCCATCGCCTTTCCCGCAACTTGACTTAACAATAGCTGCACTGGGTCTCTTTCTTCGCTTTTGTCATTTGTGTCCTCAACCGGAAAATGTATAAGCCTCTTCACTATTTCGCAGAACTTCTTTGCAGTAGATTCATCGAATTCGAGCTTTCCCTTACCTCCACCAAAACCTTCACGTAATACCGATAAAATTTCAGAAAAACAATCTTCGTATTCTTGCTCTTCATGTCTCTCCTTGATGACCAAAGATGCAAAATTTATCAAGAGATCCCACTCTTCCTTATTGAAACTGCTCCCTCGCACCGCATCTTCTACCCCATAAAAGAAACTGACAAGAAATGATGGAGGTAACTCTTTGAGTTTATTCATATCGCATTTAAGATACTCCTTAGGTCGCTTCTTCACATCTTCCTTGAAAGTTGCCCGAAGCGCACTTGCTGCATCCCTAAGGAATGCTTGCTTCTTTTTTGATTCTTCGTAATTCTTCGGATTAGAAACATAATCCAAAACTTGTTCCACACTCTTCTCGGCCATCTCGTCCGAAGTTAACGGAGTTCCTTCCTTAGGACTAACAAACCTTGCTTCACCTACCATCTTTCGTGGTGCCAATTTGCTCTCGTCATCCACGCCGGCTCTTCTTACATACTCTTGGTACAGTTCTTGAAACTTATCTCGGACCAGATACAATTCCTCTGCTCGTATATAGTTGTCCATCTTATCAAAATCGGGTAGTTCTTCTTCGTTCTTTTTGCACCACTCCTCAATCTCTTTTCTTTCATCCTCATTTTTCTTTATGTTCTTCACCCATTGAACGAATTCGTTTATTATCTCCCCATCAATTTCATCATATTGGTCTTTTAAAAGCAGCTTATACTCGTATTCATATCCCGGCTTTTCTAAAAACTCATTATTAGCTATAATCTTATTTATCCTGTCTTTCTCCATCCCTGCTGGCACAAACCGCAATAGGTACATCGTCACTCTGTTAAAAATCCCTTTGTTTCGTTTCTCCAGATCATCCAATAGCCTGCTAATCTTGTTCGGTTCTTTTTTAATGACCACTCGCCCGCCTTCGCATATCGCCTTCATTATGATTGCGTCTAAGTCATACTCCAATCGCTGAATATTCTCTAAATCTTCTACACTCACTCCAAGATATTCGCTTATATCATAACCCTTCTCCTTTTTACATGCCTCCAGATACTCATCGTATATCTCCACCATTACTCCAGTTGCTTCTAATGGCCTCTTCTCCCACACCCTGTTGTAGTATTTAAATATTAATTCCTTGTATTCGTGCGTATCGAATTTACCTCTGATAGTTTCAAAGACCCCAGCTTCTCTCTCGCCCGGCCGCCAAACATCAAGCAATGTTCTGGACACCTCGAAGGCCTCCTTGGGATGCTTATCAACCAACTTCACCATTAACTTTGCTGCCGGCTCTCCAATAAAATACCACACCTTGTAATCTCGCTCTCCGAGGTACTTCATCACAATAGATATACCTTGTACGGATTCATCCTCCATTGCCAAAATAGCTTCGATCATTTTCCCCTGAATCCATGGGTCTCTTGCTTCTACTTTCTTGACTATGCCAAGCACAACTTTCGGCTTTACGCTAGCGCAATCAACCAGGTAAAGTGCCTTAACCCTCTCAACAATCCTTCCTTCCTTACGCTCAAGTTCCTCAAATTCTCCTGCACCATTAAGTAACTCCAGCCATCCCACACTCAATGCGCCTCGTTCGTTCTTGTCATAGAAGTAGCGAGTCAACTCCTCATCATCTTTGATTATGCCAATGACCTTCTCCAAATCCGTGGTAGAAGGCGTAGAAAGTCCCCTCATTCGCATCAGTTCTAACGCGTTTTCATAGAATGACTTTACCATTATCGAATGTCCTCTCTCGAGTTGATATTTCTCGGATCAACATAGACCCTCACCCCTCGCTTCCTCAAATCAACCGCATTCCCTATCTCCCGAACCGCATCTGCGAATCCATCATTTGGCCCCTCATAATGTATGTGATGCATTACAAAATCTTCTTCATCACGTATTTGAAAGCAGTCCTCACCTTTATCGCAGAACTTAAACCACTCCCTCGTGTTAGCTCGTTCGTTTTCATTTTTAGGTTTCCTCAACTCCCTGATAGAATCTAAGAAATATTTGTCCGTGAAGCTTGTTCCAAGAAACAACACATGCTCCTGTGCTAAAGTTTCTAGAATCATTTTCATCTCTTCTCGTCCATAGAACTTGTAGTATTGGGAAGGGGCAAGTATTATGTTCTCTACCTCGAAATTACCCCCATGAAAGAAACACCCATGCATGTGAAGCAGGAATTTGTTCCCATCGAAAACTTTATCCATATTTATGGCCCGCCCATCATATTCAGGGAAGCAGAACCACCTTTGATCCAGTAACTCCTGGCGTATCCGATACTTCCCGCAAGCACTCTCGAAACATCTATCGTAATTAGTGGTTATCACTCCCGCAAATGGCAATCCCAAAAGCTCTCTGTGAACGCTGTCGCATCTGTCAACAGCAAAATGCCTTTTGAGAACATCTATCAGCACAATTTGCCCTTGAGTATCATTCTTCATCACTTCAAAAAGCTCAAGGTTGCTTTCCTCCGCAAACCTTTTTATCTCCTTTGCTCGTTCCGGTGAATGCCCAGCACGCTGTTTATACTCATCCGCAAACTCCTGCAATAAATCCTTCCACCCCGGTATTCCAACTCGACATGACACTCCAGCTCCCACGTACAAATAAAGTTTATTCTCTTTTAGAAGCTCTATGGCCTTATCAAGATTGTTTTTGCGATATTCATCCATGAGCAATTAAAATACGACACATTCTTTCCGTGTTGACATCTAATTTGACAACAACACAAGTTACAAAAGAGTTTCCCGTATTCTCTGCGCCCTACCTTTCTATTTAAGAAGTACAAACTCCGGCTTTCGCCTACGCTGACAACGTCAGCGACTTAGACTGACGACGCTGGCCGAACGCACAAGCTCGCTTGGAGTACGGCCGTGAGTCTGGATAAAAAGGCCGTTGCCCAAATGGCCGGTGAAGCCCTTTTGATCCGATGCAAACTAAAGTTTGCCTCTGTGTTCTCTGCCTGCCCGATGTAGCCTTGGCGTAGGCGGGTGACCTCTGTGGCTAAATATTCTTTTATCAAAAATTACAATCTACCTCCCTGCCCCTGCAAGCCGTAGGCAGGGGTGTGTCCTGTATTCTGTGTTCTGTGTTCTCAAAATGATGTTTCCCTCACTGATGCTATCTCGCGGTTCCTCTCAACCACTACAAAATTATAACCTCATCTCTCCACAACTACAACTATTTTAAGTCAGCTTCAAAAGCCGAGCCGATATTTCGGCTACCGTGGACGATGGTAATGTTCTGTGACAAAGTTTACTTTGGGAGCCGAACTTGCCG
>JANJFQ010000130.1 GCA_025435355.1 Candidatus Methanophagales archaeon | reverse complement strand
TACGTATAACGGGAATGAAGAGCGTTTTTTGAAGGTATCATCTCATCTCCTTTATAACCCTTGGAATATCTCCTATCACGTCCGTAGCAAGCAATCCATACCCTTTCGCATCAAATGCGCTATCCCCCGCAGCTCCGTTTACAAATGCAGCAGCAGTTGCCGCTTTGAAAGGGTCAGTGGCGATTGCAAAGAACGCACCAGTTACACCTGCTAATACATCACCCGTGCCGCCAACAGTCATCCCGGCATTTCCTCTTTTGTTTATCTTCACACGAACGCCATCCGATACAACATCAGTCGGACCTTTCATCAAAGTAACAACTTTGTTTTGCATTGAAAAATCGGATACACATTTTATTCTTTCTTCCATCAAATCCTCGGGAGGCACTTTTACGCTCCCTCCGCCTATTTCCATCTTTGCAAATTCTCCTGCATGAGGAGTTACGATAACGAGCTTATCTTCTCCTTCCAGTGGCAAATGTAACCCGTAGAATCCATCCGCATCCACTACCGCTTTCTTATTAGCTTCATCTTCAATTATCATTCCCGTTGCCATTTTCGTCTCCTCTTCTGCACCCAAGCCCATGCCTATCACCACTACATCATGCTTTTTTATCAAATTTGATACCACTGGCACGTCCTTCTCCACCAATATCGCGGAAGAAAGAGGTTGGACAATCAAATTGGGCGATAAAGAAGAGATGATAGAAGAAACGCTTTTAGGTGCCGCTATTGTTACCCAGTCTGCACCAGCGTGTAGAGAAGCGAGAGCGGCTAAAGTAGGAGCACCAAAAAAAGGACCTCCTCCGACTATCAACACACGCCCATTATCTCCTTTATGGCTATTTGCTTTTCTCTTCATTACCATCCTTACGTCTCCGGGACCTGCTAACTTCTCCATTCCTTCAGGAATTCCTATATCTGCAACCGCCAATTCACCGACATAATTTACAGCATTTAACAAACCTTTTTTCGTACGGTGGAACGTGACAGTGAGATTTGCTCGAACTGCTTTTTCCGCTTCACCAGTATCGGAGTCCAATCCAGAAGGGACATCCACCGCAACAATGAATGCATTTGAGTTTGCATCATTTATCAAATCTATTGCAGTGGCTTCTGGTTCTCTTATTTTACCGCTTACTCCAGTGCCGAAAATCGCATCTAATATCACATCAGAACTGTTTAAGAGCGTTTTTTTCGTTTTGAGTTCCGAAGAATCGGTTATTTCTTCTGTGTCGTAGCCACTCGCGTTTAAAATTCGCCAGTTTCTATTACTCTCTTCCGTTCTCAAGTCTTTTGAACGTCCAATCAATATTATTTTCACGTCAAAATTTTCCTTTCTCAAATGCCTCGCAGCAGCAAAAGCATCTCCGCCATTATTTCCTTTCCCTGCTAATATCGTTACTTTCACAACGTCCTCTTTCCTTTTTCCTTTATAAGCCATTACAGGGCTTGCGGGGTCGTGGGGCGGAGCCCCACACTCAAATCTATTTTTTATCTCCTTCGCAACCCCAGCACCTGCATTTTCCATTAGTTGTAAAGGAGAAAGCCCGAAGAATTTGCAGTTCTCGTCCAGGGCAGCCACCTCCTCTGATGTTATGTAAGCCCTTACAGAGCTTGCGGGGTCGTGGAGCTGAGTCCCACACACTTCATCTTTTTTCATTTTTATTCAATACACTGAATTTTCTTGGCTCGTGTTATCATTAGATTATATATAGTGGCATAGTCTTAAAGATAAAAAAGAATTGATTATTACGGGACAACACTCAAAATTTAATAAAATCAGGTTTGTAATCACTTCTCTTCCATTCCTTAGTATCGTCATTTCGTGGCTCTATTATGATTATTTTTTCCTCTTCGCCCTTTCTCACATAAGTTATGTTGAAGGCATGGTAGCCCAATGGAGTTCTGCCCCATGCCTCACCGTAAGCTGGATTAATACCCAACTGTTCACCCAACCTCTTCATCCTGCAAAACGATTCAAGCGAGAAGTTATCGCAATCCCATATATCATCTATCCACCTCATTCTATCGAGTGAGTCGATGTTTAGCCATATTAGTAACTCTTCCCACTCTACATAGTGGTAGTTGACATCTGCTACTTTCAACGTGGCGTTAGGATATGCATCTCGCAAGCATCTCGCCAGTTCACTCCATGTTATTGGATACGTGCGGCGGAAACGAAAAGTTGGCTCAACTTCACAATTCAATTTTGAGCATAACCATTTTTTCAGCCCTGACATTTATGTGGTGCAGTTAATATCTCCTTCGTCTAATTAAATATGCTATTGTCAGCAATCCAATAATCAAGGGCACAGCTTCGAATCCTGGTTGTGTCGGTGTTGGACGTGGTGGTGGCGTTACTTCAACTCCAGGAATCTTTTCAAATTCAGGATATTCATCCATTGTTTGCCCACCAACTCCTTTGTAATTATCACTCACGCCCCATGTTTCATCGTTTATAAGCGGCTTCCACTCGAATTCAGTTCCTTCCGGTATATCCGTAGTATCATACACCCATACATTCCCTTCAGTCCATGTACCGGCTCTTCCTGGCGCTTGCCAATTATTGAGCTGCGGGATACTGCCACGAATAGTAATGTTATTACCCCAACCAGCATCGTAATGGACTCTAAAGGTGGTGGTGACAGGTCCAACGCCAGTTACTGTGAAGTATCTACGGGATTCGTTGAATTTGAACGTATATTCTCCCGTCGCCGGAATATTAAGCACGATATTCGGAGCGTTGGGAACAGCATAACCTGATTGCGGCACCTCAGTGCCCTCGTCTCCATGACCCCAGTTCTCATTTTTAGTCCAATTCCCGGTGTCAAATTTATATTCTATTGTTCCAGCAGAAAGAGACTTCGTAAGTTCCCACTCACCTTCGGGATTTTTGACCATTAAATCTGATAAACTCCAGTTGTTGAAGGTGCCACGTAAATACATCTTCTTTGGGATGCCTGCCTCTCCAACGACATAAATAGCGACGGAATGCGGGCTTACTCCAAAATTTAACGTGTTGTCAGAGACCGCTATTGTCCACCCACTAAGTGCATCGGTCCAATTACCATTCTCTACATCACTAAAGCGGTAGTCGCTCCACCCATCAGCCTTGTTCAATGCTACACAGACCTTGTTATCCTCAAACTCTCTTTTGAACGCAAACGCATTGCTCGTATCGCTCACCCACACATTCGACCTATCCATTGAACCTTTTTGTAAGGCAACATTCTTCTTCCGGGCATTAGTTAACTTAACAATTTGTTGGTACACGGGCGAATTGGGAGCGTTCGCGATATTTTCAGCGCCGTAATAAGCCCTACCGCCATCATATTCTCCCTTGCCGGCATTGAATGCTATTTCTGTTCCATAATACACGCATGGAATCCCCCTGATTGTGAATATCCAGTTTAGTGCATCAATTAATTGCTCTTCAGTTCCTTCAAATCTGCGCACATCATGATTATCTATAAAATTAACAAGATAACGTGCATCAGAGTAACGCCAATCGTTGTCTAATAGACCATGCATATCGGCGTAGTTTCCACCTCGAAATACGCTTTTAATTCTATCGTATCCAACGAAATCAAGAACGCTCATCCCATCGTAAGTATAAGAAGAAACAGTCCCATAATCAAAGCTGAATGCTTCACCAAACATAAAGAAATCAGTGCCCATGGCAGCGGTAAAATCCTTCCAAAAATCATGTGGACACCACATGATTGTATCAATACGGAAGGCATCCGCGCCCTTGTTCTGCCAACCCGTATAAACGTTCTTAAGCCAAATTCGAACATGTTCATTTTCAGTGTTGAAATCCGCTAACTGCGCTAAGTCATGGTATGTGTCACCACCGGGTCCATTGTGATGGAACCAATATGGGTCATCCATCTCGGCAGAGGGGTATGTTGGATGATTGCCATGATCGTGAATCTTGGTCCCATTTTCCCAAACCTCACCAAATCCCTCTAACTCGGGATTCATCGTATAAGCAGGACTTGCATGGTTGCATACGATATCCAAAACCAGCTTCATATCTTTTGCATGAACAGCATTTACTAACTCATCAAATGTTGCACCTGAAGATTCCCAGTGTTCATCGCATTTAGTGAAATCCATACCCCAATAACCGTGATAAGAAGCCTTATTTTTATCTATACCCTCGCCATTGAATCGATAATCAGGATTATCTACCACGGGTGTTATCCAGATAGCTGTAAAACCCATCCCCTTGATGTAATCAAGATTGTCAATTATACCCTGAAAATCGCCTCCATTATAGCCTATGTTTTCACCGAAATCATCACGCCCGGAATAATCATTGCTTGAATTCACGTTGACAAACCTGTCGGTCATCAAAAAGTAGATGCTCTCTTCGCGGAAATCATCGCCCGTTGAGTTAGTTGAGGATAAATTATCTGCGTAAGATGCTGAACCATTAACCGAAGCTTGCTGTGTTGTCGCACTTATATTCGCTGAGAGCAATGCCAGAGAAATCAGCACTACGACAACCAGCACCGTTTTCTTTATAGTTTTCATTTCAGAATTTCAAACAATTTACAAATTATGATTACTTAAAACTTTCGATTTTTTAAATAATAGCAAAGTTTTTATTCATACGTCAAATTAATTTTCCCCATAAGGAAGATGAAAAGAGCAGGGTACGAGATAAAGGTAAATCCTTTAAATCGAAAAAAGCAATTGAAGGGAGAGAAAAGAGGAAGTGAAAAGGGGCGAAGAAGATGGAGGGTAGGAAATTTGGAATTGAATT
>JANJFQ010000129.1 GCA_025435355.1 Candidatus Methanophagales archaeon | reverse complement strand
AGCAGATTGAGAGAGCTTTGGGAAAAGAAGAATATTTTAAAGTTCCTGAAAGTGTCTGTTATATATCATTCACGCATTCAAAAAGGGACACTATACAAGAGATTTCCCTCTCATTCCCTGATAGTTTCGTTAAGGTATTTCGAGATAATCTGATATTCAAAGATTTCTCTTCTTTATACTATCGTGGCTCAATCACTCCTTCGTCTTGGATAGCAGAGAAAGAGGAATTAGATTTATCAGCTCTAAAGAGTGGAGGAGGTAAAAGGGGTTTGCTCGAGGAGCTTATAACCTTTTTGGACGCACAGGCGCCAAATAGCCTGGTGATTATAGATTCACTCACGAATCTGGTGAGAGCGTGCTATGACACAATCCGCTGGCATGACCTGGTTTCCTTTTTAGAGGGTTTGCAACGAGTCACTAAAAGATGGGATGGACTTATTTACGGACTGCTCACCTCGAATATTTTTGAGCGTAGTAAAGAAGAGGAAATAGCAGACTGCGCTGACGGCGTAATTGTATTTGAGTGGTCTCACGAAGGAGTCTCACAGCGCCAGCAGACGATGTATATGAAGAAGTTCAGGGGATTGATGCCACACGTGGAAAAAGAAAATATAATAAGGTTTGACACTACCGTTACCAGTACGGATGGTTTTGTAGTAACCACCGTGCGAAGAATATCAGGACGCAGATAGAAATGATAAGAGTTAGTACCGGAATAGAGGGATTGGATGAAATGGTGAATGGGGGCATACCTGCCGGGCATACGGTTTTAGTAATGGGTCCGGCAGGGTCAGGGAAAACAACTTTTGCTTTGCAGTTTATATGGAACGGCTTGGTCAAGGATGAAGCATGTATGTTCATCAGTCTGGAGGAAGAAGAACCCAAAATAGTGAAAACCGCATCAAGATATGGATGGGATTTTCAACGATACGTAGATAAAGGAACGTTGTCATTACTCAAGTTAGACGCACTTGATATAAGTGCCACGATGGCGAGGCTAAAGAGCGAACTGCCGAAGATCATTGATTCTACTGGCGTGAGTCGTGTGGTAATTGATCCGTTCACCGTATTAGAGATGCTGTATGAAACAGACCATGAGAGACGTGTGCACACCTTTGAGTTATGCGATATTATCAGTAAGACAGGGGCTACTACGTTGGTCTCCTCAGAATTGGGGAAGGATGGGCGTAGTTCATGGTTTGGCTTGATGGAATACGTGGTGGATGGTGTAATATTATTACGCAACACCCCGATAACAGGTAGCGAGGACAGGATGGTATTTACTATATTGGTGACAAAGATGAGATGGTCAAATCACGCTAAAGAAATCAAGCCATACGATATAACGGATAAAGGCATAATAATACACAGCAAGTCAGCAGTATTTTGAGTACTTATTTTAAAGCACCCATAAGCTTCGCTACAAATTCCTTCACAGCTTCTGCGTGATCCACCACCGTTTCTGGTGGTAACCAGTTCTCGTAGAAGTTCTGATGCAAAGCACCAGCGGCGGCAAACAATCTTGTCAGTTCGGGCTCTTCAAGTTCTGTTTTCAGTTTTGCTACGAATTTGTAAAGCTCGCGATGAGATTTTATCTCTATGCCTCTTTTCGCAGCGACTACCTTAACGATCTCCGCAGCAGCACCCCACAGCTTTTCCGAAGCTTGAACGTAGTCCTTTCTTTTTATCAGCTCCTCCGCGTCATCGAGGTATTTATTGTTTAATTTGAGGTAGTGTTCCACTTTTTTTTCTGCTTCCGTCTCACTGCTCATGCTCATAATAGTAGCCGGTGGTATAAAAAGTAGTTCCAAAAGTTTATTGTGTGTCAATAGCCACCTGCATAGAGGAATGAACTTGATAGTCCTGTTATCCATCCTCTCTTCACCCTCATAATCTTCTGTTATTACAAACCCCTGCTTTAACTTGAACTCCTCCATCGCTTTCAGCAAGCTCTTTAATTCTCTTTTTTTGGTACCCATGTCTCCAATATCCCAACAAACTTGTACGAGTTGTTTTACTTTCAATCCTTCCTTGATAATAAATATATTTAATATTTTTTTACATGAACGAAACATTTTTTTAGTATGGATGAAATATTTTTAATTGATTATGGCAGAAGAAGATCTGCAGAAAATCAAAGTGGAAAAAGGGAAGCTGCAGAAAGCCAGTCTAAAGTTGTTGAAGGACACGGAGGAAGAGCCCGAACCTGAGCCCGAACCTGCTTCAGAAGAAGAGCGTGTTCAAAGCGAGGAGGAAAAAATTATAGTGGATACACCACAGATTAAAACTGTTCCGTCCGAACCTCCGTCTGAACCTGCATCCGCAACCGTGTTAGAGAGCAAGGACATACCTGAATCTGAGACTCCACTATATCAAAAGGTCAGTGATGAACTGTCAGGAAATTTGTCAGAAACTCCCGTTTCTATTACTGCAAAGTCTACGGAGCTTCTAAAAGTAGATTTAGCGGTGCTCAGAACCTTGATGGGAAGAAATAAGATGAAGGGCATCATAATATGTGGAGACCGTCCAGCTACCGAGTATAACAAATTATTAAAAAAGAGAGGTTTAGACCCTGATGCTGCTTACTATATTGATATCATCTCATTGTTTACCGGGCACGAACCGACTGCGGATGAGAAGAAGCCAAATGTTGCCTTTATACACAATCCCTCTGATCTAACCTCGCTTGATATTGCAATCACACAAGCAAGTGAACGCCTACGGAAAGAGACGATAGGAGATGAAAGGGTCTTCCTCCTGTTAGATTGTTTAGCATCGCTGCAACTGTATAATACTCATACACGGTTAGGTATGTTTGTGCATAATCTTACAACAAAATTGAAAATCCTTGATGTCTATGGTGTAATATTCCTATTAGAAGAAAATAAAGGGTCTGTGTTATCTTCTACAATACAGACCTTCTGCGACAGAAATATATCAATATAAAAAAATGAATTTATCCGATTTCTTACATTTGCTTTGGCATCCTGCGATGAAACAAAAGAGCATATTAAAATTTTGTATGAGACCAAAGCACTAAAAGATAACGATATTTTTGATAGCTTTATCCGGAGGTATGAAGAATTAGGACGAAAAATCCACAATTTCATTAAAGCTGTAGAATCGGGTCATAAATCATAATCCTGCATCCTGCTTCGATGCCATCAATCGCTCCTTTTAACTTAATATTCTTCTATTTTTGCAAAATCCATCTCCACAACGGGAGGTACTCTATTCTCTTTCCATTTATTTCCTCAAAGGCTTCATAATCCTCGGTAATAACAAACAAGTTATTGCATTTAAGCTCTTTGCTCGCTTTAAGTAACGCTTTTGTCTCTCTCTTTTTCGTATCATAATCGTTAATATCGTAGCAGACTTGTATTAGCTGCTTAACTTTTAGTCCGTGCTTAAGCACAAAATCGACCTCCTCTTTCCGCGGAGACCTCCAATAGTATATCTCCTGGTTTGGGTCGTTTGCTTGTCTTCTTTTTAACTCAATAAAAACGAGATTTTCATAGAGCCTGCCGCTGTTTTTTGAGAATCTTGTAGACAATAGATTTAAAAAGGATGTGTCGATAAAATATACTTTCCTGGCGTATTGCAACTGATTCTTGATTTTAAAAGAGAACAGAGGAAGGCTGTATATAAAGTAGGAATCCTCGATATAGCTCAGATAGCTTTGTATAGTGCCTTTTCCCACTTCAAAATTCAAACTCTTCAGGTTGTTGTATAACTTACTGATGGTATAGCTCGTTGAATTAAGTAACAGTCTTAGCAACGCTTTCAAACTTTCCTCATTCCTTATCTTGAACCGCTCAATCATGTCCCTCCGGACAACGGTATTGTAATAGCTATGAATTAGCTCTGCTTTTTTTCCTTCGCTTGCGAGGGCCACCTCGGGCAAGCCCCCAAATTCCAGGTACTCCCTCAAAGCCCTCATCATTTTTGCCTTTTCATTTTCGGAGTACTCTACTGTTTCTTCATTAATAGTTATAGCTTTAAATTGGAGGAACTCGCTGAAGTTTAAAGGGAAAATTTTTACTTCGAGAAACCGTCCTCGCAGCTCGGTGGGGATTTCTCTGCTTGACATCTTAGAGGATGAGCCAGTGACGCAAATTCTTATTTTCTCATTATCATAAACTCTCCTTAGCCATCTGCTCCAATTCGGGATGTTATGGATTTCGTCCAGGAAAAGGAACTCTAACTGCATAGTGTGTGTTTTCTTTATTGTAGGGAGCAGACTGGTTAGAAATTTTGTTTCTAGAGGTATCCTTTCGTCTTCAAAGTTAACATAAACCACCCGTTCTCTACTCTTTTCTTCTAATAATCTTTTGATAAGATGATAAGATGATAAGTAAGATAGGTCTTTCCTGTTCTCCTAAATCCTGTGATTACGATTATCTTTCCTGGTTCCATGTGGATATAATCCTCCAAATCTACCATTCGCTCAATAACTTCGGGCAATTCTCTGTCTTTCCATTCACTAAGGATTGTTCTGATTATTTCTATCATGGTACAATAATGATATAAAATTGTTCTATATAAATTTTTACTATTGTATATAATGTATAACTTCCTTCTATTTGAGACACGGATTTTTTCTTTTTTGTTGGACCGGGCTAAGGTTGAGTTTCAAATAAACATAGGACACTCAAACATACTCACATGTTATTAATTTATGCTTAATCATATATAACATTTTTGATTATAAACTCCGTTGATTTGACCTCTTTCAAAGACCCATCATCCAGTTCAATATTAATCTTTATCACTGCCCTTATCGTTCTTTCGCCGTACAATCCGTAAAAAATAGATTTTGCACGCCTTAAAATGTTTAACAGCCTTATTTTCCTGATTTACGCTCTTGAAATCGTCCATATACTTGATGT
>JANJFQ010000035.1 GCA_025435355.1 Candidatus Methanophagales archaeon | reverse complement strand
GATACGCCCCCGGCTATTTTGTTTATCGTGTTTGCCGTGCACGGTGCGATGATAAAAAGGTCTGCTGAACCTTCCATCCCTAAAAACTCCACGTGTTCTATATTCCCCATCAATTTCGTTATCACTTCGTGTCCCGTGGCATAATGAAGCGTATATGGATGAATTATTTCCGTTGCCGCTTCACTCATCACACCATATACGTCTGCACCATGTCTTATCAAATCGCGTGCAAGTTCTACTGTTTTAACTGCTGCGATAGAGCCAGTAACTCCTAAGACGACCTTCTTCCCTAACAAAGAATGGCTTTTTGTCCCTTTAATCCTCAGGGTTGGGTGTGGACCTCTTTCTGACATAGTGGACCGGTCGGGATTTGAACCCGAGGCCTCTCGCACGCCAAGCGAGTGATCTACCAACTGATCTACCGGCCCTAACAGATATTCCTCGATGCATCCTCTATTATTCTCTCACAATAAAAGCACCTGAACTGAGGCGGATTCTCACTCACCGTGATGAACTTAGACATAACCGGCTCCTTCTCCGCATTGGATATGCAATTAGGATTCGCACATCTTATAATGCCCTCTATTGACTTTGGAAGGTAAACCTTATGCTTTCCTGTTACTTCGGAATCATGTATTATGTTTATCGTTGCGTTTGGTGCAATCAAAGCGATTTTATCCACCTCATCAGGCTTTAGCTCTCGGTCTTCCACTTTTACTATGTCCTTCCTGCCCATCTTTTTGCTCCTCACATTTATAACAACGCTTACAACCGCATCCGTCCTTCCGTTTATCTCTAATATTTTCAACACGTTCAGCGCCTGCCCCGCTGTAATGTGGTCAATAACCGTTCCGTTTTTGATTGGTACTACTTTTAATTCTTTCTTCATCTTAATGGGGCCGCCGAGATTTGAACTCGGGACAACTCGGTCTTCAGCCGAGCGCTCTCCCAGTCTGAGCTACGGCCCCTCTTCTACTTATATTCTATTTCTTTTTCTCAATTTATAAATATTTCACATTTTAATATTTCTCTATAATGGAAGAAGAGATAAAAAAAGCGATAGATTTTGTGGTATCGAAAAATGCGAGATACGCGGATATCCGTCTGGAAAAGGGTTGTGCAACTGTTATCGAGCTAAGAGATGATGTCCTCAGAGAGATGAGTTATGGTATAGACCAGGGCGTAGGCATAAGAGTCCTCTATAAAAACTCGTGGGGGTTTTCTTCCTCTAATGACGTCTCAAAACCCAAGCTGAAAGATACTTTTGAAGACGCTTTGAACGTCGGTAGAGCGCTATCGCTATCAGAATCGGATAAGAAAGCGGAAGCCGTAAAAATAGCAGACGCTGAGCCGAGAAACGATTATTTTAAGTTGACGCCGAAAATAAATCCAGAAGATGTCAGCATTGAAGCGAAGAAGCGCCTGGTAAAAGAAGCGTATAAAGCGGCGAAGAAGCACTCTCCATACATAAAAAGCGTTTCTATCTTATATTTAGATGGTTACGAAGAGAAGGTATATGCGAATTCAGACGGAAGGTATATCGTAATGGAAATGCCAGCAGTTTTTATGCGTGTGTGCGCGGTTGCGAAGAAAGGTAGCGTTTTGCAAGAAGGCACAGAGAGTATCGGAGCGGTAGCTGGTTTTGAAGTCATAGAAGAAGAAAATCCGGAGGTCGTGGGCGTAAGGGCTTCGGATAAAGCGGTCAGGTTGCTTGATGCCAGACTGCCACCTGCTGGTGAGCTCCCGGTGATAATGGACAACAAGCTTACCGGCGTTTTTATGCACGAAGCACTTGGGCATTCCGCAGAAGCCGATCACGTTTTATATGGTGAATCAATACTAAAGGATAAATTAGGAGAGGAGATAGCCTACGAAGGTCTAACAGTTGCTGACGACCCAACCATCGAGAACTCACACGGATATTATAAATATGACGATGAAGGAATGGAGTCAAAAAGAACAGAGCTAATAAAAAACGGCATTTTGGTCTCTTACTTGCATACAAGAGAAACCGCAGGCAGGTTAGAAGTGGTACCAACCTCGAATGCGCGCGCTACGGATTATTCTGAAGTTCCGTTGGTCCGGATGAGCAATACGGTTATTGAGGAAGGTGGCTGGAGTTTTGAAGATATGCGAGAAGATATGCCCTTTGGAATCTATGCCAAGGGTATGCGCGGGGGGCAGGTAGATACAGTAAGAGGTGAATTTCAGTTCGGTGCAGAAGAGGCGTTCCTGATAGAAAAGGGCGTTCTTTCAAAAAGGCTGAAAAACGTTTCTCTTTCCGGTAGGACCTTAGACGTATTGAAAAACATAGATGCTGTGGGGAATGACAAAAAGCGAGGTACAATAGGTTTTTGCGGTAAAGATGGTCAGGAAGTCCCCGTTTCTGAATACGCTCCGCATGTCCGCGTGAAGAAGATATTGGTCGGTGGGGCTGCATCTGCTCAAAATTCTGTGGGATTTTGAACAGCCAATGATTATACCTTTTCCTTCACATAAATCGTATCCCTCTCTTTTAGCTTGCTGAGAAAAGATAAAGTTGAAGGAGTGATAGAAGAAAGAGAAAGGACGAGATTAGCGCCATTGAAACTCTCGCCGGTAGGTCCGTATTCCTTGCTATCGTTCAATCTGATTCCCATTATCCCTCGGTTTGATCTTGACATGTTTGTAACCCCAAGTATTCCCTTTTTAACCTCTTCTTTTGGCAAGTTCTCGGGCACAAGTGTCCCCGCTTCGTCTGCGCTTCCATGAAATAGCACCATCATCCCCGGGACAGTGAAATATACTTTTAAATTCCCTATTGGTCTGTTAATCAACCCTGTTATCTTTTTGAAATACCACACGGTCCTAGGTGCCTCTTTATGAAATAATTCCACTTCAAACACGCCTTCCGCATCAACTCCAACTGTCCTTACTGTCCCCCTATCCACAATTTCCATCGTCAGCGCTGGCTCCAGATCTACAACAATTGCATCGTCATTCTCATTCCCTACCCTTACCTGCTCGATATTCTCACGTTCAAAAAACCCCCCTGCTTCCTTTTGACTTTTTCCTACCACCATCATCCACTTCGGCTCAGTCATTGTGTAAATAGTATCCTCCGATCGAGCGTAATCTATCAATCCCCCTCCCTGTATTATTTCACCAAACACATTGTGAGAAGGGTGAGGCAGTCTGCTTTCCTTATATGCATAAACTTTCCCTTTCTCACTCCCTGTGTTTCTTACCGAGATGTAATATTTTGATCTGTAACGGATGTTCTCAACTGGCAAACTAAGCCCTTTTAACGATTCTGAAGCCAGATAAGTATGTGCATGGTCATCTATGTGGAAAATACCTTCTCTTGTAAGCGAAAAGAAATGCTCACTTGACATCAACGCTTCTCGAAGTAGTTTTACCTTTGCAAAGGTGAATATCTCCTGCCCTTCCTCTACCTCGGTATTCAAGTCAGAGGTGCCGAATCCAATTCTCTCTGCTTTTGTTACAATGGGACTTATCTCCTCTATTCTATCACCATCGTGCAAATCTGAAATAATGCTTCTCCCCCTCATTAATTTCCCAATTACGGCATCGGCGCCAGTCCCATAAGCAGCTTCGTGTTCTCGTTTGCTTATCATAAGGTATGTCATGCTTGGATCAAAGCCGCCAAAGCCGAAGAAAACATCCCATTTCTTGTATTTATGCTCGTTTTTTTCAACGCTTAGATTCGACTCTATCGGTCCAATAGCAGTTATATCCTCACTTTCCCATCCTATCCTACCACTTCCATTGCGGAATTTCTTATAATCCTTATGGAATAAAGACACCGCTTCAGCCTCTTTTTCCCTGACAATCTTTATCCTCGCCTCTCCCACTTCTGTTTTTATAGCGAATTCATTTTTTAACTCCACTTTCTCCTTCTCAGAGATAACGGCTATTATACAGCCTTGTTTGTATGCACCGCTTAGCTCTTCGATAATATCGCATAATCTTTTACTTTGGACTTCCTGTGTCTCGCCATTGAACTTGATTTTCATAACAATATTTACATGTGAGGATAACTTTTAAAGTTTACCTTTTTCTTCTTCTTTATTAGACTCAGAAACAATAAGAATTTGAGGGATACAATGGTTGCGAATAGCGAGGGTGTAACAGCGGAGTTATATAAGGCGATTGTGGCGATTGTAGATGATCGTGTAAAGGAAATCCGCGTGACGAGAGAAGACTTCAGTGAATTAAGAAGAGCAGTTAACGAACTTGCTGAAGCACAGATAAGGACGGAGAAGCGGGTTGAAGAGGTTTTTAAAGTAATGTTTGGCTTCTTTATTCATCCGAGTGCGACTGAACTGGCGGAAAGAGAAGAGATTGTTCTTGTAGCCTCGTATCAAAGGTGAAAATATGCAATGGAAGTAAAATTGCTTAGAGTAACAGAAGAAGGAATAGATTTGGTTGCAGAGGCAGCGAAGGTAAGTGGTGTTTTTTCGACGCAAAGCTCGAAGGAAATAGTTGAGCTAATTGTGGATAATGATTATTCATCCGTGCTTGAGCATATCTATTTCACTTTTGATATATCAAGGATAAGCGTTGCGCTGAGCAGGGAATTGTTAGAGCACAGGATAGCATCGCATACTGCGAGAAGCACGAGGTATATGGAAGAAAGGGGGTTTGGCTACTATGTTCCAAAAGAGTTAGAGCGAAAAGGGAAAGAGGAAGAAGCGAGGATTTATAGGGAAGCGATGAAGAGCGCTAAGGACGCCTACACGAAGTTAAGAGAGTTCGGAATTGCGAGAGAACATGCGAGATATGTCTTACCGTTGGCTTTGCATACGCATTATGTGGTAACGATGAACGTTCGGAGCTTGATAAACTTCTTCATGCTCAGGCTCTGTGTAAGAGCGGCACCGGAAATCAGAGAGCTCGCAATGCGTATGTATGAAATATGCCTGGAAGAGTACTCCAATATTTTCTCGAAGATATGGTGTCGGGGCTTCACGCTCGGCGTATGCCCGGAGAACGAAGTTAGACCAAATGAATGTCCATTCAAAAAGATATTGCCGAAGAAGCAAGAGATGACGGGTAAATTTGAGGAGCGAGCAAGGAGGATAATAGAGAAGGAGCTGAAAACTTTTTAAAGTCGCAAAATCATGTTATAATGAAAATGGAAGAAGTTGTGAGAATAGTGGAAGAGGAACGGATAGAGTATAAAAATCCGATAGTGATAGAGGGCTTGCCGGACGTGGGTCTGGTGGGAACGATTGCGGCGTCTTACATCGTGGAGAAGATGGGTTATAAGGAAATAGGCTACATCGAATCTGATTTGTTTCCCCCGGTTATGGTAATACACGACGGCAAATTAAAATGCCCTTTTGGGATATACGGCAACGGAGGTGTAATTGTGCTGTTATCAGAAGTTGTGGTGCCGCCAAACGCGGTTTATCCTCTGACAAGGGCTTTGGCTGAGTGGATCAAAGAAATTGGCGCTAAACTCGTTATCCCAATAACCGGGCTGCCGGTAGAAAACAGAGTGGACATAAGTAAGCCAGGGGTATTTGCCGTGGGGAACAGCGAAGAAGCAGTAAAAGAGCTGAAGGATAAGCAAATGGAGCTTTTGGAGGAGGGGTTTATTGCAGGGACTTATGCTATAATGCTAAGGGAATGCAGGAAGAGGGATTTGAATGCAATTTCGCTGCTCGCTCAATGCTTTCCCGTGTATCCTGACCCGGGTGCGGCGGCATCAGCAATTGAGTCGCTTGAGAAGTTTTTAAAATTAGGCATAGACGTGGGGGAGTTATTAGAAAAAGGTGAGGGAATAAAACTAAAAGCCCGTGACCTTATGCGACAGATAAACCTCTCAGCTCCAGAAATGCAGAAGGGTGTGGAGCAGGATATGCCGATCATGTATCGCTAAGTTAATGGTATTAAGGGTTCAATAAATAGGATAGGGGGTGGAAAGAGGAATAGAAATGGAAATAGGAAGAAGGATGCTAAAGGCGACATGGGGATATGATGGCAATTTAGAGCCGCTATCTGAAGTGGAAGATAAAGAAGATGCGATACTGGTTACCTTTGACCTGCCGGGGGTGAGGAAAGAGAACGTGGAGATATATACGACAGAGGATACGGTAGAGATAATGGCGAAGATGAGCGATGCAGTCTGCTGGGAGAGGTGGGGCGGCATTCAGAAGAGAATAACATTCCAGGCTTTCAGGAAGCAAATAAGACTGCCAGAGAAGATAGAACCTGAAAAAGCCGCAGCTTCGTTCAAAAACGGCATTCTCAGGATAACACTGCCTAAGATAAGGGGGAAGGTGTTGATAAATATAGCGTAAAAAAGAGGCAGGCTATAAATTGCTGACGAATAAGACAAATTACGGAAAATGCTTATCTGAGGAATGAAGAGATGCAGATGGCCAATTCAACAACGCTAAAATATCCGCCCTTATCTTTGAGCCTGTTCTATCTCGTCACTCCTCACACACAGAATAGGGTTAATGACCATATTATACTGGGAAAAGTGATGCAGATATTTTATGATAATGCTATACTGAGAGGTTCTGTTCTTCATGAAAGTTTGGTTGGCGAAGAGTTGAGGTTGATATTGACGCCTCTGTCAATAGATGAATTGAATAAAATCTGGAATGTCATGTCTAAAACAAAAACCTATAACCTTTCTGTTTGTTACGAGGTTCAGTAAGAATAGAATCAATGCGTGAGAGAGAAGTTACGAGGGTGACTGAACGAGAACTTGAAAAATACATGATTACGGTGGAGAGATGATAGCAAAAAGGGATAAAATCTTTCTTGAACAGCACAGCATGAGACTTTCGTTTGCAGTCTCTCTTCTGGATGATTATTCCAAGGGGAAGCCAATAGGCCGGATAGATATGTCCCTGAAGGAGTATTTGTTTAGCTGGGACAATGTCCCCGGGAAAGATAGCGAGAGACTCCTAAGGTTTCTCAAGGATGATCTCGATATTGGCTGGGCGGAAAATGCTTATATCAGCAAATCCAGTGACGGAATGATTATCAGCATTTCTAAGGGTGTAAATTCAGCCGAAATAATTATGGATGAGAAGAAGAAAAAAGCGACCCTAAAAATCAGTGATGGTAAAACACTATACCTAAAAGTTAAAGAGGAGAACGGCAAGCTAAACATATACCTGAAGGAAATAAAAGAGAAGCCGATAAAGAATCTCAGTTCGTATTATCTCTTCCTCGACCTTCCTGATGATTCTTATACGGTCCAAGTGAAGTATGATTACTACTTCGATGAAGATTCAGAACCTATAAGACCAGCCGACCTCGACCCTAAAAATCCGGTAGTAGATATAACTTTGAAGCCGAAATCTTCTTATCCTTTTCCTCCGAGAGCGACATTAATAAGGGGTGTAGTGAAAAACACAGATGGACATGTAGTTGCTAATGCAGGGATAACGGCAAAAATACTTACTCCTGAAGAAAATAAAAGTGCAGAGATAGTTGAGGATATTTCCGCAGGTGCTTCTTCGATTAGATGACAGAGTGGATATTAATACGGAAGAGGTCTACATGATAAGGGATTCCAATAAATTTCGAATCGAATTTTGCCGTATAGTTGATATTCCCAACGATCCGGATAATGAGCCATATGAGTTAGAAAAACCGCTCCGTTTTAAGCACGCTCTTGGCACTCAATTACATAAGATGGTCGAAGAAAGAACGTTGGATGTGAAACACAATGAGAAAGGAGAATTCGTTGTTTACTTTAGCATGATAAAGAGCTATAAGACCTTGATAGAACTTGAAATTAGCTATCCTGATGATAAAATAACATGAAAAACAAACTATCCCAACCAACACCCTATTAATTATAGTTTGAAAAAAAGAGGAGGAACAATGTGCAAACGAAGCTTTCCTGCTATAATTTGTGAGTGAAGGAAAACATCAAAAAACTCTTCTTCGGCAATCTTAGCCAGTTCACTGTAACTCACTTAAATTTCTCCAATATATTTCTTATTTTATCTTTTTCCCCTTCCAGGTAATCAAGCCTCGTAAAGTCATCAAAAGTGTCGCTTTCACTCAATTCCCCCCTGTTTATCTTCTCGTCCAGTTCCTCAATAGCTGATACACCATATCTCAGATAGATCGCTGTAATTTCCGCTTTTAACCCACGGGCCCTCTCTCTCAAATAAGCATTTAACCCCTCTTCCGCAAGCTTATCTTTTTTCATGTGAAGCATTGTTGCAACTTCTTCTAAGGATGTTGCCATTTCATTCAGCCTTTATTTAGTACCTTCCTTTATATATGTGACCTCCTGATTTAAAAGTTATACTCCCTTGACCTCTTTGAATAACCTCCCCAAAAATAATTGTTGTGTTTTTTGCAAGGACACTACGCAGGGAAAAAGACGGTTGCACAGGGTATCTGCAATGAATTGGGTATTCCACTTTTAGCATTGGACGTAACAACGTTAATAAATTTGTCAATGGTGGTGAGCAAGTATATCGGCGAGACGGAGAAGAATCTGAACAGTATATTTAAAGAGGCGGAGCAGAGCAATGCGATTCTTTTCTTTGACGAGGCAGATGCGCTTTTTGGAAAGCGAAGCGAAGTTCGTGATTCGCACGATAGGTATGCGAATATAGAGATAAGTTATTTGCTGCAGAAGATGGAGGAGAACGAGGGTATAGTGATTCTGGCAACTAATTTGAGCCAGAATATTGACGATGCATTCCTGCGAAGGATGCATTTTACTGTTGAGTTTCCGTTTCCTGAAGAAGAGTACAGGTATAGGATATGGTGGAGTCTGTTTCCGAAGGAGGCGCCAGTTTCTGAGGATATAGATTTTGAGTTTTTAGCCAAAAGGTTTAAATTGGCAGGTGGTAATATTAAGAATATCATAGTGAATGCAGCGTTTTTTGCGGCTGAGGATTCAGAGGTCATCGGGATGGAGCATATAATATAAGGCATGATGGTGGCACACCCTCGGTTGACAGCATAGCAACCAAACTGAGCAGTATGCATACTGCACAGCGTGCACCTGTGTTGCTTGCACTGTAGCGCACTCATGGCAACCGGTATGTGCAGCGGGTGGTTTCTGGGATTCAGGCGAAGCTTAAGGTGGGGCAGCCCGGGGATATTTATGAGCAGGAGGCTGATCGGGTGGAGGAGCCGCAGGTGCAGCGACAGTCAGAGGAGGGAGAGAAGAAAGAAGAAAAGCTCATTCAAACCCAGCCGCTCACCAAACAGATTACCTCATTGGTTCAAAGACAAGTTGAGGGAGAAGAGGCCACTGGGAATGTTCTCCGTAGATGGCCCATTGCAGCTCAGTCACTGGCACCTTTTGATGTTCAATGTGCTGCACCAACTAAAACACCAACATGTGGCCCGGTTGAGCTGTTCAGTGAAATAGACATGCCTTGGCCTGTGCCCAACAACTACTTCCGTGGGAGCAGATGGATGAAAGAGGGCGAATGGAAGGCAGCGCTGAATGCAGCACGGAAAGGCAAATGCGAAGCAAAAGGTGAGTTTGAAGATATCAAACTGAGATGGAACTTGGATAATCCAAGGTTGGGTTCCTATTGGGGTATGGATCTCAATGAGAATGATATTGAATTTGACATTAATCCCCGTGTGATTTATGCCGGAGAACCCTGTGGTCCCTGCTTCACAGGAACAGCAAGTTGGAGCTTCAATGTTGATGTCAGCAGGAAGAAGGGCAAAACGATTGAAAGAGGGAAGACAAAGACACCTATCAAGGGCAGTATTACGGGTGAGTAATGCGATGGCAAGAAGTGTTGTGCTGTAGGTCAGACTATGAAGGTTAATATGGCGCTAGGCGATACGGATATCTCCGCTAAAATAAGGGGTGAGGTAAGAATCACGGGTGCCACATACAGTGACTAGCTTATGGCCTAGATAAAGGGACCTGGAGTGCGAAGAGGAGTTTCATCAGCAGCCGGTGGAGGAAGACGAGGTTAATCGACACCGGTCAAAACGGAACTTCTGTTCTCGGCAAAGATATTAGGAAGGACGAGGAAGAAGTGAAAGAGGAGAAATGATGTGGGGTCATGTAAATCTTCTGGCCTTTTATCGTTTTTGATTTAGGTTATAATTGCAGAGATTTTTAAATGGGAAGTTTTAAGATTTGGCTGAAAAAAACAATCTCAACATCCCGATTAAGATACTAATCGATATGCAACAACATTAAGTGACGAAGCAAAAGAGGAAATATTTGAAAAGGTGTTTATGGAAGAGGATAGGGAGTCTCGCGAAAACAAAAACTTTGAGGATATCAAAAGGATCTATTCGAATATCTTCGAATTAATGTCTATGTTTTATAAAGAGAAAAGATTGCATCTAATTTGGGGAAATCATAACCGATACTGGGAAAAAGACAAAAATGTACGAAAGCATCTCCGAGTGCTCGTTGACGATATTAAACTCTTTGATGATATTGAAAAAGTTGACAAAGGCGTGAAATTGATTGGGCGATAAGATTTTTATAGTCCACGGTCATCAAGTGCAATTTTTGTGTAATCATTGGCTTGGCAGAGGAATATCAAGATTTCTCGTAAAGAATATCTGGAAATTACTGCAGAACATATTTGGGTTTAAAGACCCAACCAGTCCAGCTAAAAATTTATTATAGAGGAGGATACAGAGCTACTTTCTTCGGAAGAGAGAAAATCTATTGCCAACGCAGAGCAAGCTTTTAAAGAAGGGGTAACAAGAAAGTGGCATTAGGCGATTAGATTTTTCAAAAATAAATTCTTGCTCTACACCATCCCCAATTTAGTTTTTATTATCTCTATTTCGCGCTCTAACCTATCAAACCGCTCTTCCATATATGCTTTCAAGTCCTGTCGCAGTCCTCTTATCTCGCCTATGGTCTCATCCTGTTTTTCCAGCATCATATCCTGTTTTTCCAGCATCTTCTTTCCTATCGAGACCGATTCTTCACCGAGTTCGACGGACCTGTAAAGCAATTTCCCGGCTGCATCCAAACGCTCACCCAATTCTTCCTGCCATTCACCCCTTATTATCTCGAAATATTCAAACTCTGTTTTAAAATCCTCAAACTGGACCTCTAAACGATTCACATCTATCGGATACTTTTTAATCTTTATTTCTTCGATGAACCGCTCTATGACTGATTCTTCGCCTTCTACAACGATTCTGACATCGTAGGGTTTGGCGTTCTCAACAAACCCCGCTATTTCCAGTCTCCTCGCTATCTCTTCCACTTCGTCTCGATACCCGACACGTTGAACCCTCCCTTTTGCGAGAATCACCGCTCTTTTCATTTTCCTCTCCTTTTATATATGATTCGTTTACCAGAAAAAGCCCACTATCAAGGTTACTCCACCACATCCAGAGAAAAGCCCAACCATTTTGCTGAACGTGTAAGCATGCCGGATGAGACAACGTCAACGCCAGTGGAAGCGAAATCCCTTATATTATTCCGTTTTATCTCTCCCGAAGCCTCTAAAATCAAATCATCACGAAGTCCTCTCTCGTTCACCAACCTCACACACTCTTTTACCTCCGCTGCTGGCATGTTATCAAGCATGATTATATCGACTATTTTTAATTCCGCAGCTCTGAGTGCATCCGCGATGCTTTCAACTTCAACTTCGATTTTTCGTGTAAAACTCGCTTTTTCTTTTGCCTTTTTTATCGCGTTCTCCAGCCCCATAAGCTTTATATAATTGTCTTTTATTATCACTGCTTCGTATAGCCCGAATCTATGCGGGTCGCCTCCTCCGATAGCTATCGCTTTCTTCTCGTATTTCCTGAAGCCAGGCGTTGTTTTCCTCGTCCCTGCTACCTTCACACGCTCATTTACCTTCCTCGCTTCGTTTACAAACATGTTCGTTAAAGTCGCTACACCACTCATCCTGCCCAAGAAATTAAGCACAAGCCGTTCCGCCTTCAATATCCTCGCACCTGCTCCTCGCACAGCCAGAATAGTATCACCGTTTTTTATTCTATCTCCATCCTCGAATTCAGAGGAATATTGAACAAACAAATAGTCAAATATCTGTTTTACCTCCTCTAAGCCCGCAAGAACACCTTCTTCTTTCACTGTTATCTCCGCTTTGCAGTCCGTATATGGCACTATCTCCTCGTAATCCTCATGCCCTACATCTTCCTCCAGAAAACTCTCTATCTCCTTCAGCAGCATTTGCAAATAAAAAAAATTTTCTTTATAAAGAAAATTACATTTTTAGTAAAGGTTTTTGCTTGCAAAAAAGTTTATGGCAGAAATAAGAGTGGGTGTAATCGGCTGTGGTGCAATAGGAAGTGAGATATGCAAGGCAATAGATAGAGATGAAGTAAAAGGGTGTGAGTTGGACTTAGGAATGGAGTTGAAATTTTTGATTGACAAACATCTGGAGAAGATAGAAAGGCTGTGTAAAAGCCTGAAGAAGGAGCCGGATATAATAAAATCTGATAGTACAGGACTGGCAGAAATTTTAGAAGAGGTTGATTTGGTAATAGAGTGTGCATCGCAGGCATCGGTTCGTGAGTTTGTGATACCTGCGTTAAAAAGTGGTAAAGACGTGATGATATTGAGCGTTGGTGCACTGCTATGCGAGAAAGGTCTTTTTGAGGAAATCGAGAGTATTTCGAGGGAGAAAGGATGTAAGGTGTATATTCCGTCAGGTGCCGTGGCAGGGATAGATGGTTTAAAATCCGGCGCTATTGCGGGGGTACGTTCGGTGGAGTTAACGACGAGAAAGCCGCCATTGGGATTTGAGGGGAATGAGTATGTGAAGGAGAGGGGAATAAATTTGTTTTCGATAGAGAAAGAGGAAACGTTGTTCGTGGGTCCAGCGACGGAAGCGGTGAAACATTTTCCGGATAACGTGAACGTGGCGGCGTCTTTAAGCATTGCGGGTATAGGTTCAGAGGCTACGAAAGTGAAGATAGTTGCAGACCCATCTGCGGAAGAGAATGTGCATGAGATAGAAGCAAAGGGTAAATTTGGTAAATTATTCGTGAAGGTAGAGAACGTCCCTTCAACTGCGAATCCAAAGACGAGCTATTTAGCCGCTCTTTCGGCAATAGCAACTCTGAAGAGCATATCTTATCCGATAAGGGTCGGGACGTAGAAAATGCAAAATTGATTTTAGTTAATAAAGGTAGGAGAACGGCATGAAATGACAACGAAGAGGGATAGAGAGGAACGGATAAAAAAATTTTTGGATTACCGGGATGGAGATGAGCTGGTAGTAAAAGCGTGGGACCTTTTCATTGATGCGCAACGAGCATATAGAGATGAGAAAGTAGGGATTATCAGCAGAAGAGAGAGGGATAAAGTGCGAAGGAAATTTGAAGCGCATATGAAAAAGAACGGATTGAGGATGCTGGACGAGGAAGAGGGATTAAAAGCACACGAGTTTGCAATAGTCAAAGGAGAGGAAGTGGAAGGAGAGATAAAAACTCTGAACAGCTTTGATGTCTGGCTACTGGCTGATTTTGAGGAGGTCAGTTCTACACTGGTTGCTGACGAACCGGATACGGTGGAAGGGTTTCCCGATGCGATAATAGAATTTCTGGAAGACCCGGGTGTTGATAAGTGGTTGAAAGAGAGATTGATAGAAAAAAACAAGGAAACAGGTGAGAGACTTCTGAAGACAATTCTTGAAGAGAGACCAGCAGAGGCGAAGGTTCATTCATTACTCGTGGAGCACTATGAACGGGAGAGTAGGTTTTCAGAAGCGGAAGCGGAATACAAGCGAATGCTCTCCGAAACCGATGATGAAGTTGTGTGGGCGAACTACGGATACTTCTTAGAGAGGAGGGGAAGATATGAAGATGCTTTCAAGGCTCTTAAAAACAGTTTGGAGATTTGCGAGCATGTTGGAGAAGAAGAGGATGACGAATTTTTGGAAGAAGTGAAGAGTAGCATAAGTAGAGTGGTGAGGGTGAAGGATCTGGAAGGAGAGAAAGCGAGGGCGGCAAGGGAATATCAGGAAGCCGTGTGGTTGATAGAGGACATAAAAGTATTTGCAGAGAAGGGGATGGAAAGGGAAATAAAGAAAGCGCAGGAGGAATACATGGAAGAAAAGGATATGGGGGAAATTAGAGCGGAGGACGCTTTCGAGTTCATGAACTGGTTTTTGTTCCACAGGAAACTGCCGGATGGCGAAGTCCCGGGGGCGGTGTATGCAGAGGAGAAAGGTCTCGACGAAGTGACGATGGAGAGGCTAAAAGTGCTTGGGAGCCCTGAGGAAGGTACTTTTGAGATTGTTGACGTGGACCATGCCACCTTCAAACTCGTGGTTAAAGATATAATGACCAATGAGGAGTACGAGTTGATGGGAAATTTCCCAGGGATTATAAAGGGGCAAACGTTCTCCGGTTGTATCTACCCGTGGGGCGATTTCTATCTCACGGCAGGCGCTTTGGCGACGTATGCAGAAGAGTCCGGTGAGAAGGTAAAGAGGCTTGCTGAGGAGCTTAAAAGTGGAAAACTGTTAGAGGGTGTGAAGAAGGGGCTAAAAGAGGGGCATGATGCATTTGTTATTTATTTTGGCATGGAAGACCCGATATTTAAATCAAAGAAGGAATGCGAAAAGGCATTTAACAAGTTCTCGAGATGGTTTTTTTTAAAATACGCGAATGAAGAGGGAGGAAAGACAGCAGCAGAGATATACGAAGAGAAGCATGGAGAGAAACCAAAGCCTGAAAGGACAAAATTACCTCATTCATTCGCGGGTGTAGCTGATATTGGTATATTAAGTGATCCCGAGTGCGGTATTTCTTTTGTGCGAGATTATGGTTTTTTGAAAAGAGTTTTTGAAACGGGTGCGGATGATGAGATAGAAGAGAGGAAGGAGAAGCTGAAAGAAATTTTATTAAACGAGGAGCCGTTTATTTTAAAGAAATTGATGAAAGGGAAGGAGAGAAATACGGTAAAAATAATAAATAAGGTTTTTGATGCGAGTTTAGATACGGATGCGAGTGAAGAGGAAATAGGAGTTTTTATGGGAGAGCTGAGAGAGAATTGGAATGAGATGTCTGAGGAGTGAAAAGATAGAGTAATCGAATATGCCAGTAATAAGATTATTTTACGATGATTTGGAGAAACTCACGAGTGTGAGCATCGAAAAGATAAAGGAGCGACTGCCGCTGATGTGCGCAGATGTAGAACGAATAGAAGCCGAATATATGGACGTGGAGTTTTTTCCAAACCGCCCCGACCTTTTCAGTGTTGAGGGTGTTTCTCGTGCGTTGAAACAATTTCTAGACATCGAACCGGGGTTGGTTACTTACGAAGTGGAGAAATCAGGCATCGAGATGGTTGTAGAGGCTTCAGTTCTGGAAGTGCGACCTTATATCGTTTGCGGTGTGGTAAAAAACTTGCAGTTGGATTCAAATGCGATAGAATCGCTGATGCTCTTACAAGAACATTTGCATCGAGGCATAGGTCGAAACAGGGAGAAAGTTTCGGTAGGCGTGCACGACTTAGCGAAGGTGAAACCACCGTTCAGGTATCTTGCAGTTGATCCCGGCTTCTCTTTTGTTCCGCTTGACTACGAAGAAGAGATGAGCATGGAAGAGATTTTAGAACGGCATCCGAAGGGAATTGCATTCCGCTACATTCTCGAAGGTAAAGCTAAATATCCGCTGATTTTGGATTCCGAAGGAAAAACTCTTTCTTTTCCACCTATTATCAATGCAGAGCAGACGAGGGTGGCCAAATCCACAAAGGACATATTCATAGAAGTTACGGGCTTAAATGAGAATGTTTCGAGTGCTCTCAATGTTATAGCCTGTGCACTTGCAGAAAGAAGTGGGCAGATTCAATCTGTGGTGCTTCGCTCCCTGCCGGGCGATAGAAAAGAGGTGGAGAAAGAAACGCCTTGTTTCGAGCCTGGGACGATGGAAATATCGGTGAAGGAAGTCAATTCTCTTATAGGTATTGAATTAAGTGCAGAGGAATGCAAGAAGTGCTGTGAGCGGATGGGGCTTGTTGTGGAAGCAAAACCGGAGGGGACAATGGCGGTGAAAATACCTGCTTATCGGTATGATATACTCCATCCATGGGACATAATTGAAGACATCGCTATCGGTTATGGCTATGACAGGATAAAGCCGGAGATTCCCGGAACGATGGTTATAGGAGAAGTGCACCAGATAGAGGAGAAAAAGAGAGCGGTGAGGGAAGTAATGACTGGCTTGGGATATTTTGAGGTGTTGACGTTCACGCTGACTTCCGAGAGGAAACAGTTTGAGCTGATGAAGCGAAACTTAAAAAAGTTTGATGTTGTAAAAGTTGCATCGCCGATAAGCACTGAGCATACAATGCTTAGATGCTCTATGCTACCGAATTTGTTGGAAATCCTTTCGCTTAACAAGCATCGTGATTTACCGCAGCGGATTTTTGAAGTTGGTCCGGTGGTATTAAACTACAAGGAGAAATGCCGGCTTGCGGCGGTTTCAACGCATGCGAATGCGAACTTCGCAGAAGTTAAGTCAGTGATGGATGCGGTGCTAAAGGAGATGGGGCTGGAAGATGCAGAAGTGGTGGAGTCGGAGGATGGTGCATTTTTAGAGGGTAGAAGAGCGGATATTTTTAAAAAAAGTTTGACCAAAAACGCTACGCATATAGGCGTTTTTGGTGAACTCCATCCGGAAGTGATCCTTAATTTCGGGTTGAGCTATCCGGTGGTGGGGTTTGAAGTGGATATATGAGTTAGGCGAGGAGAAGGAGGCAGCATCGCCGCTACAGAGCACGGTTGTTGTGGAAAGCTCATCTCCTTTTATTTATATACTCCTCACTCCAATCTAATCGCTGGAATCCAATCTGTGTATGTTTTTCCATTCGCATCCACAAACGAGGTGCAGGTAATTGTTCCTCCTGATACGTTCTTGCTTAGTTCGTGTATTATCTG
>JANJFQ010000034.1 GCA_025435355.1 Candidatus Methanophagales archaeon | reverse complement strand
TGGCAAGGCCATAAACTCCACTTCGCAGCCCATTTCTTAAACGGGGCAAGGGGTCCTGAATCGAGGAAGCGTATATTCGCATTCTCATTTTCCATTCTTTTTTCTCTTCACCTCTCTATCTATCTATCTATAATTTAACTTTTTCTATTTTTGACTCTGCCATTTCCAGCGCTATCTTATAGCCCACATATATTGCAGGTAGGAGTAACAAGAGAGAGAGCAGTAGAAGCACCGAAAAGCCTTTAACCGGGTATGCAGAGAACAAGAGCAGAATGACAACTATTGGTTCCGCTGCCATAAACAGGAACATGTACCCGAAATACTGCATGGGAAGCGTATATTTCGGGAATTTCATCGGTGGGTTCCCTGCTTCCCATCTCATCATTTTTACCTCCGTTGGATCATACGTGGGCAATATTTTTACGAGCAAGAGTAGAATCCCATCTGTCAGCACACAAATCAATATCAACACTCCGATTATCAAAACATTCTCTATCATTTTCCGTTTTCCTCCTCTATCATATTGCAATACCCATCGTTTGAGCAATGACCGCCATACCTTTAAAGAACCAATCTACTGGTAGAAATGTAACCGTAATCAAAATTATTATTACTGCGGCGATGCAAATGAAGTTCGTGAGATTCGCTTTCCAACCAACGCCAAGCTCCCTTGCGAGCCTCAGATAATACGGAACTGAAATTGCGGAATTTATAACCACAATTGCAGCTAATGCGATGTAGACGTACCCTGCTTCAAATAGGGAAAGCCCGACTTTAACCAGCGAGGAGAGAATAAAGAATTTTCCCCAGAATCCCATTAGCGGTGGCAAGCCGATGAAAGAGAAAGCAAGCAGATACATCAACGGTGAAAAAGCCCCTTCACCCTTTATCGCATTGAAAAACCCTATCTTTCCTGCTGCGTTCGCAAACAGCATGAGCAACCCACCTGCGAGTGCAAAACAGATGAACTCTGGCTCTGGGTTGATGACTACCACCAGGCAGGTTAAAACATAACCCATATTAGCAACCGTGGAGTAAGCAAGCACTCTTGCATGCTCCTTTGATGTTAAAGCACCTATATTACCGGTAAACATAGATATAGCTGCGAGCACGGCAGTGAAGATTGTTATTGATGCTGTTAAACTGCTGGCTGTGTAAATTAATATCCACAAAGCTGCGATAAATGGAACGATCTTTGCAAGAGAAGCGATGATGGACATCGGTATAGGGTCCGCACTTGTGAATACATCCGGAACCCATTCGTGTAACGGTGCAACTCCTACTTCTATACATAAACCCACGACAAGCATCACGTACCCAAATAGGTACAGAAGACCCGCATCAGGCAAGCTTTTGGTGTATGACAGAATCAATGCACCCATTAAGAACAGAACGGTTGCTAAAACCATAAAAGTAATATATTTGATACCAACCTCTACGTTTGCGCCACCCTCTCGAATCATAACCAGGATATACGTTGGCACAGAAACGAGTACAAATGCTACTAGAATCATAGCAAGGTCCTGTGTAGTAAAAATGTACAGGGTTGCAAGTACCATCAGCGCTACCAACCCGTAGTCCACACCTTGAATCACGCTCTTTATCACTTTAAGCGAGAACAGGTTGATGATACCTATTGCAAAAATAAATGCACTATAATAAATGAGATTGGGTTCTGAACGTGAAACAGCCAAAAATGCAATTATAATTGCCACTATCGCACCATAGAACCCTAAATCGCGGTATTTGAAGGATAAAAGGGAGCAAAGCGTCAAAATTACTAAAGCACCAAGCATCATCATCGGCACGTCCATCACAGCCACACCCCCCCTACCGCCACTATCACGAGAATAAACATCACAATACCAAGAACGATAGTGATGTACCTACTAAGGTATCCGGTCTGAATAGCTCGGATTCTTCTTGAAATCCAACCGAATAAACCGGGTATCACCTTTGTATTGAAGAGTCCGTCTATCCCCCTGTTTCCATACTCATTGACGAGATGAGAGACGAAAAAGCCTGTTTTTGGTAGAATATAATCGTTAACAAAGGGGAGATACATCCGGTCGTTGAAGAAGGTGCCGAGTTTGGAAAGAGCGCTTATCCTTGGTTTGACTAATCCAACTACGTAAGCAAGTAGTATTGCCAAGCCCACCATGATGGATACAGATGCATATCCTGCTTGTCTAAAGCCCTCTGTCTCTTCGTTCTTAAAAATAAGAATGGTCAACAGAAAAAGCACCGAGACCATCAGTATATAGCCGACCTTCATTAACCCTCCGCCTTCTAAATGCTCATGCTGCGGTTTATCGCCTTTTATGAAGTTCAGGCTGAGGAACTTCGCCATAATCCCTGCATAAACCACAGATGTAAGAATTAGAAGGATAAGCGGTATAATGCCAAGATCATGAATCAGGTGCTCCATGACCTCGTCCATCCCGGACTTTACCCAGTAAGCGGTAAAAGGTGGCATTCCCACGAGGAAGGTGGTAGCGATGATGGTAACGATAAATGCAGGTGTCATCCGCTTCCCGAACTCGAGACCACCGCATAAGAACCTGCTGTGTGTGGCATGAATCAAATGACCACTTACGAGGAATAAACTCGCTTTTGCAAACGCATGCACTGCCATATACCAGAACGCAACGAGCAAAGCCAAATTCATACCCGCTATTTCTTCATGAATCCAAAAAGAAGCGGCTGCCGCTGCGAACATCAAACCAATACTTGACATCGTGGATGCTGCGAGTAGAACCTTCCTCTCGAGCATACCCGATCCTGCAAGCGCACCATACAATCCTGATATGAGTCCGATGAAGAGAGCTAACACATAAACACTCTCGAGCCCAGGCACACCATGCAAGTGCCAGGGTTCAATATACCACGTAAGTTTGATGAACACAAAAGCACCTGCTGCTACCATGGTCGCTGAGTGCAGAAGTGCGCTAACGGTTGTGGGACCTGTCATCGCAGTCATTAGCCACTCGCTGAACGGAACCTGCGCTGATTTTGTGAACAGCCCCATGAGGATACAAAGCATAAGAATTATTGTTCCCGCAGCGCCAATAGTTGCAAAAAGCGTGCCCCATTCTATCTCAGATATATTTAGCGTGGGTGATAATGCCCATATCGCCGCGATTGCCAAAAACATAGGCACGTCGCCAAATCTTATGGTTGAGATCGCTCGCCATCCGCCAAAACTCGGCGGCCAGCTCATCCCCAGCGGTCCTACCTTCCTTCCGGCTTCTCCCACATATGCGATATCATCATCGTCACGGAACCAGTGCCCGATTAACCCCCATGACGCCGCTCCCAGCCCTTCCCAACCTACAAATAGCAGGAATAAATTATCGCTGTACACCACGAGAAGCATTGATGCCGTGAAGAGATTGAAGAAGAACCAGTACCAGCTTGGCCTGTAATCCCCCTTCATATAGTCCAGGCCGTAAACAGCGATGAAGAACGCTATAACTGCGGTTATAACACCCATATACCTGCTTAAATAATCGCACATAAAGACGAAGTTTATTCCAAGATCAGGAATCCAATCGTAACGATATTGCCCTTCCAGGACAAAGAATATAAGAAGGCTCATCAATACCGAGACAAAGATACCGAACACAGAAAGATAAGGCAGTTTCTCCGTCCATTCCTTATTCTTGTATGCTAAAACAATAGGAATGCTGCTAACAACTGGAGCTAAGAAAAGCAGCAAGAAAACCCACTCGTTCATGGCATAACACCCCCCATAATACCGGCAGCTATTTGCCCCTCTATTAATTGCCAGATGACAGACTTAATTCCGGGAATCAATGCTGTTGACAGTGGTGGGAACAGAAGTAACACGGATATAATGCCGATTATAAATAGCGGCACATAAAGGTATCTGCTTATCTCAAGCCTTTTTGTATCCTTCGGCTTACCATAAAATATTTTTTGTATCGTATAGAAACCGTACCAAACCGAGAGGATGAACATGAAGATCATAGCTAAGAGAATTGGTAAGCTCTTGGTATTTAAGCCGAACGTTTCTACAACACCTCTTAATATGAAAAATTCCCCTAACATGCCAATTGTCAATATTCCTCCGAGGTTCAGGAATCCGACAACGGCGGCATTTGAAATCGCCGGTATGGAATCATGCAATCCGCCCATCTTATTAACGTCACGCATACCATGATGAACCGCTATAATCCCACCCGCGCTCGAGAACAAGATTGACTTTCCGAAAGCATGCGACATGTATTGGATAACCAGGCCTATAAGCCCAAAAGGACCAAGACAGAGTGCTGCCAACATATATCCCATCTGTGATACCGTGGAATACGCTAACAGTCGTTTGAAATCCGTTTGCTTGAAGACTGAAAAACCCGCATAGATGCTTGAAATTATCGCATAAGCAAGTATTGGCATTCGATACACCTCAATAAAGGAGTAATCTATAAGTGCAATCCTCAGCAAAACGTACCCTGCCAGACCCACGGTTAATGGGCTTAGTAATGCACTCAATGGCGTAGGAGCCTCTGCATGTGCCCATGGAAGCCATACATGCGGTCCTAATACGGGAAGCTCTATTACCATGCCTACGAAGATAAACATCCATGCGATCGTTCCAACAGTAGTTATTCCTTTAATGGTTCCTGTGCTAAGAGCAAGCGTGTTATTATCAATGCCGATTATTAGGAACCCTGCCAACGTAAGCACACCTGCAATTAAACTCCAAATCAGATATAATTGACCCACCCACCTTCTATTACCATACCCATAGAAGTAAATGAGGAGGAAAGCGGTAATCAGCGCGATTTCCAGGAAAACATACAGAAGGATGAGATTTCCACTGTACACGAGCCACAACATCGAAGCAGCATAGAATTGGTATAAGAATATGTATTTCTTGAACTCTCCTTCCACATTGAGTTCCATCTCCTCAAACCTGTGCTTCATGTATGGCAGAGCGAAAAGCGCGACCATTGCGGAAACGATACAAATGGTAAGTCCAAACGCGTGTGATATAAAGTCAAGGTTAAGGTAAATCTCGCCTATTGGTGGGGAAAACGTCATTATAGGAATTGGATCACAGCCCTTGAATAAGATACAGTAGAGTATAGCAAAAAAGGGTAGCATAAAGGACAACGATGAAAGATACGTCGCTTTCTTGGGTGTTAAAAGCGGCGCTAAACATACTACAAGTAACGGTAAGAGCAAGACGTAAAGCATAATCATACTCTGTCACCCCCTATGGTAATCGCGCTTGTGTGAATATCCTTCTTCTGCCTGTCCAGCGTTACGATAGCGGCAATAAGGACTAATAGCTCGCCGCTGCTCGTGAAAATCGTGATGATTGCTACACCAAAAGCGGGATAGGCAAGGGCAGAGAAAAGAGGGATTAGAGACAGGAACACAGCACCAAACATCAGCTCCAGGGATATAAGAAGCCTGATTACATCTTTACTTGAAATCGCTGCAAGATATCCTATGAGGAGGATCGCAAAAGATGCACCATAAATTATAGATGCACTCATAAGATCAATCGCTAACATTCAGTTCTCAGTCCCCCCTACACCCATTTTTAAAACCGATAACAGCAAAAGTACAACGAGCGACACCAGAGATAAGATGAGTACGAGGTATTCGGAGTTGGATATAAAATTTATAAGTTCAAAATCAATCGTGCTGGAAGACACAGATTGCGAATTGAGCATATTGTAACTGTAAATGGAGAAGCCGATGACAAGAGCGGTTATAACCACTGGCACTGCCCATACCCATGAAAATTGTCTTTCGGGGTCAGACCTATACGTTGCCGCCAGTGCCACAGTTACTATACCAATCGCACCTACGAAGATAAACACGATTAAAACGAAAACCGGCTGGAGATTGAAAATAGCATAAACGACTGCTATAAAGATCAATGCCGCGGACATGAACAGAGAAGAGTAAAAGTTATCTTTGCTGATCAAAACACCCAAAGCGAACAACACGGCGACACCCGCAAGGGCGGACAGCAACACCATTTCCATAACCATGGTTCAACGTTTTGAAGCTCTACTTAAAAAGCTTTCGGTTTTTTTCGATATTGTTACTCATACCGCAACGCTTCTATCGGTTTTAATCTTGAAGCACGCCATGCGGGGTAAAGCCCGCTTAGCACGCTCGTTCCGATTCCGAAAGCTATACCAACGAATACATAGAAGATGCTCGAAGGTGCAAACAGATAAGATGCTTCTTTTAAAATCAAAACGTCCACCAGGAACCCAACGCCAAAGCCAAAAATCGCTCCTATGACTCCTCCAATAGTTCCGAGAATCAATGATTCAAACAGGAACATGCGAAGTATCCCGCTTTTAGACGTGCCTATTGCGCGCATCACGCCGATTTCTTTCGTTCGCTCCACCGTTGACATCATCATCACATTAAGGATACTTACGCCTGCGACCACGAGCGAAATAGAGCCTATTCCAATGAGAAACATGGATAATATATTAAAGAATTCCTTTATACCTTCCACTATCTGCTTCAGCTCCATCACCATTACAACCTTCTCTTTCTTGTTCAATCGGTCTTCAATATCCTTCCTTACTTCTTCCACTTCCTCTATTTTCCCTACTTTCACAACCACAAGGTTGTATCCGGATGAGTTGTATAACGAGGAAAACATCTTATCGGAGACAATTATAGCGTTATCGGGATTTATATCGAATCCCATTCCTCTCTCCTTTAGGATTCCAACGATTCTTGGCTTCTGACTTTTTATTGTTGCCCTTTCCCCTACTCGCAGCTCATAATTGTCCGCGAGTCTTGACCCGACCAAACAGTTTAAAGAGCCGTGTTTAAGAAACTGTCCATCCTCTTTCTCTAAAAGTTTCGAAACGTCCTCGCTACGCATCCCATATATCATTACAAGTTCCGATTCTCCGTTTAAAACTACTTTATCCACCATTGAGTTGATTGGGATAGCAACATCCGCGGTTTTCTCTATTAGCTTGAAATTATCCTCTGAAACTGCCTCTTCGCCATACGGGAAGACTACAACCTCATTTCCAATCATGTACAACTGCTCTGAAGCCGCGAGTCGAACACTGTTTCCGAGGATACCAAGTGCCGTTATTGCCATCACGCCTATTACAATTCCGATGACTGCGAGCACGGACCTGAACTTATGTCTTGCAAGGTTCCTTTTCGCAAACTCAAAAAATATCATTTTAATGCTCTTTTTAACCACAGATTACACAGATTCCCACAAGAACTTATTTGATCCTGTATCTTGCATCTTGCATCTTGTATCGTCATTCGTTAATCTCGTGGTTCTATACTCCTACTCTATCCACCCTCCCGTCCACAAGTCTGAAAGTCCTGCTCGTATAGCCCGCAACCAGCGGGTCGTGTGTCACCACGATAATTGTTTTCCCACGCTCATTCGTCGCTTGCAAGAGTTGCATGATGTCTTTGCTCGTCTTCGAGTCCAAATTGCCAGTGGGCTCATCAGCGAGGATTATATCCGGATCGTTTGCCAATGCACGGGCGATTGCAACGCGCTGCTGTTCGCCACCTGAAAGTTCGTTTGGTTTGTTCTCTCCCAGTTGTTCATCCAATCCCACGGACCGCAGGAATTCCTTACTCCTTTCCTCGTGCCCGTTCACGCCCTTCAGTATCATTGGATACTCTATGTTCTCCAGCGCAGTTAACGTAGGTATAAGGTTAAACTGCTGAAATACGAACCCGATTTTATCCCGCCTTAGCTTCGTCAATTGGTCATCACTCAGCCCGTTAACTTTTTCATTACCTATGAGGACCTCACCGCTTGTCGGCACGTCCAGACATCCGATGATGTTGAGAAAAGTTGTCTTTCCAGAGCCTGAAGGCCCCATAATAGAAATAAACTCACCAGCTTCTATGCCCGCAGTCACGTTATCCAGCGCTTTTATGCTCCCACGAGGAAGTTCATAAACCTTCGTTACCTCTACAAGCTCCACCACTTTCATCTCTTCTTCCACGAATATGCAATCAGCCCAATAACGAGTATCGCAATCACAACTCCTAAAATCACCATCGAAACAGGCAACTCACCAGAACTTGTCGTTCCCTGGCGGCGTTCAATCGAGATGTATTCGGTCTTCGAGAACAGAATCCCATCCTCATCTTTGTATTCTATGATAAGCGGCACCTGCGTCACATTTTCTCCCACTTTTACGTCGAGTTCAAAACTGCTGAAGTCGTCAGGACTGAGCAAGCCCACGAAATAGGCTTTGTATGGATGTACTGCTTCTATGCCTTCGGCATCGCCTACCTTCATAACCACGCTCTTTGCCTCTTCTAAGCCTGCGTTGTTTATGTCGCCGGTGATTTTATACACGTTCATTCCAGGCATGGATTCCACTTCAAGCCCCGTGAGGATGAGTTCCGCGCTCTTTTTGCTCTCCGTGACGTTCAAGGGAACGCTTAAATCGGCTGAATGGTGGTTATCGCCATTTTTAAACGCCAACTTAAAGTTAATGGCATGAGCACCCTTCGTTTGTGGTGTGAAGTTAAAAGAAGCAACTTTTGATTCGTCTGATGATAGCGCTCCTATGAAGACTTCAGAAGGTATCACTTCTTTCGCATCGGTAACGATTTTCACGGCTGTAACGGTGTTCGGTCTGGGATTGCCGACAACGAGCTCGATTCTTGCTCGTTCTCCTTTAAATATGTCCTCTTGAATGTCCTTAACGCCGATGGTTAATGGAGTGCTGTCCACCTTCACCTGAGTGCGATATCTTATGTTCTGAGCACCTTCCGCCTCTACCAATACTTTTGGATAGTATATGCCATCGGTGTAGCCTGCCTTTATGGTGAAAGATAGATTCAGGCTTTCTCCGGGTCCTAATCGCCCGACGTTGAAGTAAAAGTCGCTCAACACTTTGATGTCCCTGCCCAACATCCGTGCCTCTTTGATGTTTATGCTTTTCACTGATTCCATGTTCTTTACTGTTACGGTTACCGTGCCAACGTCATTGCGCATGAGCACTTCCGGACTTATTTGGTAGCTGGTAATCATGACCGATGACATTTGCTCTTCCACCGCGTATGCGCCAGATATTCCCGCCACGAACAATACTAAAAAAAGAAAAAGAGGGAGTAGTTTCATCTTTCACATCACCCCTAACTGGTATATCGTATACAGGACGTAAGCAGCTACTGGAATACCCACAGTAATCAATGCGTTCTTCGTCGAGAGATTCCTTGCATGTTTCAGCCCGAATATCCAGATGTTCGCACTCCACAGCATGAAGAGAATGCCTATAAAAGAAGAAAGCTGCATCATCGGGTCTTTCAGCAGTGGTTCGAGTGCTTCTCTAATCTCTGCTGGGTCCGTTACCACGGGAATCTGCACCGTTGAAAGAAAATTGTAGATGAGCACTGCACTTATTATTGCACTAAATATCATCGGTATAAATCCGTATCCAACGAACTCAAGCGTCCTCTTGAAGTTCCCCTCACCTTTGAATATGGACGATATGCCAAAGAATATAGCGGCAATGACTACCCAGAAGATGAGAGAAACAATCACTGCACCGAAGAAAGCACTTATGCCTCCAATCGTCGAAGCAATACCCAGAGCCTCCGGCGGAAGCGTTTCACTGAGCATTTCAAGTGATATACCCGCCATTAAAAAAGCGGATATGCCGCCGATTAGCCCACTTACCAGGACGATAAGCACCGGTATCCTTAAACTCTCCTCCCCCTTCACCCTCGCTTCAAAAAATTCGTTCGGATTTGTCAAGACTTCTATCATTTTTCTCCTCCCATTCTATACAAAGTGTTTTTCATATATACGTTCGACTATGACTGTTAATGTTGGCACTAAATTGTTCTTTGTCGTTTCTTTCTCTTCTACCGCTCCCTTTCGGTTTTCATTCCTTGCGTGTAATGGGTATCTTGCCCTAACATGAACCGCTCCGCGCCTGATTATATCTCTGATTGCATCACTTCTGCTTCTATAATATCCCTCTCTAACGAGTTCATCTATATTCTCAACTTCTTCTGTCGGTATTCGCAATTCTACCAGATTTTTTTCATTCATTTTTTTTCCATTTCACCTCTCTTTATTTTCTTCTTCTTTTTTCATCGCTTCTTCTTTGCCCCTTTTTTATTCCAAGCTTCGCCTTTTTTCGACGAGTCTATTTATAAATATACAAGTATCCCTATTTAAGCTTTACGATTTTTCGTAAAACCGAAAAATATAAAATATAGCTAATGCCTAATAATAACATATTTAACTATTTATCACTAAACTTTACTAAAAACGGATAGTTTTAAATATAGATACGCTAAAGGTTTACACATGAAGGAACTCGAAAAGATATTTGGGGGAAACGCACAGACGGTTGTGTTAGAGTATTTAATAAGAAATCGTGACACGACAACGTATCTGTCCGGCATTGCAGAGGATACCGGGCTTTCTCACTCCAGTGTTGCACGCGTAATCGAGCCGCTTTTAAAACTGAACATTGTGAAAGAAGGCAAAGTAGGCAAGCAAATAAGAACGTTTACGTTGAACGAGGACATCGAGGTGACCAAGTTATTGATACGGTTTTATGAAGATTTAAGCAAAGTACTCAGGGATTGACCGCAATAAATTCATTCTCAGCCTCTTTTAACTTCCACTCCTCGTGAAAACGAGAAATCCATGTTTTACCTGCGTCTTTACCGGCTTCGTATAATAGCACCGCAGCACCTTCCTCACCTAATATTTTCTCCGCATCTTTTTGAATCCTTGCGAATGTTTTAAGGCTTATTATTGCTGCGGGGACGGTTATAACCGAGAACTCACCACTGTCTCGTTCCCACTCCGCAGTAAATCGCTCACGTGATAATTGCTCAGATTGCTGATAAACAAGTAGGTCACAATCAACTTAGAGGTTCATCTGCACTTTCTATAATGCCATAATCATAGCTGCTTCACGCCATCCGGCCAGGAGAATCAATGCAATTGCAAGCCCAATTCCGGCCCATTGTTCTAACGATAGCCTTGGAACCGGATCAATACGGTGGATGTCTTTCAAGCTGTGCATGTCTTCCGTGAGTGCAAAGCGGGACTGGTTGTAAGTTGCAACTGCCACAAGCATATAGGCAATCATCTCGTATGGTCCGCCGCGCCCGATTATTGCTAATGATGGCGCCATCGGCTCCGCCATCGGCATGGAAAATGAGTTCGTTCCCAAAAAGACAGCATAGAGAGCAATCAAGCCAAGAGGCGTTACGTAGCCAAGTGGAAAACGGTCTAGATACCGAATAAGGTTGAGCAGGACGATTACCAATAAAGCTCCAAGATTATACAACACAATCTTGCCCCATTCTTCGAACATGGTGGGTGCTGCATCAGATTCTACAATAATTGCTGCGCCAGTCTTGCCACGCAAGAGTCCTTCGGGTAAGAAGTGGTAACTTAGATACCATACCAGCGTGAAGAGAATTGCGCCAATCACGAAAAGGCTGATAAACCTGACGATTAATCTATCATTGAACAAAAATTTATAATATTGAACCGATTTACTTCCGCTCTTGCATATAGGAGTTGCTTCTTATCCATCCGGGAATAAGCTTCTTGAAAATATTGTAGAGCTTGTGCTTTATTTGGACCCTTGTATGCCGATTCGAGTGATTTGCTGAGGAGTCCAGGAGCCACTTTTATTGTCAACCACTGCATCCACCCTGCAAGCTTTTCCGCAAAAGTACGGACCTCACTGAAACTATCGACAATCATCAATTTGCACACTCTCTCTGGAAAATCACAGGCAAATTGTTGGACAATAAGGGCCAGGCACAAAAGACGGAATCCACAGAATCCAAGAGATTGCGTAGGCAATTACAACAAAAGCAGCGAATGGATGTCGTTTTATCAAAGTCATGGTAAATTCCTCCTGTTTTCTATGCTATTTTCATTATCCATTTCAGTTCCTTATTAAATAGTATATAATACAACAATCGCTATTGTGATTAATATAATTGCGCTCATCCAAACGTTGGCAATGTTGTATTTTGATTTCACATCCTTACTCCAGGTGTAAACAAGAAACATAATTACGGGAGAAATCATTGTGATTAAATTTAGTTCCTCATGTAACACATTTTTAAAAACTACTGCCAGACCAAAAGTGCAAATAGCAGCAACAATCGATATTTTTATTTTACAAATTATTTTAGTTTTTTTCTACCTTGCACAACAACGATTTTAGCCCAGTGGATCCGGTGATAGGGTCGCAGACTTTATTGTCGGTTAAGACGTTGCAATTGCTCTCCCAGTGGGGGAATGTTACGCATCATGGAATGAGTGTACATCTCCAATTTCGACCCGGTTATCACTATGAGGGGGTATTCTTTTGCTATGTCAGATCGTGAAACCGGGCTTTCAGCCGGCTCCCTATACACTGGCAGGGGATCATAACCCAGCCCTTCCAAACGCTCTGAATAGAGCTCTACTTTCTTAGATGGCGTCAAAAAACCTTCTAAAAACCCTTCATATTTTCTGTACATCTCAGGATAATCCTTAAACTTCGTTATTTTGAGTATGCTCTGCAAGATTTCGCCAAAAAATCCGCTGAACTTTTTGTACAGTAGAGGAGGAAGAGGAATGATTATTCCTTCTGGATGAGCCCTTAGCTTCTTACAGGTAATACCAAGTGGCTCTAACTCGTAGTCAATGGCTTCTTCTCTGGTTTTCCATGTGAACCATTCGGCGTAACCCATCTTTTTACCAAGTTCACAGATTATTTTCCAGTCTGACCAGGATTCGTATAAGGGTTCAACAACTTTTGGACTGAGGACAATTCGTGAGCGGGCATTCCAGCTATGGTCAGCATGAGTGCTGTATGTCGCATAGCGGGTCTTTTCAAGGAAGGTGCATGCCGGAAGGACGATGTCTGCAAGCTCGGCGGTTGGCGTCATAAATATGTCGGCGACTGCGAGGATGTCCAACTTTCTCAATGCCTCTTCAACGACATTCGAGTTTGCACAGGTTAATACTGGATTTGCAGCCATAACAAACATCGCTTTAATGGGATAAGGTTTGCTATGGATTATAGCATCCCATAAAGCAGGTGTGGAAGCGGAAGGAAACATATGGAAGATTTTAGAGAAAAGGCATTTGTCCACTCCTATCTTCTTTTTTAGGGCTTCGGGTAGTAACTTCTCACCAAGGCTTATGTCATTCTGTCCCATTAACACAGGTAGCGAGATGATGTTTCCGCCCTTTACGTCCAGATTACCTGTTATAGCCATCAGAATATTGTGTTGTCAATTCAAAGGTTAAAATTTTATTTTTCATTTTTTAATACCCGTGGTTCGGGAGCATGTGAACTATCATAACTGTACCAACAGTAGCAGTTGCACTGTCCCTCGTTTCCGCAATGTCTGGAGTTTTGAATGAGACAAGAACCAAAATTAATGTATGATGATTCCGCTTCTTTTGGCCACTTACAATCGCCTTCGTTATAACCTATTTCTATGCATGCTGATTTGCAGTCTTCCACAGAAGAGAAATTAAAATTAATAGCTACGATATCTGTTTTTTCGATATTACTAACCCAGAAAGTAGTGCTTGGATCTTCTCCTGTACTTGACCTGAGTTCACCAGTTACAATAACCCAGTCACCAATTTCAATTCCTTCTACACTTACCGAAGGTCTTTTTGTTCCGTCATCCTCTACCATTAAATTATACCACACGGTTACTCCAACTGTATGACTGGAGGATATATAAGAAATCAGATCAAAACACGATTCACTTAACAGACTTACTTTTCCATAGGATTCACCTAACAAACTTACCGCTCCATAAATCGTAACTTCCGTGTCATACACAGGATTTTCTAATAATTCATAAACACTCAGAGCCACTTCGGGTTTTTCTGTTTCAATAGACCTCCCTTGTTGGGGCATTGTCTTAGTTTTTAATTGCTCATCCTCCTCCCAATCTACCTGAATTGTCACGTCCACTACTGTTTTTGGTATGGTTGGCTCTCTTAAATATTCGACCTCAAATTCTACGTATTGCTCCTTTGCTGTAAACAAATCTATTCCCTCTTCCACTGTTTTTTAACTACTTTGTCGTGTGCGGTATCTGTAAATACTACGGTTACCGTTACGTTTTTTGCCTCTTTATCTCCTGTGTTACAGACCGTTCCATTCACCTTCACGCTCTCCATTCCCGAGAGGTTATCTGCTGCACCTTGCGAACTAAAACCGTTGTAAACAATAGAGCTGATGTGGCTGCTTAAAAAACTCATTCCTGATTTTAAAACCATTGCGGATTTTAGGAAGGAGAATCGTGATGCTATAAAGAGGGTATGCAGGGAATTTGTCCTTATAATATCAGGCGGGTAATGAATATAGTTGGACTGAAAGGTCTGATTTTTGCTGTGTGATATTATTCTGCTCTTTTTTTGATGAATGGAGAGGGCTTGGTTTGGATGCAACAAAATGGTGTTGCATAACCGGAATTTTGATTCATGCTATGTGGGACCCTGAGGGGTAAATTTAAGTTACTTTTCACACAGTCTGACGATTTGCAGATATGAGAAGTCCGAGTGAAGCGAGGATTTGAGCGAAAGCCGAAGGCTGTAGCCTCATATCCGCTGTTATACGCTCCCGATAGAGATGAGGAATGCGAAGCATTCCGAAGAGTCGGCTTCGGGACGCTCATAGCTCTCTGGTATTCTCATAGTTTTCACTTCCATTAAAGACCAGTTACTAACCTCTCCCTGTTGAACCATTTTGTAGCAATGAAATAAGTTACAAACGCGAGTGCGGCAATGATGAGTGCTAGCATTACTTGCATTGCGAGTGGGTTCATTTGAAGCAATATTTGCAAGAAAAAACAGAGGAAGAAAACAGCCGATATTGCTATCATAGGAATAAATGAAGCTGCACCTACGCCTGCAGCTGCAGAACTCGGAAATCTTGATGTCACTGCGATAATCATGAAGGTAGCAAACATCACTATGAGTGGCCCTATTGCCAGCAATATGATCAGTATAGGTATATCCACTGCGATTGGAAGAAGAATAAGAATTATTACAGCCAAGCACGCTTCTACTATCAATCCGGTAACGATACATGCCAAACTCTTTCCAATGAAGATCTCTTTCTCTGAGACTGGAGCAACGAGTAAAGATTTTATCGTTCTCCAGTTTATCTCGTTTGAAAAGGCATTCAGTCCTACAAGGGCTGTAATAATTACGGCAGGGAGTACTTGAAGGAATAAAAGTGGTGCATATATGAGTTCTGATCCTTCAGCTGCAAGCTGAAGTGTTACAGGGAGGCATGCGAAAAGAGGAATTCCTATCCCCATCAACAAAGGAATGATAATGCTCTTTGATCTAAAAGTTGTTTTCAGCTCCTTCTTTCCAATTTCTGCTATTACACTATTCATAGTTCTCATACTCCTATTACTGCGAAGTAAATATCCTCCAATGTTGAGGATTTTTTAGTAACATCATAGCCCGCCACCGTTGCTTTGCCTGATGTAGGCGTTAACAGAGTGGCTAAGATGTTTACGGTAGTTGTCTTGCCAGCACCATTTGGGCCAAGGTATGCAAATACTTCTCCTTCATTCACTTGGAAACTAACGCCATTTAGAGCAGTTACTCCATTAAATTCCTTTGTTAGACCTTTTACTTCTATCATTTTTCACACTTTCATAAATTAATTATTATTTTATTTCTGTTTATATCTTTTTAGTCATCAGTTTTTCCCAATTTTCGGTATCCACTTCCCCGTTTTCTTCTTATACTCTCTGTATTCTTCTCCAAATTTCGCCTCCAGTAATCCTTCTTCATAGCTTGCTATGTAATTGTGAAAAATGAATATCCCCACAAGTATCGCAAGGGAGAAAAGCGATAGTGTAGAAACCGTCAGTCCGAGATAAGTCAAGACGCTTGCCAAATACAAAGGGTGTCTCACATACCGAAAGGCCCCAGTTGTTACCATGCTGTTAGGCCGCTGCTCATGACTGACTACAACATGGCCTGACCTGAAAAGATACACCGCCGTGATAAGCGCAAGACCTAAAATGACTAGACGAACATACAGCGGCACGTAATTCGACAGAAATGTCGATTGGCGCAGGAAGAATGAATCGCCTATCCAAACGACCACAAACATCCCAAGCGATATCAACTGCCCAGTGTCACCGAAAGGGTGTTCCCCATTTTTCTCTTTCATATTCACGTATGTCATTCAATCACCACTGGCTAACATATTTTATTATTCAGCCCCCCATTTTATTTATCTTTTTTATTTTATCGCCCCCTTCTTTATATTGGTGCCTTCTCTTCTTGGATATCGGGTTTGGATCGAGTAAAGTTGTAACAATAGCAGTTGCACTGCCCTTCGTTTCCGCAATGCTTGGAGAGGGGGATTACACAGGGACCTAAGATAAAATATGGCTGCTCTACTTCTGTTGGCCATTTACACTCGCCTTTCTCAAAGCCTGCTTCTACACTTACCCGAGGCCTTTTGGTTCCGTCATCCTCAGACATCGAACCATACCACACCTCTACTGTTTCTCCATCAGAGGTTAATGTAAAGCATTCACAAAAAACTAAACAAACCAATTCCTATCATGGCTACCACTGCAATCGCTAAAATCCCAAAAATTAATTTTTTGTATTGAAGTTGTGGATGCACCTAAATCCATGTCAAATGAAGTGGTACGATTGTATGTCCCAAACACGACCGTATGGTGGTTTATTCTTCAGCAGATTCTACCATGCTCAAATACAATCTGCTCCACCATATAACGGTTAAAGGTTCAATAACAATAACAGATAATATTACGATTATTAGCCCTCCGATATATGGTATGGCGCCTAAAGTCGCAGAGATCAGACTTACTACAAGAACAATAAGCCATAGCAAGAAGACAGCGACT
>JANJFQ010000128.1 GCA_025435355.1 Candidatus Methanophagales archaeon | reverse complement strand
AATGTTTTCAATCCCGCGGCTATTTATGATCACGGTTTATTTCACCTCCTCTATAGGGCTATGGGGCGAGATGGGATTTCACGAATCGGCTATGCGGTGAGTACTGACGGCTTCAACTTCTTCCGCTTTGACAAACCGGTTTTCACGCCAAAACTGATATTGGAACCACGGGGCTGTGAGGATCCACGGCTCGTAAAGATTGAGGATCGCTATTTTATGACGTACACCGCGTATTCTGAGAGAGGAGTACGGATCGGTATAGCCAGTACAACTAACTTTCTCGAATGGGAACGCTATAGGGTGGACTGGCCAGAAATGAATAACAAAGATGCTGTCCTCTTTCCTGAGAAGATCGATGATAAATTCGTGATGCTTCATAGACCAATGGATAAGGAGCCCATGGGTATCTGGATTGCGTATTCAGATAATTTGGCTGAGTGGTATGGACAGCGAGAGATTATGGCACCGCTCGGTAAAGGAACCTGGGAGAGCGGGAAGATTGGTGCCAGTGTGCCGCCCATAAAGACGGAGAAAGGCTGGCTGCTTATATATCATGCTGTCGACGAGAATGAGGTATATCGTTTGGGAGCAGCGATACTCTGCCTGGAAGGCCCTTCAAAACTGTTATATCGGTATCCTGATCCGATACTCCAACCAGAGATGTACTACGAAATACGAGGAGAAGTTCCGCGCGTTGTCTTTGCGTGCGGGGCCTGTGAAGTGAAGGATAAATACTACATCTACTACGGGGGGGCGGATCGAGTCGTTTGCGTAGCTACCATTGATAAAGAAGAATTTGTCGGAGAGGAAATCGCCATTTCCGTTTGCTGAGGGCAAGCACATCTGTCTATATTCCTAGAAAAGGACCTGCTCCAATGGCCTTGTTCAGTGAAGAGAGAGCAAGATTTAAATGTAGGAACCTGCTATGAGGAAGTGGGCCTGGTGCGAAGGGAAGAGCATGACTGGTGAAGAGGAGATTCTCATAGTATTTGAAGGCTTAGACGGTGCAGGATTGTCAACACAGGCGGCGCTTTTAGCAGAGTACTTACGCGATACGAACCGAGAGGTTACGCTGACCAAGGAACCGACTTCGTTATATAATTTCTCCAAAGGCTTTTACTGACCGATATTATTAATTACCCGTCGTCAATAAAAATTGGAATAGTACTATTATCAATCCTGCCATGATTCCTGCGATTGCCGCGTAGACTAGCCCGTATAATCCTTTGTTAATGTTATCAACCGTTGATTTAATTGTACCAACTTCTTTGCCAACTTCATCTAATTTGCTGCTCATTTTAATCCAGTCATATAACGTTCTTTCTGGCATTGGGGGCCTTCTATCTTCTGATAAAGTCTCTATCCGTCCATGTTCTTCCGCATAACCTTTTATGACCTTTTTACCGTCTTCAAACTTGATAAGCTGACATGAAGCGATTGGCTGCCCAAATGCTATTTCTTCATATCTTGGGGCCATATTTCTTATGCTTATCCATAAACAACCCTCGTAACCAGGGTCGATAGATCCTCCAGTATATATCAAGCCGCGGGTTGAAAGTTTTGAGCGCGGCTGCATCAATCCGACCATATTTTTTGGCAACTTTATTTCCTCAATTGTTTTTATCAAGGCGCTTTCGAAAGGTTGTAAATGTTCAATGTCCCCTTCTTTAATCTCTTTCCGTTCTCCTCTTTCTGGCAAATAAATTTCTTTACCTACCCTCAAATCGTATGAAGCTGGTTGGACCTGCTTTTTATCGCCGTTTATTATTATGGTGCCTAACACTTCTTTCAATTCCTCATCTACCAGTATTTCCATGTTGTTCACCTATCAGGCGTTTCATATGAACGGAAGTTGAGTTGAATTTGTAACTAAACCTTTTAATATTTTTGAATCATTAATCCTCTTAATAATTTCGTTGCTTACCGCTTTAATTGGTCTATTCCCGTCTATTAAAAATGTGTTACTCTCCTCTTTTGCTAATTTATGATAACTCTCTCGAATTTTTTCAAGTTTTTCAATCTCTTCATATAATTCTATGTGGAATCTCTGTTTTTGGATTCTTCTCACGCAGATTAGCGGGGGATTATCGATTATAAATGTCAAGTCTGGTGTAATACTCTTTTCGTTGATTTTTTTTAGCCAATCTAAGTCAAGTTCTAATGATTGAAATGCATAAGAGGATAGCCGATATCTATCCGATATTACAATCACACCATCATTTAAAAGGGGCAAAATAGTATTATTAATATGTAACATTCTATCAGCTGCGAATAACAAGGCGAAAGTTTTTGCATCTACCTTCAATTCTTTTCTCAAAACCCCTCTTATCAATGAGCCAATTAGACCATCGGTCGGCTCTTTTGTTAAGTAAACCTCATATTCTTTCTTTTCCAACCATTTTTTCAGTTCAAAAGCCTGCGTTGAGAGTCCAGACCCATCCAATCCTTCAAAAACAATAAAAGGCATTCTTCCTGTGCTCATTTTGTTTCCCTTCTTTGTTAACCCTTGTGTCAATAAGTATGTGCTACTATAAATTACCATCGCTTTTGCTTTCTATATTGTTCAAGATCTGAAACAGAAAAAACAAGAGAAGACCAGTGGATCGTGCAGAGCACTTGGAGAACGAGATTGAACCTGCGTTAAGTGCGCATAAAATTATCCTCTCAGATCGGTATATTCTGTCATCGTTAGCGTTTGGCTCGGTGGATAACGATATCGAGTTTTTAAAGCAGATCAATTCGCGATTTAGAAAGCCGAATCTCACGTTTATTATTGACACACCGCCACGAGTGTGTTTGGATCGAATTATCAGAAACCGAGACAACATCGAACTGTTCGAGGAGGAAAAGCGGTTAGAGAAAGTCCGGGAACAGTACTTAGCACTTAAAGGTTACTTTGACAATACGTTCATTCTGGCTGGCGATAGAGCGAAGGAAGAAGTATCACAAGAGATACAAGACATAGTCGAGAAAAAACTACAAGATTCCTGAATTTATAACTCTGATCAGATATTATTGCGCTGGGGGAGCTGCGTGGGTCTTATCTATACCGCGAGAAATCAATCTGACGTAAAGCATCATAGAGATCTTCTTATTATTGCCGCAGTTTGCGAAGTCTGTGGACCTCTTTCCGGGCCTTCGTGTCCTACATAGGCACGTGAATAATCCTGTATGTTGTGAATTATACGATTTTAGGATGGCTCGGCATTGAATAATGCTTATTACCAAATACGGTAAATCTGAGAGGCAAAATGGTTAACTAACGGATCTCTACGAGCTGAATATCAAACGTGAGATCTTTTCCTGCCAAGAGATGGTTGGCATCTAATGTCACGCTCGATTCGGAAACGTCGACCACCGTGGCTACAACTATGTTACCATCCGGTTGACGGCCTTCTAACTGTTCCCCGATCTCAGGTTTCAAATCTGCAGGAAGTTGATTTCGATTCACAACCACTACCAGATCATCACGGCGCGGGCCATACGCCTTATCCACAGGGATTTTGACTGTTTTTGTTTCATTCAGATCCATCCCGACGACCGCTTGTTCAAAGCCCTGGATTACGTGACCCTCACCGATGGTAAATTCCAGCGGATCGCTATCAAAAGAGGAATCAAATATCGTACCATCATCTAACTTACCCGTGTAGTGCACCTTAACGGTATCGCCGTACTTTGCCTGTGTCATATTTTCGTTCCCTCCGTTCGTTTTGTCGTTCGTACAATCCAAAAGCAGGGGTATATAAATAACTTGCCACCTTGCACTCCACTAGGTTTTTAAACCCTGAGGAAAAATCAAAAGGATATTTGGCCGAAGCAAGCCAAAGATTATTTGCAAAAATTCCTCGTTGGCCGGTCAATGTTGACTTGTACATTACCGTTACATTGAGCACTCTGCGCTATTATATCTTCGTCCAGAGCATGAAAGCGATCAACAGCCCGTATATTGCGATTGCTTCTCCAAGAGCAACGTAAATCAACACTCTTCCTGACAGTTCAGGCTTCTCCGCCGTAGCTCCGGCTGCTGCTACTCCGGTAGCTGCTACTGCATGACCGGCGCCCAACGCCGAGAGTCCTATTGCAATACCTGAGGCCATTGCTATCCACGACCTGTCCGTAATTGCTCCAACCTCTGCTGCTGCTTCTTGCGCTGCTACCACTCCCATAAATACCCCTGTAAGTAACAGGAACAAGCAGAGCGTACAAGTAAACCCATATTTAATCTTTATAGCCATATCTTTTGCCTCTTTCTTTATTAGTGCGTCGAAGATGTCACTAAGGCGGGCATGGTATATAAAGTAAATGGTTTTTCGATAAGCTGTAAGTATAACGATACCATAAAACCTCAGAAAGGAATCCTGCATTTTTACACAAAATCCATTGCCAAGTCTATTTGTGTTCTGCTCACCGTTAATGCCCGTCCTTGTATTACCATTGGGGAATGCAATCTACTGCGTTTCTTCACGTCCTGAATAGAGTGGCGTCCTAAACCAGCCAAAGCTACTTTCTCCCTTCGAGCTTAGCTAATGCATCTTTCATCGCTTCTTGAACGGCGAGCCTGCTGGAGGGAAGCGTTATTTCGTACTTTAAAGCGTGAACGAGAGGACCTACCGCTCTTGTATCTCCTATCTTCCCAAGTGCTTCTGCTGCGCCCTTTCGAACCTCGCTATCAGTATCCTCCAGAGCTTGTATGAGGGGTTTTACTGCGGATGCCCCTACTATTACCAATTCAGCCCACTTTTTCTTTGCAAGTAAGTAGTGGACTCTTTCAGAATCATCTCCCGGCTTCCAGCCCAGTTTGTCAAGAGCTTTTGCGGCTTTCTTTCGAACTTCGCTAGCATTATCCTGCAAAGCCTGAAAGAGGGGCTTTAACGCTCGTGCATCTCCGATATTACCAAGAGCTTTTGCGGCTTTCTTTCGAA
>JANJFQ010000127.1 GCA_025435355.1 Candidatus Methanophagales archaeon | reverse complement strand
GAGTATCTTTGTGGGTAAGTGAAGAGTTTTAGATACTACCGCATGCGAGAAATCTTCCAATACCTCTTTCGGGTCTCTTCCTTTCTCCATATAGCTAATCGCCCTCTTTTTCTCATCCTCCCTTATTCGAGACCCATGTTCATATATCATTGCGATAAGCCTTTCAACCTCTTTACGCTTTAAAATATTTTTAAACAGTTCTATCTCTTTCTCTATTATTATTTCAACGTTATCAACTTCAGAAAGCCTCCTTTTCAGGTTATCCACACTTATCTCGTATAAACTGTCCAGGTTATACAACTCTACCCCTTCTAATTCGCCTACCCTCTCCTCCACATCCCTCGGATTCGCGATGTCTATAATGAGAAGGACGTTATCATTTCTACGATGCTCCATTACGCGTTTCATCAAATCATAATCCAGGATATAATGAGGCGCAGACGTAGTGCTTATAGCAACGTCACAAACGGAGAGACACCTCTCACTTTCATCCAGTTTAGCCGCCTTACCGTCAACCTCTTCTGCAAGCTTCTTCGCTTTTTCGTATGTCCGATTGGCAATGAACATAGCTTTAAGGTTTTTTTCGGATATAGCTCTTGCTACCATCGTTCCCATTTCTCCCGCACCAATTACAAGAATGCTTTTTTCTTCCAACCCGTCAGTTATGTCCTCTGCAAGCTCAACCGCAGCAGACCCAATAGAAACCGAGCCTTCGTTTATTCTCGTTTCACTTCTCGCTCTCTTCGCCACTTTTATCGCTCTGTCGAACGCCATGTCCAGAAGACTGTCAATTATCCCTTCTTTCTTGCTTTCCAGATAGCACTTTTTTATCTGTCCCAGAATCTGGTCCTCTCCCACTATCATTGCTTCAAGCCCGCATGCGACCCGCATAAGATGCTCTAATGCATCTTTACCCACGAAAATCCCGCTTTTTCGCAATTTCAGTCTATTAACGACGTCCTCTAAAACCGCCCATGCGTTCTCCGAACTGATATACGCTTCCACACGATTACACGTCTTTATAACTACATAACCGCTCACGCGTGGGTCTCCTGCGAATATATTCGGATCCAAGCGCTCTGCTATCTCCGCAAGTTCCTCGACACTACACTTTTTATGCGAAAACCATAAAGACCCGATTTTATGCATATCTATCACCTACAATCTTGAAGATAAGTTCTTCTGCAACCTCAACAGGTGCGTCAAGAGCAGCCCAGCATTCTGGGTCGCTCAAAACGCTGTTCAGAATATCTCTCCTTCTCTTCTCTTCTTTAATCTTCCCTTTTAAGTAGCCCCTGAGGTGTGACTGAATCAGCAGCATCTTTTCCTCTTTATCCCCTATGAGCGCTGAAATCTTTTTTCTCATGTATCTCGCCATTGCAGGTCCTTTACCCTCTGTGGAGATAGAAATCAGGAATCCGCCCTTGTTTACCACTGAAGACATAAACGCATCCCCATCATGCCTGTAATTAACAAGCACATCAAACTTCGATGCCTCTTTTAAAATACGATTGTTTAGCGTTTCGTCATCGGTGCAAATAAGGATTAAAAAAGCTCCTTTTATTAGTTCTCCAAGATTCTGGTCCCACAAATCACACCTGAAACACTGAATTTCTCCCTTTTCCATCATCTCTTCTATGCGAGGTGTAATATCCTGACTGTAAACTTCTACTTCCACCTTCTCTCCCCCAGCTCCGTCCGTATCCAAAATCTGGCATATTTTCCGCTCTGCAACTCCACCTCCGCCAAACACCACTATTCTTTTACCTGAGACGTTAACATATAGAGGAAGCATGGTATCCTTTTTCTTTTAATAAATATTTCTTCCCTCAATTTTAAAGTTTTCGATTTTCGCGTATATTTTGTCAACGAGTTTCTGGTGGTGTTTCATCTTTGGCTAAAAATCACTATCAACCTTCAGTATATAACTCTATCAAGAGAATCTTCCCTGAGTGCGTCTTTTATCTCTCTTGATATTCTTCTACCCGTGCTCATTGGCTCTTGATAGAGTAGCTGAGAGTATGGTGAACCATTAATGTAGAGATTGGTACCTGCAACAATTCTGGCAGAGATTTCGAAAACTATAAATTTTAGATCCTCGGTGCAGATGGTTTCAATACAGAATGGTCCTATCAGACCCGGACTGAACAGCTCTTGGGATGCCTTGACTATGCTCTGACCCATCTTCAGGATCGGGTTTAGGAGTGACTCCCTCGCTACCACGGGAATATTTCCTGTAACTACAAAGGAAGGTTCTATAGAGCTGTCCTGTAAAATATAAGGTAGCCTTGAGAGTCCATCAATGTTTGATTCATAGCGGATGTCCATGCTGAGAAGCTCCAGCCGATCTTTCAGCGGCGAATAGAAATAATGGGGATAGAACCTGGTTCCTATTACAAACTCTTGGATGGTAAATCGCGCCTTATCTCTCAGCCCCAATTTTTTAAGCTTTCGCTCAAACTCTTCAGGATTGCTCGCGAGGAAATAGCCCTTCCCACCCTTAGCGCCCGGAAATTTTACCATGACTAATCTATCTATATCTTCTGGGTCTTTGAATTCCTTAGGTAGCCTTAGGCCGGCATGTTCTATCCATTCCCTCTCCTTTTCACGGTCCGATTCCCACTCCAAGACCATTCTGTTCCCGAGCATGGGCACAAAGAGTTCATTCTCAATCCTCTTTGGCGAAAGATATTCCACAAAGGAACCATGCGGGATAAGGATGGCGTTTCTTTCTATCAGTTTCTCCAGAAACTTCTTCTCCATGAATTGTTTCCAATTTTCAACAATTTGGAGTTCATCAGCCACTCCGAACTGCTGGTAGACCTCTTCAGTGCCTCTTTTACATATCATCAGTGTTTTGAACCCCTCGTCTCTTGCTCCTTTAAGAATCTGGAGTGCTGTATGACTCCCCATGGTGGCGATTGTTATCTCATCCCGGACATAGCGGTCCAAAACGTGTTGAATTTCTCTTTTATGTATCATTTAGTTCATGTAACCGTCTCTTCCAATCTGTTCAGTTGAATGGCTTTTCTGAGTTCCATAGCCACCCTCTTCCCTACCGAAAGTGACGTATCGTAAAGGTATCCCGAATATGGCGTAAAACGTGTTCCGGGAGAGCCCTGCACTCGCATGGAGATGTCAAAAACTACGGCCTTTTCCTCCGGAGGACCGGGAATGAAAGTGGACTGTAATGCAAAGGGGCCTATAATTCCCGGCGGATACTCCTCCTTAGCAACACTGACAAATTTTTCCCCAAGGTCGAATATCTGCTCTAAAAGTGATTCCTTTACCGTGCATGCGATATGCCCAGCTTCGATGGCTTTGACATCTAAGTACTTCAAGACTTCTAACTGCTGAGATGCCGGAAGGCGAAGTATGCCATCCAGATTTGTCTGTCTCCGCGTATCAATCCCCAACAGTTCCAGCCGCTCATCTAAGAGGGAGTAGAAGTAATTGAAGTTAGACTGCGCACCCATAACGAACTCCTCGATGACCGCTTTCTTCAGCCCTTCTTCCGTTATTTTACCATCACGAAGCATCTGCTCTGAATTATTGTAGAACTCCTCGGGAGAAGAGGCGAAGAAGAACGCACGTTCGTATTTCCTTTGGGCTTCCGGTGCTTTAACCAGAACCAGGCGGTCTATTTCTTCCGGGCTTTTGTATAGCCGGGGATAGGGAATCCCGCCTTTTTCCATCAGGTAATACTGATTCCTCTCTGCATCTCGTTCCTCTGCCCGAAGCATACTTCTCGACCCGAATAAGGGTAGAAGAAAATCATCTTCGATACGGTCAAAGCCCACGTAGACCTCAAAGGAGCGGTGTGGGATGAAAATAACGTTATTTTCGCGCATCTGCCTCAGCACTCTCTCTTCGGTTATATCTGAAAATCTATCAAGCACAATGGTCTGATCCACTATTCCGCGGGAATTTTTCGTCCGATAGTAGCGGTCATAAGTCTTCTCCCTGCCCTTCTGGCACACCACCAGTGTTCTGAAGCCCATCTCCTTCGCTCCTTGACATATATCCAGTGCGGAATGTGACCCAAGTACACCTATAATCGCTTTATCAAGCTCATATCCGTCCAGAAGTTCTTTTATCTCGCTTCGATCTATCATTTTTTCTTCGTATATAATTTTGAATAATATTAATAGTAACTTTTATTTACTTATTGTGTTAGCAAAGCGGGGGTAGCCGAGCATGGACAAAGGCGCAGGACTTAAGATCCTGTTCCGTAGGGATACGAGGGTTCGAATCCCTCCCCCCGCATCCCCTTGAACCTTAATTTTAATTCATTTGCGATCTTTTTCGATACCCATTTTCATAAAAAGAAAAACTTTACCAAAGGTCAAAAGGAAATAGAAAAAAAGGATTTTTAGAAATACAGGATTTTGTCTGCACTAAGTGCCGCTTCCACCGCATCCGGGATTTTCACGGGCATTATGAAATCTTCGATATTTGACGTGTCTTCTAACGACGTAGCGAAGCCATCAACGACGTGGAATGACGCACACGAGCCGATTTTCACGCCCAGATCATCTTTTACAAATCTCGCCATCTGTTCCAGGTTGTCTGGCAGGTCTTCAGGTTTTAAACCCTCGAACTGCCCGGCAATTAGTTTCTTCACGTCTTCCGGGAATGCCAATTTCGCCAGATTCCCCTTCTTCGCTACTTCTACTCCTTGCACGTTGTAGAATACCATAACATCAGGGATATTGTGCACTTTCTTCGCCGTAAAAGCAACTGCGTAGCTCGCATACTGGTTGTATGGTCTGTCCATGCCCGAATTCACGTATATAAGCAGTTTTTCTATCTTTTTTATTTTCATTTTTTTCTTTTTTACCTCCCAATATTTTTTACCTAAGTTTCAGATACAAAAACTTTTCGATTTTTTCTGACCTGCCAAAAATGAGATGAAGCGAACAAAAATAATACCCTTTTAAAATAATTGTGCACCTTCGCCATCATCAATCC
>JANJFQ010000126.1 GCA_025435355.1 Candidatus Methanophagales archaeon | reverse complement strand
GTAACCAACGTCGAGCGATTTTACGTGTTTCGGCAGCTTATTAAACGCATGGTGCTGCCATATCAATACCTGTGCACGGTCCGAGAGATGGTCATGCCCGAACCCATTCCCCTTCATCGAGGAGATAACAACCTCTTTTATTTCTCCTTTATCAGTCTCAAACTCCACGAAGTAAGGTTTGCCATACCCAAACCCCTTTATTTCTCGCTCTTTTCCGCCTTCCGGTTTTGGCTTTGACTCCAAGCCCAGCTCCTCCACACCTATTATTTTTAGACGAGTTCCAAGCGTATTCTCCAAGTAATTTTGTATTTTTTCTTTGGTCAACATAGCTCAACGTATCCCTCCACTGGAGACACAGTCCCAAGCATACTTGCATATATATAATACTTTCTATCGCTTCTATAATTTTTAGAGTGAGGGAATGAATTTTTATAGATGAGATGGAGTAGAAATAAAGCATGGAAAACTTGTTCGATGACCTGATTAACGGGGGCATGATATTTGCAAATAGAGAGGTGCTTCGCCCTACTTATTCTCCTGAGAATCTACCTCATCGGAGGAAGCAAATAAGTGGTTTAGCTGATACGTTATCAGCGGCGTTAAAGGGAGAGACACCTTCTAATATATTAATCTATGGTAAGACCGGGACGGGTAAGACCGCTACGGTAAAATACGTGAGCAAGGAATTAGAAGAGATGGGGCAGAAGACAGGCAGTAAATGCACTCTGCTATATATCAACAGCGAGGTATTTGATACGCAGTATCGAGTTTTTGCTTATCTCGCGCGGGTATTCAATAAGCGCGTTCCGATGATAGGATGGCCGACAGATATGGTGTATTCAGAGTTCAAGGCAGGGATAGATACAGAAGATAGATGCGTAATCGTGATATTGGATGAGGTGGATAAGTTAGCAACCAAAGGAGATGGAGCTTTATATAACCTTTCGAGGATAAACAGCGAGCTAAATAATGCAAAGGTAAGCATAATAGGTATTTCGAATGATCTGACCTTCACGGAGCAATTGGACCCGAGGGTGAAGTCGTCGTTAGGCGAGGAAGAGATAATATTTCCGCCGTACAATGCCGAGCAGTTAAAGGATATTTTGGATGAGAGGGCGGAAAAGGCGTTCAATGACTCTGTGATGGACGACACGGTGATACCGCTATGCGCTGCTTTCGCCGCCCAGGAGCATGGAGACGCAAGGCGTGCTCTTGACCTGCTACGTGTATCTGGGGAAATTGCAGAGCGCGCGAAATCTGATATGGTAACTGAGGAGCACGTGCGGTTTGCAAGTGAAAAGATAGAAGCGAATAGGATTGTTGAGGTGGTAAAAACACTGCCGCTGCAATCAAGGATTGTGTTAAACAGTGTGCTCCTGCTAAACAGGGAAAGGAACAAAAGGCGATTCTCCAGCGGTGAGGTCTATAATATGTACCGGAGATTATGTAACCATTTAGGCATGGAGCCGTTAACGCAGCGACGTGTTACCGATTTCGTCTCGGAACTGGATATTTTGGGATTGCTAAATGCGGTGATTGTAAGCAAAGGCAGATATGGTAGGACAAAGGAGATATCATTAAGTGTGCCCGAAGAGTGTGTGCAGCCTGTCTTGCTTGAAGACTATAAGCTTAAAGCAATATCTAATATTAGAGTGAGAACGCAGATAACATTGTAGGGGAGATGAAAGATGAGCGAAGAAGAAGAAAAGGCGAAGTCGATGCCGGTGTATGTCAAGTTTGAGGTGCCGGAAGAGTTGCAAAGTAAGTCGTTAGAGGCGTTGGATTTGGCGAGGACTACGGGCAGCATAAAGAAGGGGACAAATGAGACCACGAAGACCATAGAAAGAGGAATGGCAAAGTTAGTGCTGATAGGTGAGGACGTTAATCCTGAGGAGATAGTAATGCATATTCCACCGTTATGCGAAGAGAAGGGCACTCCTTACTTGTATGTGAAAAACCAGAGAGATTTAGGGGCAGCTTGTGGTATAAACAAAGGTTGTGCATCTGCTGCCATCGTTGACCCCGGAAGAGCAGAAGAAGTGATTGAAGGGATTATAGGGGAGTTAAAGGGGATGAAAGGGTGAGGCAAAGGCAAGGCGAAGGTAAGAGCAAAGGAAGGGATAGGGAGAAGTAAATGAGCGAAGAAGGGGGAACACCCGCGGAGGTAATAGAACTGGTAGGTAGAACGGGAATGCATGGCGAATCCACGCAGATAAAGTGTAAGATACTGGAAGGACCGAATAAAGGAAGATTTATAACGAGGAATTGTAGAGGACCTGTAAGAACGGGCGATGTTATTGTATTGCTGGGGACAGATAGAGAAGTGAGGAAATTACTGAGGAGATGATGAGAGGAGATGGAGAAGAAATGCTCTTTTTGTGATTTGCCAATAGAGCCAGGTCGTGGAAAGATGTATGTAAAGCGTGATGGAACGGTTTTTTATTTTTGTAGTTCTAAGTGCGAGAGAAACATGATAAAGCTGGGGAGAATAAGAAGGAAGGTGAAATGGGCTGCGAAAGCAACTACGAGATTTTATAAGATTGGCACAGAAGAAAAATTATGAGAAAAGAGAGATCTTTTTTGATGATAAAGCCAGAGGGTGTGGAGCGAGGTCTTATAGGAGAAATAATAGGAAGATTTGAAAGAAATGGATTAAAGATAGTAGCGCTGAAGCTTTCGAAGATAAGCAGAGAGGTAGCAGAAAAGCAATATGAGGAACATCGTGGAAAGGATTTTTTCGAGGATTTGGTTTCCTACATGTCCTCAGCTCCAACGGTATCAATGGTCATCGAGGGTGAGAATGCAATCGCAGTAGCGAGGGAAATGGCCGGGGTTACGGACCCAAAACTTGCAAAGCCGGGAACCATAAGAGGGGACTACGGCATAGACGTGCAGCGAAACATAATACATGCATCGGATTCCGAAGAATCTGCGAGGCGCGAAATATCCATTCATTTTGAGAACCGGTGATGCCGTTTTTCTATGAATTGTGTCCCAAAGTCTTATTTTATGTACATGTCTAATATTAATGGATATGAAATCAATAAAAATTGATAATGATATGGATTTTAAACGAAGATTGCTATGGTGTTTTTTCTGGGCAAACAGAAAGGCTATAAGAACTGAAGGTTGTGCACCATTTTTAATTGAGAAGATCGTTACAAGCGAAGTAACATATGCCCCTGAACCCGGTAAAAAGCTTAGATTAACAACTGACATCTTAAAAAATATAGAAAAGGACATGGAAGTTGAAAAAATAGTTAAATTCAAGATAGGGGTTGGAGATGAGAACTTCGACATCTCTTTCCAAACCAAAGTTTTTTCGGTGTCCACAAAAAGAAATAAAGAAATAGAAGAGGAAATAATTGAAAGCTTAAACGAAGAACTGAAAAGGGGAAAGCCAAAGATCTGTCCATCATTTCCCCAACGGATTGGAATCGATATTCAAATATAAGGGGTGAAAAATTGGATTCAAAAGAAGATATTAACAGCTTAACAGAGGTATTGAAATATAAAAAAGACTCGTTTGCGCGAGCAAAAGCAGTTGAGACTCTTGGGAAGATAGGAGAATCAGCTGTAGAACCTCTGATTCACGCTTTAAATGATGAACACTGGGATGTTCGACGGAAAGCGGCATGGGCGCTCGGAAATATGGGAGAATCAGCTGTAGAACCTCTGATTCACGCTTTAAATGATGAACACTGGGATGTTCGGCGGAAGGCGGCATGGGCGCTCGGAAATATAGGCGATGCCCGGGGCGTAGAACCTCTGATTCACGCTTTAAATGATGAACACCGGGATGTTCGAGAGGAGGCGGCATGGGCGCTCGGAAATATAGGCGATGCCAGGGGCGTAGAACCGCTCATTCAAGCTTTAAGGGATGAATACTCGGATGTTCGACGGCAGGCAGCAAGGTCTCTTGCAGTGTTAACAGTTTTAAGCGAAGAAATCGTCAAAACTACGATTCACGACTACGAATCGAAATTAAAAGAACAAGACCGTGACTCCTTCCAAAGATTCAAGAAACTATATGAGCAGGAACTCAAAAAAATTCGGTTTAAATGACATAGAAAAAATCTTAAAGCTTTTCTATTCTGTTAACTATTAGCACATATGGCTTACGATAAAAGATACTGGGATAGGGCAACCTCGTTCTATACAGAATGGGGACTTCCCTGGCAAGCACTCAAGGATGGATACGTACCTGTCATTGTCGAACTGAAAAAGGCGTTAGGTGATTTGCGGGGAAAGCAAATACTGGATCATGGATGTGGTGCAGGAAAAATAACCAGACCATTAAAGTCACTTTATGGTGCTGAAGTGCTGGGAGTAGATCCCTCTGATAATATGATCCAAGAAGCCAGAAAGGCTGACACAGATGGTCGGTATGAATTGCTTAAAGGCGATTTTTCTTGGCCTGATAACATATTTGATGGCGTCATGTCTAACTGGGTGTTTGTAGACATAGGGTCAATTGAAGAGATGGATACAGCAGTAAGAGAAATCTACCGGGTGCTGAAGCAAGGAGGACCGTTTGTCATGCTGGTGAATAATGAGGAGTATATTGGAAAGAGAACCACCACCTATCAGAATGGAATACCGGGTAAAACATACAATCCTGGTGACGAGATTATGGTGACTTATTTCAAAAATGGAAATGAGAGTATGGAATTCAAGGATTACTACTGGCCTACTGAAACTTATTGTTCTGTAATGGAAAGGGCAGGGTTCAGAGAGGTAACATCCTATGTTCCCAAGCTGAATCCACGTACAATTGAGGAGATTAAAGTATTACAAAGCGAGGGATTATTCCCGGATGTAGATTACCAGGCACTTGTTGATGAAAACCCCACTGTCATTATAGTAGGGAAAAAGTAGTTGGTTTTATTCATTCACAATACTGTTTATGGAAACTTCACTGACATCCATTGATCCGGAAGTTCTGGATGCTGCTGAAGTAGATGGGGCTACGGGTTTCAAAAAACTCAGACATG
>JANJFQ010000125.1 GCA_025435355.1 Candidatus Methanophagales archaeon | reverse complement strand
AGGCGTATTCCTCCAGGGCTAACTGTCAGGCGGTGGCAGACAAAAAGGGTAAACCATTTCTCTGTTTCAAAGCAAACGCTACGGGTAAGGCGAAAGGATATCCGGCGTGGCAAATATCATTCAATGCATATACAGACGATCCGGACGAATGGATGGACGAGTATCACATAAGAAGCATGGTAGAAGCTGTGTTCTCAAGCATCAAAAGGTGTTGGGGTCCCGACATCAAAAGCATAAAAGGTTGGCTAAAGCGGAGAGAGCTCTCAATAAAAGTATTGGCGTATAATATCAAAAGAGTACTCTATATTGAAAGGGCAAAGTATTTGGGAATCCCCCTTCTGGGTGGACTGCCAGTAATCCCAAACTGGCATCTGCAGGGGACCCCCAAAATACCCCAATTAGTTATATGCTCTTCAATAAGATATAGTTTACCTCCCCCTCAGATACTCTGTATGGTGTCATTTCTGTTTATATTGACTTTTGGGATGAAGCCATTTTTTTCTGAACCTTTATGAAATTTCCATTTTACTATCTTTATCAAATCTTCTTTTGTTAGAATATTCTTTTGGCTTATTGTATTCTCTATTTCTTTTTCTAAATCAAAGGATTCATTCTTACTGTTATACTTCTCTAGCCATTCTGATACTTCTTGGAGTTGCATTAAATTATTTATTGTAAAATGGAGATTATAAGATTTTATATTTATCTAAACCCTGTTCTTTAATCAAACAATTTGACATGTCAATTACATTCTCTTCTTTAGAACCTGTCTGAAGAATAATTGCAAGCAATTCGGCATCACTTAAACTGGCCGCACCAGTTTTTAAAAATCGTTCCCTTGGTCTGTTCTCTTTTGATATGTCTTTTATTCTCATTCAATTAGATTTTTTTAAAAAGAGAGGAGAATTTGGTTAACTCCCCCTTCTTCCACTCTTGCTCTTACTCCTACTCTTACTTTTATTTCTCCTCCTCCCCCTTCACGTCATAATCCACATCAACGTAATCGCCTTCACCCTCTTCTTTCTTCTCCGTTTCTTTCACCTCTTCCTTTCTCTTTTCCGCTTCTTCAGCCGCTTTCTTCTGCGCCTCCTGATACACCACCGCAGAAACCTCGTGCAATGCTTTTGTCAACTCATCCACATCCACTTTTATCGTTGCCATGTCTTTATCCTTTAACGACTCCTTTAACTTATCCTTCGCACGCTCTACCTTCTCCCTCTGCTCTTTACTTATCTTATCCCCTAACTCGCTTAGCGTCTTCTCAGTAGTATAAACGAGCGAATCCGCTTGATTTATGAGTTCCACCTCTTCCTTCCTCTTTTTATCCTTCTCGCCGTATTTCTCCGACTCGTGCACCATCCGGTCTATTTCATCCTTTAAAAGTTTTGCTGACGCAGTTATTCGTATTGAAGCTTCCTTTCCAGTCCCTAAATCCTTTGCCATGACATTCAAAATCCCGTTTGCATCTATATCAAACGTCACTTCTATTTGCGGGATACCACGAGGCGCTGGAGGAATGCTATCTAAATGGAACCTTCCAAGCGAGGTGTTATCCGCGGACATCGGTCTCTCTCCCTGTGCGATATGTATCTCCACACTCGTTTGATTATCCGCCGCAGTAGTGAATACCTGTGATTTTTTCGTCGGTATCGTCGTGTTCCTCTCTACCAACGCAGTTGCAACGCCACCTAAGGTCTCAATGCTGAGCGTAAGAGGAGTAACGTCAAGCAAAACTATCTCTTCCTTTACCTGTCCTCCGAGGATACCTGCCTGTATCGCCGCACCAATTGCCACCGATTGCATAGGGTCAACCCCGCCCACCAGTTTCTTACCTAAAACCGACTCAAACCGCTCTCTCACCACCGGCATCCTCGTGGGTCCACCAATAAGTATTATTTTATCTATATCCATAGGCGAGAGCTTTGCATCTTCTAATGCTCTCATTATCTGCGGCTCCAGTCTTCTCAAGGTAGGCTCCGCCAATTCTTCTAATTTCGCCCTCGTAACCGTCTCCTCCAGATGCTTTGGCTCTCCTCCGGAAACAGCAATAAAAGGCAGATTTATCGTTGTAGAAACAGAAGAAGAGAGCTCTATTTTTGCTTTCTCTGCCTCGTCTCTTATCCGTTGCATCGCAGTAACGTCATTCCTCACATCTATTCCCTCCTTTTCTTTAAATCCTTCCATAAGCCAATCCATAACGGCGGCATCTATATCCGTTCCACCAAGATGCGTATCCCCGCTGGTAGAAAGCACCTCAAACACTCCTTCTCCTATGTCCATGATGGTGACGTCAAAGGTTCCACCACCGAAGTCAAGAACCGCAACTTTATACTCCCCTTCCTTTCCAAGCCCATAAGCCATAGCTGCCGCCGTCGGCTCGTTTATTATCCTTTTCACCTCAAATCCCGCTATCTCACCGGCATCCTTTGTCGCCTGTCTCTGGTTATCATCGAAGTAAGCCGGCGTCGTGATAACAGCAGCATCTATTTTTTCTCCTAAATACGCCTCTGCATCTGTCTTTATCTTTTGCAGCACCATCGCAGAGATTTCTTGCGGTGTAAATTCCTTATCTAATGTCTTCACGTATATCTTCTCAGAAGTCCCCATCTTCCTCTTTGCATCCCTTACTGTTCCTTCCGGATTGACCACCGCTTGCCGTTTCGCCGCTACTCCCACTAACCTATGACCATCCTTTGTGAATGCCACCACGGATGGAAACATCTTTCCACCGTATGCGCTTCCTTCTGCACTCGGTATTATCTTTGCATCGCCACTTTCGTCCACGAAAGCCGCTTCGGAATTCGTAGTTCCAAGATCAATGCCTATTGTTCTACCCATTTTTATTCTGCCTCTTTAAATTTCAATATTCCCATTGGAAATAAAAACATTTCAACGCTTGAAAAAATAAAAAAAAGGAAAAATACCTTTAATATTCTTCCCCCATACCTGGTGGCATACCACCGGGTGGCATACCTCCACCTGCTGGTGGCCCTGCTGCACTCGCTGCAATTACATCGTCTATCCTCAGGATCATCGCCGCAGATTCCATTGCCGAGCTTATAGCCTGTGTCTTTATCCTAAGCGGCTCAATGACACCCGCTTTCAACATGTCGGTTGGTTCTCCTTTGAACACGTCCAGACCCGCGTATTTATTCCCCGCTTCATGCGCGGACCGGAGTGCGACGAGCATATCTATGGGGTCTAAGCCCGCATTCTCGGCAAGCGATCTTGGAACGACCTCAACAGCGTCGGCAAAAGCCTGTATTGCCAGTTGTTCTCTCCCACCTACGCTTGAAGCATAATCACGCAGTCCCAACGCCATTTCTATCTCCGCAGACCCTCCGCCAGCTACATACTTGCCATCTTCCAGTGCACAAGCCGTCACTCTCAATGCGTCATTCATTCCTCGCTCTAACTCGTCCACTACATGCTCTGTCCCTCCTCGCAACAATATTGATACCGATTTCGGGTTCTGGCAATTCTCTACGAATATCATCTCCTCGCCGCCTATCTTCCTTTCCTCAACCAATCCCGCAGCTCCAAGGTCTTCCGGTCTGATCTCCTCCAAAGTCGTTAATGCCTTCCCTCCCGTTGCGCTCGCCAGCTTCTTCATATCGCTCTCTTTTACTCGTCTCACAGCTAATATGCCCTCTTTTGCAAGATAGTGCTGTACCAGATCATCTACCCCTTTCTGACAGAAAAGCACATTCGCTCCGCTATCTTTCACCTTGTCCACCATGCTCTTCAGCATCCTCTCCTCCTCATCCAGGAACGCTTTCATCTGGTCTGGCGAGGTAATCTCTATCTTCGCATCCACCTCCGTCTTCTCTATCTCCAAAGCTGAATTCACCAACGCTATCTTCGCATCCTCCACGAGCTTTGGCATTCCCGGGTGCACCCTCTCCTTGTCTATCACTATTCCTTTTATTAACACTGTATCATCCTTGCTTCCGCCCGTTTTCTTATCTAACTTTATGTGGTCAATGTCTATCTTCCCTCCTTTCTCTGCTATCGCTCTTACCGACTCCACGGCAAGGTTGGTCAGCAGCTCTCTTGCAACCTCAGCTCCTTTTCCAGTCATAGAAGTCGTTGCTATTTTCTTGAGCGTTTCGGTATCGTCGGGCGTGATGTCCATTGTTAGCTCCTTTAATATCTCATGCGCTTTCTCCGCCGCTAATCTATACCCTGTTACGATCAACGTCGGGTGTACCTCTTGTTCCAACAGGTCCTCCGCTCTCTTCAGCAACTCTCCTCCAATAACAACCGCAGTCGTCGTGCCATCGCCAACCTCGTCATCCTGCGTCTTCGCTATCTCCACCATCATCTTCGCCGCCGGATGCTCTATGTCCATCTCCCTTAGTATCGTTGCACCGTCGTTTGTTATTACAACGTCTCCCATAGAATCTACCAGCATCTTGTCCATTCCCTTTGGTCCAAGCGTAGACTTGACAGCGGCAGCAATGGTCTTCGCCGCAAGAATGTTCCTGTTCTGTGCGTCCTTTCCTCTCGTCCGCTCACTTCCTTCTCTCAATATCAATACAGGTGTTCCACCTAATTGTGCCATTTGTTTTACATCACCTATTTTTTTATATTTGTGGTTCTATATAAAGATTGAGTTATATAAAAACATGAAATTATATAAATGCACTCCGCCCTATTTTTGGATTGATAATTTTCGTTGGTGCCTTGGTAGCATAGCGGTAATGCGCCACCTTGGTAAGGTGGAGATCGCGGGTCCGAGTCCCGCCCAAGGCTTCTTCCACTTTCCCTCTTTTTTTCTATGGGCAATCCTTAAACAGAGAAGCCATGCTTGTTTTGAATCATGGAATATTTTAGGGCAATTATCACCACAATCTTAGCCAACGAAATGGCTCTCTATGGCAGATGCATCGCTTCATCAAAGCTTAGCGGAGCTAACGTTTTTACCGTTGGTATATTAAGATTATTCCCCACTATACGATTTTCGTCTTTATAATCAGAATGAATCGTTTGCTCTGAGCCT
>JANJFQ010000033.1 GCA_025435355.1 Candidatus Methanophagales archaeon | reverse complement strand
CTCTTACCTGATTTGTCACGTTTGCAGCCAGCGTGTTCACATTATCAGTCAGCTCCTTCCAGGCTCCCGCAACTCCCGGCACTTCTCCCTCCGCGCCAAGATTCCCTTCTACTCCTACTTCCTTTGCTACCCTTGTTACTTCACCGCCAATTAGGCTGACTTTATCAACCATGTTGTTGACAGTCTCCTTTAGCTGCTGTATATCTCCTTTTGCATCCACCGTGATCTTTTGCGTTAGGTCTCCATCGGCTAATGCGGTGGCTACCTTCGCTATATCTCCAACCTGATTTCTCAGGTTTGCAGACAGCATGTTCACATTATCAGTCAGCTCCCTCCAGGTCCCCGCAACTCCTGGCACTTCTCCCCGCGCGCCAAGATTCCCCTCTACACCTATTTCCTTTGTCACCCTTGTTACTTCACCGCCAATTAGATTGAGCCTATCAACTGTTTTATTGACTGTGTCAGCCATTACTTTGAAGTCGCCTGCCACGGGCATTGCAAACTTCTCAGTCAAATTGCCCCTGGAGATGTTGTCAAGTATTCTTCCGATTTCAAGCGTGGATTTGGCGATAGCAGCAATCAAACCATTTAAGGCCTCAACAACGTCTTTCCAACTGCCTGCAACACCGGGTACTGACGCACGCTCGGTTAGTTTTCCTTCTTTGCCTGCAACCTTTGCCACGCGGCTCACCTCTGTTGTAACTCCTCCTACCATCTCAGCCATTTTATTGTATGAGTCTGCAAGGTCACCGTATATATCGTATTTCTCTTTTGGCAGCCTTATTGTTACGTCACCGTTCTTAAAAGCTTCCATTGCCTCTAACAAACGTCTCAACTGCCTTTCTCTATACTCATCTTCCGTATCTCCTTTGTCAATCATTTCCCCTTCTTCCACTTCTACATCCTCAAACAATGCCTTCCTACCCGGCTTCCTTATCTTATCCTTTACCATATCCCTGCCCCCTCCTCATTTTTTATGACCACCAGATTACACAGATTTTCACAAGATATTACATGCCATATTGCATCTTGCATCCTATCTCCTCACCTCCTCGGCGATTTTTTTATATGCAACGCCGGCCTTACACTTCGGCTTGTAATGCGATATTGGCACGCCTTTCAACTGCGCCTCATAAACTTCAACCCCATAAGGCACAGTATAAACAGAATCAAGAAACCCCTTCATGCCCTTTCTGATTTCCTTTACCGGGTTCCTTTTCCCCGCAATACGGGAAAATACCGATGACTTGTTGCATCTTGTGAGAATAGCCATCCGCAGATTTATCTTGACACCGCTGCTTTCGTTAATGTCATCAAAAATCGTGCTCAGTGTCTCAATCCCTTCTAATGCAAAAACGCTGGGGTCAAGCGTGACAATTGTGTAATCAGATGCTACAACACCATTAATAATAAAAAGACCCGGACCTGGAGGTGTATCTATCATTATGTAGTCATAGTATTTTCTTATGCCCTCTATGCTGCGTTTAAGGATGGATATTCTGTTGTTTATTCTGTACAGGTGTGATTCAGCGCCAACAAGGTCAAGAGTGGCAGGAGCAAGATGGATGTTTTCTATCTCCGTTTCTAAGACTGCATCTTCAATTTTCACATCTCCAACCAGCACATCATACATTGATTCCCCTATACTATTTTTGTCAATACCAAGCCCGGATGTCGCATTTGCCTGCGGGTCCAAGTCAATAACAAGCACCTTTTTACCCCACAGTGCAAGGTATCCGGAGATGTTTATGCAGGAGGTTGTCTTGCCTGTTCCGCCTTTGTGATGCGCAAATGCTATATTTATGCTCACCATTTTTATTCTTCTTTTATCGTAGAATTTTTTTTCCATTTAATTCAAAAAATTAGAAATAGTTATTAAATTAGCGTTCATGGTCATTAAAAAGCTTGACTTGTGCATGCAACAGCAGCCTTCGTAAATTAAATCTCTTTCATGCAATTATTAAAAGTCCATCTTCAAAGTAACTATCTCAAATGGTTTCAACATCAACTCTATTTTCTTACCCTCCTGTTTCAACTCTTTTTTCACTTCCTCATTCTCTTCCTCCAGCAGGTTCACGGGCCTGACCGACTTTGGCTCCTTGAACAGTGTTATTTCCGCATCCGTCTCTTCTCCTTCCGTTTCGTAAAATCTTAGGATCACTTCATCTCCCTCCTCCGCTTTTTTCAGCGCGGATAAAACCACATTTTCCGGTTCTATTTTCAAAAAAGACTGTTTTAAAGGAAGTTTTTTCTCCTCACGCAACTGCACTGCATCCAAACTGCAGTTGAACTCAAGAGCATGTTTGTAAGATGAAGCTTCACGCCAATCTCCTTTGTGCGGATAAATGGAATAGCTAAATACGTATCTTCTCAACTCCTGCGCATCCGGAACCGGTATTGCAGGACCCGTCCTGCCATCTGAGGATAGCATTGAAACGCTTCTGAGCAGTGTTAAATAGACGTCTCCATCTCTTACCTCGTTCTCCGGTATTCCCCTGTGAATTACTGTTAAGCCATTCCTTCCATCAGAATAATCAAGCCATTTCAGCGAGGGGAATACACCACAGGGTTCCTCAGCCCACTTCTCTTTTGGCTTATAGTGCCATAGGTCAGTCGGTCGAGAAACAACACCAAATTGACTCCCACAGGCATAAACCAAAGATTTCATGTCCGTGGAGAACCTGACCCTGAGCCGTGCCCTCGGATGTTTATCCACTATGGTCGTGATGAAATCTATCCTAGGAATGTCCCTATAAACAATTATTTTCTTTGAACATTCGAGGAATTTATGCCGCCATATAAGTGGTTCTAGCTTTTCCGTCAATCTATACGGCCAGCGTAGGGAAAAATAATCGGTCTCGACATTGATAACACGCCTCAAAGGACTTTTAGTTATATAGAAGTTCTCTACCCTGAACGAGCCGTACTTCACTCCTTCCCCTTTTTCTGTTTTCAATGGGATACCTAATGTTTCACGGTGGTAGTAAAGGTCGCCGGTTTCTTCCTCCAGCACAAGCTCGTTCGCAGTGCAAATCCTCTCCCTTTCCACTTTTCCCCCATCTAAAGACACGTCAATCAACCCCGTGGCAGGGTCCACATCTACTCCAAAGAATCTGTTCTCTATTGTGTTCCCCCTTATCATGATAAAATTCGGGTCATAACGATACCGTTTAGGCTCCCGCTCAAGGATTTTATACAGCTTATACCCCATTGCAGGAACAGAGGGAACAAATCCTATCCTCGCATATCTCAACGAATCATCCTCATACCTCGCAAACTTTATCACTTCCACATCTATTTCCTCTTCCCCGCTCTTTAATCCGTTAATCGTTACTAGTTTCCCTCTGTCAAAGTTCAAATCCATCTCTATCCAGTTCTTCACTTCCCATGACAGCGAGTTAAATACTATTATATCCCCGTACCCATGCATCATCAATAGCAGCATAGGGATATTTTTGGGTTCAACCCCTTCCTCTGATTCCGCCTCTATTACTTGAGTAAGTATGCGCCGACAGCGGGCGGTCATTTCAGTATTGAAAAAGCTACGGAAGTGCCTCACCTCATCATAACCCTCGTCCATCCCAGTTCCCGGAGCTACATCATGAAATGCAATGTATAAAATTTTCCGCCAGCAAATTCTCGCCTCCTCCGAGGGATAGGGGTTATTCAGGAGGTAGTTTATTGTACCCCATCGCTCGCAACATATCAACCAACTCTCGTACCAGCAAAGTATCTGTTTTAGCCACATCCTGCTCGAGCAGCAATTTGGAAATACCTCTGAATACTTCCCTGAATACATCTCTCCTTTCCGCACGTTCATCTTAAGCTTCTTCTCTTCTATTTCATCCTCCAGTGCTTCAAAGAATTCACCCGGCGTTGCTATCTTCATCTCCGTTACTTCTCCTTTCTTTTCATTCCACGCTTTCACAGCCTCCGGTGTCTCCGGCTGTGGCACCGTAACTCCACTCCCGGAAGGCATCAAGATGCGAGATGTTACCGCCACATCCTTAAGTTTCTCATAGCTCTCTTCCAGCTTTGTCAGGTCCAACCCCGCTCTGTATCCGAGAGGCATCCAGTGAGCTAAAATTCTCGTTCCATCCAGACCCTCCCATAGAAATTCCGAAGGCTTTCTCTCTGACACCCCTCTTCTGAATGCAACATACCTGTATCCCGATTTTTTGTATATCTGCGGTAGCTGGGCATTCAAACCAAAGCTGTCTGCCTGCCACATTACCGGAACGTCAACCCCGAACTTCTCTTTTACGTATCTTTTACCAAGCAGGATTTCTCTTATCAACGTCTCTCCTTCCGGGAGCATTGTATCTGCCATCAGGTATTCTCCGTCAACAATCTCTATCGCACCTTCCTTTATGCTCTTCGCAATACTTGTGTATACTTCCGGATACCTCTTTTCCATCTCCTCCAGCAGAAAGGTTTGCTCTATCAGGAACTTGTAATCGGTCTTCTCAACAAGCTCAGCTACCTCCTTCAGAATGGGCACCATGTTGATGTAAAAATAATCTTCCTTCGTGAAGACCCAGATGGCATCGTAATGCGTGTGCGGGACGAGATAAATCGTATCTTTTTCTTCTCTTTCCGTCTTTTCGCTTGCCATATCCCTCACCTCTATGTTAATTAATCGTGAACTTATAGAATATTGCAAGATTAGAGATAAAAGGCTTCTGCTAAAGCAAAAACTTCTCCACGACCTCAACCCAGCCTTCCGGTCCCTCTCCCTTCGCTTTATACAGGTTTGGCAGGGAAATATCAAGCCATGCACCCTTCTTGTTCTTTACCAGAGCTGGATGCTCCACCGCTTTCAACATCGAAATATCATTCTTGCTATCTCCAACGCCTATCGTCTTCACTGCTCCATATTCCTTCTTGAATAGCCCTATAAGAATCTTCACCGATTTCCCCTTGTCCGCGTTCTTCCCGTGAATGTTGTAGTATCTTCCCCCGTGGGTGACACTAAATCCCTTCTCTTTGATTTTCGCAAACAAAATTGCATCCTTCTCTTTTGGTTCATCAAAGATGAAACTCTCATTGTATTCCTTCTCCTTTGCAAGTTTCGCCTTCTCTACACTAAAATTCGCATCTTCTGCAACCTCCTCCGCTGTCATATCACCAAAACCCGTTATTTTAAACCCCGTCTCCTTCCTGATTTCCTTTAAGGCTTCTCTTAATTCGCCATACGAGGCGCCGAGTTCAATAACGCAGTAATTTCCCTTCTTTTTACACTCAAACTCGAATGAGAAGTAATTATCGGGAATGAAAATCGCTCCACCATTCTCTACGATAAATGGGTCCTCTATTCCCATCTCTTTTTGGTAGTATTCGTTCTCTGCTAATGTTTTCGCCGTGCAAAACACGACTGGGATATTTCTCTTCTTCAAGGATTCCAGAGCCGGAAGCGCAGCATCATAAGAGTAGTCATGAAGGTCAAGCAGGGTTCCGTCAAGGTCCGTGAAAAGAACTTGTCTCATTATTCTATACCGCTTGAAAGCTTTCTCCTTTCAAATACTCCTCTTCTTTCGCTTCATCCTCAATAGACCCTTGCTCATGCATTACAAATGTTTCTGAATTGCTTTTCAGCAATTTTGTAAATTTACTCGCATCAATTACCCCAATAGGGGGCATCATGATGTTCTCTGGTGGCCTTTCCCACGCATCCAGAATATCTCCCAGCTCCTCAAGCACTTTTGACCTTACATAGTCATTGCAGAGCTCACTGTGGTAAACCGTGCAAAGTGAGCCAAGCAGCATGTTCTTAATATGCTCCTCTCCTTTTTCCTCATGTAAGTGCGGGTTTAACGTCTCTATCTGAAAAATCTCAATTCCTGCAGTTAAAGCATCTGAATACGCTATTTTTTCCGCCTTCAGCCCGAACTCGTCAAACAAATAAACGAAGTGATAGGGTTCGACTGAATAGCCGGTCGAATAGCTCATGATGTCCGCGAGTTTTGTCGTTAGCGCATGCTCGCCAGCATTTCCCGTTATCACAACCCCAGTCTCAAATCCCGTGCAGGTTGAGAGCAGAAGATTTAGATACTTGTTTGTAGTCTCACTTACCCTGCCCCATTTTTTGAAATAAAGTCTATCCTCCACCACCTTTGGCTTATATCGCCAGTGAAGCCTCACCATGCTGTACGGCGATTCCGACATACAGAATCCCGCGGCATAATCTATCACATATTCACGCACAGAACCCGGGACATAGTTGTCGGCATCGGCAAACCCGATAAAATCTTTTCCCAACGATTTCGCAAGTAGCATGCCTGTAATCATACCCTCCGACTTACCGTCCCGGACTAATCCATCCCTATCGAGAAGACAATCGTATCCTGCTTCATAAAAGGCAAAGCCCAATTCCGGGTCTTTCTGGTGTATGCTGAGAATTTCTTGCTGTGTGAGGTTATGGATGTTTGTTATCACATCCTTTTCCATTCTGTAGATATCATGTGCATCCCTCTCGCTATTTGACACCACAATTACTGTGCAGTCAAAGGGAATAGCTCTTAAAACACCGTCCAGCAAATGTATTTTCTCGTCCTTTATGGGTATAATAATTGCAAGATGCTCTAAAACCGCTTTAATTTCTCCAAAAGAGATGTCTTTTGCACGTGGATTTTCAAAGCCGCCGGAATCAAGTTTTAATACACGCTGCAACTCGTGTATTTTCACCGAGCCAAATATTTCCGTATGCCTTGGCATTTCGATAAGCATTTTTCAACACCCCCGTATTAATTAGTTTATATTCTTTCTATATAATATTACATTGATTAATTCACGTTGAGGAAGAAAAAATGCCACGTTCACATGGAGAGCGGAAAAGAACGAGGAAGAAGTTGAGCAAGAGGAAAAGGGAGCGAGGGCTGTCTCCAATAAGCAGAGCAATCCAGAGATTTGAACCCGGGGAAAGCGTGCACATCCGTATAGACTCAAGCGTACACAAGGGTATGCCGCATCATAGATTTCACGGCATGACTGGCGAGGTGAAAGGAGAGCGGGGGAGAGCATATATAGTGGAAATATCGGATGGAAAAAGGCAAAGGAAGAAGGTAAAGGAGTTATTTATACGTGCTGAGCATTTAAGCCCGCAAAGTGAAGGGACTCAATAAAATTTGGAAAAAGCGGGAAGTGTAGGTGGGCCCGATGCGATTCGAACGCATGACCTCCGCCATGTCAAGGCGACGTCATTCCAACTAGACCACGGGCCCATGCATGAGTCCCACGAAGAAAGGCAGTTATTTAATTTATAAGATAAACAGTACTTATCTATAAAATTTACTTTTTGTTCCCCACAGTAGGGGCAGAAGCGGGCTAAATTGGTCGCATTTTACCACATTCCGGGCATTTCTCAGCTAATCTCTCTGTCTCTTCGTGTTCTGACATAATTTCCCCTCTGAAAGATTTATTTGAATCAGACTCTGTATAATCAATCATTGCAAATAGGAGATTTCCCATAATGAAAAAAGATTACGATTTGATTGTTGTTGGTGCGGGTCCTGCTGGGATGACCGCTGGAATGTATGGCGTGAGAAGCGGATTGGAAACCCTGGTGGTTGAGAAGGGGATATGCGGCGGATTATCAAATGAGGCGCCGGAGATAGAGAACTATCCGGGATTCAAGAAGGTAGGGGGAATGGAACTGGCGGAAAAGATGAAAGCGCAGGTATCGGAATACGTGGAGATAAAGGAGCTGGAAGAAGTTAAAAAAATAGAGCTTGGGGAGAAAGAGATGATGGTAATCACGGAAAACGACTCTTATCTCACAAAAGCGGTGATAATAAGCACGGGGACTAAACACAGGAGGTTAGGCGTAAAAGGGGAAGATGAATTCCTTGGAAGAGGTATATCCTATTGTGCCACCTGTGATGGTTTTTTCTTCAGAGATAAGCCCGTAATAGTGGTAGGAGGCGGGGACTCAGCAGTTAGAGAAGCTTTGTACCTGAAAAATATCGGCTGTGAGGTGATGCTGATTCATAGAAGGGAAAAGCTCAGGGCAGAGCGGTATTTACAAAAAACTCTGGAAAAGGCCGGTGTGCATATCTTGTGGAATTCCGTGGTGAAAGAGATAAAGGGGGATAAAACGGTGAGAAGTATTGTTAGATATGATAAAGAGAGGGAGATTGAGGATGAGCTCCTGGTAGAAGGTGTGTTTATGTCCATTGGAGAGGAGCCAGTAAATGAATTAGCGGTGCAAATGGAAATTAAGATGGATAAAAATGGATACATAATCACGGATAAAAGCCAGAGGACGAACCTCGAAAGGGCATATGCCGCAGGTGACATAACAGGGGGAGTGAAACAAGTAGTAGTAGCGTGTGCAGAAGGCGCTATCGCCGCAACTTCAGCCTATAATGATTTGTTAGAGCTAAGTTAAGTAGAAAATGAGGGAGATAGGGATTGACGAAGCGGGAAAAGGTCCGGTAATAGGGTCAATGTTTGTTGCAGGAGTTTCAAATTTTGAGGGGCTTGAGGAGATAGGCGTTAAAGATTCGAAGAAGTTGAGCCCGAAGAAGCGGGAATACCTGGCGGAGCTCATAGAAGATGCGACTGTGGTTCATGTCCTGGAGATGAGTGCAAGCGAGATAGATGAAGGTAGAAAAACTCATACTTTAAATGAAATCATGGTTGAACTTTTTTCAGAAGTGATTCGCAGTTTTCAGCCTGATAGAGTGTTTGTTGATGCAGCAGATGTCGATCCAAATAGATTCGCTACGAATCTTAAAACGAGCTACCAAAGGGGAGAGGGAGCAGAAAGAGAAATTGAAATAATTTCTGAGTCTAAGGCGGATGAACGCTATCCGGTGGTCAGCGCGGCGTCAATAGTTGCAAAAGTGCATCGGGATAGGTCAATAAGGCAGCTCGAAGTGGAGATAGGGACGGAGATAGGAAGTGGATATCCTGCGGACCCGAAAACCATTCAATTCCTGAAAAGGCTGCTAAAAGAAAAAGAGGATATTCCATCCTACGTGAGGCGTTCCTGGAAAACAGTCGAAAGAAATCTTTCTTCAATAAACGCTTCTTTTGTAAGGCAAAGTCGATCTGTGTAAGGGATTCATTTATATATAGTTAACGTTAACAAACAAGCAGGAAATGGTGACCCTAGAGAGGGATAAAAAAGAGGGAGCAGATAGGGCGGGAGAGGAAGAGAGAGGAAGAGACAATGCCGGTGGTAAAGAAGAGATAAAAGAATGCCCTGAGTGCGGCTCTAGGAGTTTGATAAGAGATTATGGTAAAGCGGAGATTTTTTGTGCTGATTGCGGGCTGGTAATAACAGAGAACATCGTTGACCTTGGTCCTGAATGGCGAGCCTTCGACTCTGAACAGATGTCCAAGAGGACGAGGGTCGGGGCACCGATGACATATCGAATACACGATAAAGGATTGAGTACGGTTGTCAACTGGGGTTCCCCGGGTCAAGGGCAATATAAGTTAAAGAAATTGCAACAGCGGACACATATTGCGAATACAACTGAAAGGAGCTTTATTTTCGCTCTTTCTGAGATAGACCGGATGGCATGTGCGCTTAGACTACCGGTGAACATCAGAGAGGCGGCGTCTATGTTATACAGGAAAGCGATGAAGAAACGTTTGATCCGCGGGCGAAGCATAGAAGGTATAACCACTGCACTCTTATATATTGCTTGTAGGCAGTATGGGGTGCCGCGAACACTGGAAGAGGTCAGAGAAATATCAAGAGTTGGGCAAAAGGAAATAAGCCGGGCATATCGCTTTCTTTTACGGGAACTCGATTTGAAGGTTTCGCCTGCTTCTCCTATTGACTTCGTGCCTCGTTTCTGCTCCTTGCTTGATTTAAGTGGTGATATAAGGGCAAAAGCAATAGAGATAATAAAGAAGGCGACGGAAGCGGAACTGACCAACGGACGAGGACCGATAGGGATAGCGGCGGCGGCTATTTACATTGCTGCGATTTTAAGCGGTGAGCATCGCACACAAAAGGAAGTATCTGATGTTACGGGTGTGACCGAGGTTACAATACGAAACAGGTATAAAGAATTATCAGAGCAGTTAGAGATAGACGTGCTTTTATAGTGGTTTAGTGGTTTAGTGGTTTATCTTGGAGTAGAAGGAGGATAGCATTTTTGAAAGCTCCGTTATTATTGTGGATAGACTCTTAAAGTTGTCTTCTTGGACAAAACCCAATTTATGTGCGATAATTATTTGTGTCTCTAACTCTGCACAAGAACCCCGAGCAATGGATAGAAATTACTTAAAACTCTTCATCGTTTATCCTTCTTTTTCCGTAGATTATAGACCTAGCTCTTTAGCGTTTTGGTCTTTCGCTTATCTAACCTGCTAACCCGCTAAACCTCTAACCCGCTGAACCTCTAACCCGCTAAAGAGCCAAGCCTCTAATCTGCTGAATAGTTGAGTGTCGCCCTTGCTACTATTTTCGCAACCCTTAATGGCTCGGGCACTTTTCCGTGAGTGGTAAATTTTTTAAGTACCGCAGCAGCTTCGGTTTTTTCCATACCCAAAAACCGTATTAACACATCGAAATTGTTATGCAATCTCACAGGAACACGATTCCCAAGTCGCTTGTAAGCTTCTATCCGGGATTCTCGCTCGCCGCGGGCTTCAAAATGCCTGGCTATATGTCCTTCCAGACCCTCAGATTCTTCGTAAGTCACGCAAATGAGTGGAATCCGCAGCCTTTCATACACGTCCCTTAGATCTATAATGTTAAACCAACTGATGACACAGCCACTTAACATCATTACATTTATGTCCGCGCGTTGTAGCGATTCGAAGACGTGCAAAACTCCCTCTGTGGCATCCCTCCCCCCTACGGTTATCTTATCAAAAGCAACGCCGTCTATAACAAAATCAGAACGCATAACGATGCCAGCAAGCACTGATTTTTTCTGTGTTCTCCTGAAGCTTTCTGCAATGCCAAGTACTCTTATCCCTTTTTTATTTACGTGTAATGTCATACAAACTTTCGTACTTATTTACCTCATTTTTATAACCACATGATTACACGGATTTTCACGAGAAACCTTTCTTTAAAAAAGAAAGCTTTACCAAAGAAACAGGTTTTTGATAAAACTTTTTTCTAAAAAGTTTTAGTTACAAATACGATTTGCTCTCCCTCTCCTTTTGCTCTTTATATCTCCTTCTTGAAATTGGGTCGCTGCTCATTCGCTCTATTTCCATGTCTAACTTATCGTCCAGCTTCGCTTGCTTTTCTGAGATATATTCCTTGCAAAGCGTATACGCGGAATCAGAAGAATATTGCTGGATGCCAGCCATTATAATCGCCAAATCCGGTTTCTTCTGTGGAGAAATCAAGCCAAATGGAACTGGCGCCCCTATCGCCATAAGCTCTTTTAGCTCGTCATCTATTTTTCCTACTTCCAAGCCAAATCCAATTGCCTCATTGCTCCCGGTCTGCTCTATTTTTAGCTGCCACATACGCTCAGGACTGGAGATGAACATATCATACCTACCTTTTGGATTCCTTCCGGTTAGCACACTCCAATCTTTCTTATCTTTGTTTTTATCCCATTTCTCTTTTAATATTCGAGTTATTTCAGCAGAAGACTTTATTCCCATTTCCTTTGCATTGCCTCCAAACGTATAATTACCCATGTATAAATAAGCATTACTAACCTATAAAATTTACCTCTTTTCTCATGAACAAACACGCCAGGGTCAGGATTCGAACCTGAGCGTCCCGCAAGGGACAGTGACTCTCGAGGCCACCGCATTTGTCCACTCTGCCACCCTGGCTCCAATTCAGATATTATTAAAGATATATTTTCTCGTCGAATTTAAAAAAAGGGTTTCATAAGGAAGGCAACAAGCCAACTGAAATATATCAGAAGGGTAGATCGGATAAAAGTGCCAAGAACTACGGCAAGCCAAGTCATCAAAGAGGGCATTCCTATTAGTCTACCTACTATTGAGCCTACCCCCGCTCCTGTCCATTGAAGCGGAAATATAACTAAAACAACAATCCCGATAAACCCAAATCTCTTTACCCATTTATATTTTATTATTGTCTTCTCTCCTCTTTCCTCTGCTCTTTCTACAAGTTTTCCGATACCCGGTATTTTCCTTGCGTAATCAAAGTTCCAGACCAAAAACAAAGCGAGAACGGCATCAGTGAAAATGATAAAGGATATAAGGGCTACTGGTGGGATGCCCAGTCTTAAACCTTCAGGAATTGCAGCACCTGTGCCGACAAGTGGTATAAATGAATAAATGCTGAACACCTTCGCATATTTTGCATACACCTCCGGCTCAATAAAGAACCAGAAGAATAGCACTGTGATGCCTGCGATGCAAAAAGGAATAAAGAGTTTTGCTAATGCTATCTTCTTCATCCGCATTACCCTCTCTATCTTTTCCTTCACATCCATTTCCATTTCTTTTATCATACAACTTTTTTACCTTTGGTAAAAACTTGACTAAAATATTCCCAATGTTTTTCTTTGGTTTTTTACCTCCGCTATACAAATGCTAATAATTAAACAAAGAAATTAGCAGATATAAATAAAATAGAATGTGGATTCCAGTTGTTGATGTAATTGTTTGCAAAGGATGTGGAGAATGTGCGCAGGTCTGCCCGGATAATGCGATTACGATAATTGATAAAAAAGCAACCATTGATTACAATGGATGCACTTGTTGCGGCGTTTGTGATAGGGTTTGCCCAATAGGCGCACTGGAACTGAAAACACCGCAGATGCCTTCGGCATTGCATGAGGGAGTGAGACTGGAGACGTTAAAAACCGAGGTGAAGATGTTGAAGCAGGGATTGAGAGAAATGAAGAGAGAGTTAAGAGGTGCGTAATCTTGTGGTTATAAAAGGAGCTAAACAGATACTCATATTATACTCATGCGTGCATCCAGAAGAAAATACGAATCGAAGTATAAGCCATGGATAGAGCATCAGGGAAAGGCAATAGTGGGTGAAGGAAGAGCGAATTTGCTTCGTGAGATTCGTGAGACGTCATCCATCAGAGGGGCTGCGGAAAAGCTTTCTATCCCTTATAGAACTGCGTGGGAACATATAAAGAAAATAGAGGAAGCGATAGGTGCGCCAGTGGTAAAAACTCATCGTGGCGGTATAAAGGGCGGAGGGGGTGCCGTACTAACGGAGGAAGGAGCGCAAGTTTTGCGTGAATATGAGCGGTATGAACGGTATTTAGGTAGTTTATCGGAGGATAAGGAATATTGGGAGGCACTGTATATGAAAATAAGCGCAAGGAATAGGATTGGAGGTGTTGTGAAAGGAATAGAGAAAGGGGAAGTTGCAGCTTCTGTAATAATCGAGGTCGCCACGCCAACAGAGATAACTGCGTTGATAACGAAGGCTGCGGTGGAGGAACTCGACCTGAAGGTTGGCGATGAAGTAGAAGCAGTGATAAAAGCAACGGAGGTAATGGTGTCGAAAGAGTAAAATGACCGCGATAAACTTCAAGGAGATAGAAGAGAAATGGCAGAGGCGATGGGAAGAAAGCAAAATCTTTGATGCAGAAATAGAAAACGAGAAAAAGTTCTTTTTTACCGTCCCTTACCCTTACACCTCTGGTCCGTTGCACATAGGTCATGGAAGAACGTATACCATAGGCGATATAATTGCGAGATTCCAGCGATTGCAAGGCTATAATGTGCTCTTTCCAATGGCTTTTCACGTTACCGGAACGCCGATTTTAGCGATTGCCGACAGCATTGCGAAAGGAGAGGATGAGGCCGTAGAACGATATAAAGATTACGTCTCGATTTATGAAGATGCGGCGAAGGTTGATGAAATAGTCAATAGTTTTAGTAGCGCGGAAAACGTTGCGAATTTCTTCGCTGAACGAATCTCAGAGGACTTTAAGAGGATGGGGTATTCCATAGACTGGAGAAGGAAGTTCAATACTACCGAGCCAATTTACAATAAGTTCATCGAATGGCAGTTTAAAAAGCTTTACGATAAGGGAGTAATAAAGAAAGGTAAATATCCTATTACTTATTCTATTGAAGATGATTCGGCAGTTGGAGAAGATGACATAGAAGGAGGAGACACTGATAAAGTATCAATAATTGAACATACGACCATAAAGTTCAAACTTTCTGACGGCAGTTACTTAATTGCAGCGACTCTGCGTCCCGAAACCATTTTTGGCGTTACAAATCTATGGATAAATCCAGCCGCAAGATACGTTAAGGTTAAGGTCGGGAAAGAATTCTGGATTGTATCCGTGGAAGCTGCGGAGAAATTGGGTTACCAGAGAGAAGAAGTTGAGGTTTTAGAGGAAATAGAATGCGGATTTTTCGTAGGTAAGAAAGTCAAGGAACCTGTGGAGGGTAGGGAAATCGCGGTTTTACATGCAAGCTTCGTTGACGAGGATGTAGGCACCGGTGTGGTCTATTCGGTTCCGGCGCATGCTCCTTATGATTACATTGCGTTAGAAGATTCGAGAAGGATGGAAGGGGTTGAAATACCGCCGATAAAGATAATAGACATAGAAGGGTATGATTTGCCAGCGAAAGAGATATGCGAAAGAATGGGAATAGAGAGCCAGGAGGATGAACGGTTGGAAGAAGCCACGCAGATAATCTATAAGGACGAATTCTATCAAGGCGTATTGAACGATAAATGCGGCGATTTTGTGGGTGTTAAAATCGCAGCGATAAAGGACGAAGTTAAGGATTGGTTGAAGGGGGAAAATATAGCGGATGTATTTTACGAGACTTCGAGGAATGCAGTAACGAGAGGCGGAGGGAAGGTAATAGTCGCGGTTTTGCAAGACCAGTGGTTTATAGATTACACGCCGAGCTGGTGGAAGGATTTGGGGCATAAACTCGTTGACGGAATGACGTTCTATCCGGAGAAGTATAAGGCGTATATGCATGACATTATTGACTGGTTGGCTTTGAGACCATGTGCTCGTAAAAGGGGTTTAGGCACAAGGTTTCCGTTTGAAAAAGAATGGATAATCGAATCTTTGAGTGATTCTACCATTTACATGGCGCTGTACACCATAGCTCACCTGCTCAGGCAATTGCCCGTTGATGCTTTAGAAGAGAAGTTTTTTGATTACGTGTTTTTAGGAATTGGCGATGCAGAAGAATTGGCAAATGCGATAAATAAGCCCTTACATGGCTTGCGGGGTCGTGGGGCAGAGCCCCACATTGACGTGGACGTTTTGAACAGGATAAAGGAAGAGTTTGAATACTGGTATCCGAATGACCTGCGGCACACTGCACCACCGCACCTCTCGAACCATCTGGTTTTCTTTTTAATGCACCACGCAGCGATATTTCCGGAAAGCCGGTGGCCGAGGGCTATAACCTTGAACGAGTTGATGATTAGAGAAGGGCGGAAGATGTCAAAGAGCAAGGGAAATGTGATTCCTTTAGCGAATGTATCGGAACTTTATGGCGTGGATTTATACCGGCTTTATTGTGCGATTAATGCGGATTTCGCAAGCGTAGTCAATTGGCGTGAGCAGGACACGGATGCATTGAGGAAAAGATTTAATGCGTTGCTAGAGCTATTTGAAGCGAGTTCAGCGGTTGATGCGTTAAAAGAAAACGAGCTCACGCATACAGATAGATGGCTGCTGTCGCGGTTTTACAGAAGGTTAAGGGACTCAATCGAGCGGTTTGAGCACTTTAGAATAAGAGAAGCGGGAATAAATATGGTGTTCAACCTATTGAACGACGTTAGATATTATGAGAAGCGGGCGAGCCAGGAACGTCGGAGAAGGATTGTCAGGAACGTAATAGCTGACTGGCTAATAATTCTATCGCCAATGGTTCCTCATATATGCGAAGAGATATGGCATAGGCTATACGGTCGTGACTCAGAGCCCCACAGTTTTGTTTCTTTACAAACACTGCCTGCGATTAAAGAGGAGTTTATTGATGATCGTGTGGAGAGAGAGGAGGAATATCTAGTTTCTCTGGTTGGGGATATAAACGAGATATTGAAAATAGCCAGAATTAGGGCAAGGAAAATTTACGTTTATACTGCAGAGAGATGGAAGTGGGAGATATTCCGTGCACTAAAGGATGTGCCCGATAAGGATAAGATTAAAGAGGCGATGAAGCTCAGAAAGGATAAAAGCACAGTGGATTTTGTAAAGCAGTTGATGAAAAGCAACCCGGATTATTTTGAGTTGATTGAGGAGGAAGTGCTGGAGCGCGAGAAGCAGTATTTGACGAACGAGTTCGGATGTGAAATAGGACTAAATGAGGAATACGACCCAAAGGGTAAGAAAGAGTTTGCTATTCCGCTCAAGCCTGCTATTTATGTGGAGGGGTGAGTAATTACATAAACAAATAGTTTAAACCTATATTTCGCAGTATTTAAAAATGTACTCTCTTAAGACTATCAAACAAGCTTTTTAGGGTTATATTTCTATCCTTTATTCCAGAGCATGATTGACCTCACCCCTTTTCTCGCTATAAACGATTACAGTTATTCGAGAGATATTCATCGGGTTTTGGAACCCCCAACGCAGTCAATATCGCCTCCTGCTGTGGATCCAATCCGTTCACATTCAGCAATTTGCTTCTATCTTTGAACCGGTAGCAGACGATTGAGAGAAATTCAAATTTAAGAAACGCTTGCCTCGCAGTCATTTTCTCCCATCTCTTTCTGCACAGCATCTCTATGATCGAATAGATCAAAAGAGGGAGCATTATAACGAAAACGAGAGCTGCAATCTCCTCGTCTTTCTCTAGAAACACAGGTCTTATCCTCACCGTGCTTTTCAGCGTTGAAATCTGCTTTTCTACCTTATCCCTGCCCTTATACGCAATCAAAATTTCCTCTTCGCTATCGAAATCCTTGCTTGTCGCAAGCATGTATTTACCATCGAGTTTCTCGTCCTCCTCGATCAGTTCCTTTTTCAAGCCCCATGTGAATTTTACCTCTCCGTAGCCGCCTTTAACGTCGTAAGTGAAATATTTCTTCGTTCTGCTTCCCTCAACCGCTTTTTTTGCCATGTACTTGACGTAATCGGGATCTTTATATTTCCGTGTATTCAAATGGGCTTCAATGTGCTTCAATTTACCATAAATCCTTTTTATTGCCTTCTCCCTGCTTTTACGGTCATTTTTCAGCTTAGTTTCGCTTTTCACTACCAAAACTCGGTCAGTCACCTTTTTACCCTTGTATTCAAAAGTAATGGGTCTAAAAA
>JANJFQ010000032.1 GCA_025435355.1 Candidatus Methanophagales archaeon | reverse complement strand
GGACTACATATATAAAACGTTGTTAACGCAGCAATAATGGCTGCGGGATACACGAAAGGCAAAGGCAAGTAGAAGATGTAGAAGAAGAACAGCGTGAAAAAAATAAGTCCCACTGCTATCACTATCCGCTTATCCCTTATATTCCTGTATCTTATTCTGCTGGTCATCAGGAAGCATACAATGCCCATTAAAACAATCAGGAGGATAGAATACGAGTAAAATGGGAGCTGCAATTCGATAAATACAAGCATAAAAGAAGCCAAAAAAATCGCACCTCCGGTAATTGGAAACCCTTCAAAGTCTTTTTTGATTTCCTTTTCAAAGCGAAGTTCGTTTGGTGAAGTTCTTCTTTCTAATGTTGCGTCAAACCTCGCGAGTCTCAACATCCCGCTTATCACATACGCACCGCAGAAAGCCAGCGTAACATATGCGTAATCAGGTAAATAGTTCTTAAGAAGCACATAAACAACAATTGCAGGTGCGACACCAAAAGACAGCATATCGGCAAGCGAATCGAGATATTTGCCCAGGGGCGAACACTCTATATTTCTCGCTACTACACCATCTAATCCGTCAACAACCGCCGCTACTAAAATCAATACAAGCGCATTTTTAATTGCCTTTTCACTTACGCCACCAAGCACAAATAATATGGCAGTGAAGCCGAATAATGCATTACAGATAGAAAGTAAATCAGGGAGTTTTATTACCTTTACAATACTCTCTGTGTTTATAATATTGCTATCGTTGCGTGTTTCCATATTATTTTTTTCTTTCTTTTTCTTTAGAATAAGCTTTTCCTCTACCCAGATAAAAGAAACGGTCCAATCCCCGGCTGAAATCACTCCATACGCCCTCTTTTCCTTTCGCCTCCTCTCGTTTCTGTATCTGCACGAATTCCTTGAGCTGGGAATCGAGCAGATCTGCATAACATAATGCTTCGGCTTCTGCAAACAATGGCTTCACTGGGGAGCCCCATTCACCGTAATTATGATGACTCAAGATAAGATGCCGCAATCTAAGCGAAAGTTCTTCAGGGAAGTTTTTTATCCCCCTTATTTTATCCTCCACCATTCCATAGCCCAATACGATATGGTCTATGAGCCCTCCTTCTTCTGTTACGTCTATCCGAAATGCATATTCATAAGCTGCGGTTTTCCCTATGTCGTGCAGGATGGCACCCGCAAGCAACAAATCCCTGTCAAGTTCGGGATATAGCTCAGCGATGGTTTCGCATAGCGTCATAACAGATTGAGTGTGCTCTATCAAGCCACCGATGTAATTATGGTGGTGAATTTTAGCGCATGGTGCTTTTTTAAAGGTATTTATAAAATCGGGGTCGTTGAGAAAAGAAAAAACCACTCGCTTAAGATATTCACTCTCCATTCCCTCTGCTGTTTTTACTATCTCATCAAATAAAAAGCCTATATTTTTCGATGTCCTAGGTAGGTATTCGGCGACGTCGTATGTTTCAATGCTTCTTTCAATCCGTTCGGGCTCGAAGATTAGCTGTAAACTACCTCTAAAGGATTCCACCACGCCTTTTATACGAACGATGTCGCCGGGTTCGAACAGAGATGCCACTTCATCAGCTTTCTCCCAGCACCTGCCCCATAGGTTGCCGGTTCTGTCACCTAATTTCACCTGCAGATAGTAACCTTCTTTCGTGACAAAATCCCTTAACTCCTTCTCCATCACTAAAAAAGTTGTATCAACGGTGTTGCCTGCCCTTAAATCTTTCACCTTTTTCGTTTTAGTTTCACTCATTTCCCCTTCCCAGGTTGCAATCACAAGGCTTTATGTGCAATTCTATCCCAGTTCCCGCATCATCGCATCCATCGTATATATCCCGCTTTTTTCTTTGCCGCTAATCCATTCAATGGCTTTTATTGCGCCTTGAGCGAAAGCTTCTCGGCTGTGTGCACGATGCGTTATCTCCAGGCGTTCTCCTGTGCCCGCATATAATACTGTGTGCTCGCCAACAATGTCACCAGCTCGCACTGCATGTATCCCTATCTCCTCATCCGTCCTTTCACCTGTTATACCCTGCCTGCCATAGATAAATGCTGTTTTTCCTCCTATGTAATTAGAGATGATTTCAGCCGCTTTAACCGCAGTCCCACTTGGAGCATCCTTTTTGTGCGAGTGATGCATCTCTATTATCTCTACGTGATACTGATATGCTTGAAGATGTCTCGCCGCCTCTGCAATCAATTTCCAGAAGATGTTCACACCGATAGAGAAGTTAGGGGATATAATGGCAGGGACATTATCTTTTATAGCGTTTTCCATCTCTTTTAACTGCTCCTCCGAGAATCCCGTTGTGCCAACCACGAGCTTTACTTTATTACGGGCGGCGACTTTAACGTTCTCAACTGCTGCTGCGGCATTCGTGAAATCCACGAATACATCAGGCTTAACCTCCTTTAACACCTTCTCCATGTCATCATGACTTGATATTTTTATTCCCGGTGCTGCCTCTTCTCCCACACCACTCGGGTCAAAACCCGCTACCAATTCCATATTCTCGTTTTCTATGATGCTTCTCACCACTTGACCGCCCATTTTCCCCCTTGCTCCTGCTACCGCTACTCTTATTGGCATGATTAATTCAAAAGTTATTTGTTTGATAAAACTTTCTTTTATTAAGGAAAGGTTGAAAAAACGGTTTGTTTATGCTGAGAATAACGTTTTTAGGAACAGGGGGCTCGACTCCAACGCCAAACAGGAATCCATCAGCAATAGCTGTAAATAGAGAAGGGGAATTGATGCTGTTTGATTGTGGTGAGGGAACGCAGCGGCAGATGATGAGAGCAAAGACGGGAATGTCGGTAAATTCTATCTTCATCACGCATTTCCATGCCGACCATGTGCTCGGTATTCCGGGTCTGCTGCAGACGATGGCGTTGCAGGGTCGTGAAAAGCCGCTGGAAATATACGGTCCGAGACACGTGGATAAATTCCTGTACCATCTTCTATCTTTGGGTTACGCAGGAAGGAGTTTTGAGGTAAAAGCGATAGAACTAAGACCCGGCGATGTCGTGAGAAGAGCGGGGTATGAGATACGAGCGGTAAAAACGTTGCACAATGTAGTAAGCATAGGATATGTGTTAGAAGAAGATATGCGGCCAGGGCGATTTAACAGAGAAAAGGCAATAGAGCTCGGCATCAAACCCGGTCCTTTATTTTCTAAACTTCAATCAGGACATTCCGTTTCGGTAAACGGGAAAGAAATAAGACCTGAACGAATCTTGGGACCGCCGAGACCTGGTAGGAAAATTGTATATACCGGTGATACAAGACCCTGTGAAAGCGTAATAGAAGAGAGCAAGGATGCCGACTTATTAATACACGATGGCACCTTATCAGAGGAAACGAAGGAATATGCGATTGATTACATGCACTCAACTGCTTTAGAAGCTGCGGAAGTGGCGAAAAGAGCATCTGTGAAAGAACTCATCTTGTCGCATATCAGCGCAAGATATTCGGATTTGGGCGGTGCAAGCAAGCTGGAGGAAGAAGCAAAGACTGTGTTTGAGAACACGGAAGTTGCGAGAGAGTTAATGGTGATGGAAGTCAGGTATAGAGATAACCTGTGACATTTCATTGTCGCCTACGGCGACTTGATGGGGAGTGAGGAGAGTAAGCCCCCTTCTGTTTCGGCAGCATTTATCTCGGCGCCTTCCTGAGGCTTGCACCCACGAGGTTGGTCGTTCCATCCGTAACCATAGGACCTCATCCTTACGAAATCATCGCTTTAGTATGGCACGGTATCGTTTCTATACCAGAGCCAAGACTCTCGCCTTATGCCCTCTCGGCATTCGTGTTTTTGCGGTGGAGGGACTTTCCTCAGCCTTCTTACTTACGAAGACCGGCAGCCGCCCTTCCTCTCTCCCCTATAATATCATTTATTCTACCACAATATACATTTTGTGCACCTTTACCCAAGCAAGACAGAACTAAAACTCGCCGTATAAAAAAATAAAAAAAATGCAGGGTGGGGAAAAATTTACAAGTTTCACCGGATAATCTGTATAATATCGCTGATTCCTCCGTTACCTACATCAGCACCCTTTAGTTTTATATCCTCTTCTCTATCTTCGTATATTCCGCCGAATATCCATTTCGGCTCCACACCGGTCATTATCGCCGTTACCCTTGCCTTACCACTGTAATCGTCATTTATCCTCGCCCCCCATATCACGTTTGCATCGCGATTTAAGTCATAGGTAAGCAACTCCACGATGTCATTCGTTTCCTTCATCGTGAGATCTGACCCACCGGTGATGTGTATGAGAGCACCTTTTGCCCCTCGATAGTCCGCTTCCAAAAGTGGATGACTGAGTGCATCAGATACAAGCGCTTCGGGCTTATTCTCCGCTTTCGTCGTCTCGCCTATGAGCATCACGGCAACACCTCCTTCCGCCATTACCGCTTTGAGGTCTGCGAAGTCGAGATTCACCAAAGAAGGTTTTGTTATCGTCTCTGCTATACCCAGTATTGTACTTGCAATCAACATATCCATTGTTTTAAAGGCATCATTCACCGGAAGGTTCCCCGCGTATTTTAGCAATTTGTCGTTCTCCAGCACGATAACCGTATCTGTTACGTTTCGCAATTCCTCTATACTCTCTGCTGCTTTTCTTCTCCTCATCCTTTCCGCTTCAAACGGGAAAGAGACCATGGCAACTACAATTGCACCCTCTTCCTTCGCTACTTCCGCAACAATTGGCGAAGCTCCCGAACCCGTTCCACCGCCCATTCCCGCAGTGAGGAACACAAAGTTTTTACCCGCTAACAATCTTTGTAATTCCTCCCTATCTATTTCTGCTGCTTTCCTCGCTGTTTCCGGAGAACCTCCGGCTCCTAATCCACGAGTAAGCGATTTCCCTATCAATAGCTTCTTTTCGCAGCGTATCGAATCCAGATGCAGCTTGTCTGTATTTATGGCTATCCTATCTACACCAGTCAGTCCTCCTAAACGCTCCAATCGGTCCATAGAATTGTTACCTGCTCCACCCACGCCAGCTATTGCTATCCGCGGCACCCCAAACCAATCCTCTTCTTCGGTTCCTCCCACAACTATCTCCCCGGGACGGTATCCTAATATTTTTTCCATTTTTTCCATTTTTCCACCTTTTCTTTTTCTATCATATCTTCATATGTTTAGTTCGTAATTGTCTTCTTAAGAAGAAGGGGTTATATAAACTTTTCGGTCGGGCACATTATAAATAGCTTCCCGAAACATTTTTATAGAAAGGGGAAAAAATAGATGATAGAAATTTACATCTCTCGGGGAGAAGAGGCGAGTAGAAATGGTGGAAAAATTTAATGAAAAGGCGAATGCATTAGCTACTGAATATTGGCGTTTGAAAGAGATGACTGCCACCGATACAAGCGATAATAGGTTAGAAGAGATAGAACAGCTATTGGAAAAGGGGATAGGTGGAAAGCTAAGGGAAAAATTGGATGCAGAAGCGAAGGAGCTGAGGAAAGAGAAAGAAGATAGAAGCACTGCATTTTTGAGATTGGAGGATGTTAAAAGGGAAATATTAGAGCTAACGGCGGATTTAGCGCCGAATCTCGACCTCTTTGAAGATGGCTTCTTCCCCTACGATAGCGAATACGAGCCGATTTCTGAGGCTTTTTTCTCCGCTCTTACCGACATCTTTGGTGGCGAGCCACAGCCAAGTATTAAATTCAAAGAGGCTACTTTCTCTAAGGCGGGAATAGAAGTTCATTCACCGGACGGGGATTCATCTTTGAAAGTTCTGGGGTATGTAATGATGATAATACAGGAAACAGCGAAGAAGATGCTCGGCATGGAGAATAATATAGATACGTGCTGTATGCTACTCAAGCAGAATGAATACGCTTTTATTGCACTGGAGATGTTGATCAGAGAAGGGGTGAGGCTGAGGATAAAGGAAATAAAAGAAATTTCTCACCATACGGATAAGGAGTATAAAGAGCTTATGAGGGATACCTATGACCGAGAACTTGTTAATGGTGTAGAGTATTTGGTGAGCGACGAGTGGGAATATAACCTGGTGAAGGAATATAATGGGGAATACGAAGTGACTGACTTTGGCGAGTGGGTCTGGCGAATTTGTAATGCCGAAGCGAGCAAAGAGGAAGGGTGGGCGAGAAAAGGTATTTCAAATTCGAATTTGAATATTTATAAGATACTAAAGTTTTTAAAAAGGTGAACGGGGGGAGAGGAGAGTGAAGAGTGAGAAAGGGAAAGAAGAGAAGGAGAAAGTAGTTGCATACTTAAGATCACGGGTGTTTCCATGGAATTTCATTTTTGAAGACGTTGAAGAGGATGCGATAAAGCATTTTGTTACGTATGCAATCCAAATTTGCGATGGGAAAGGGATAGATAAGCGGTCTATATCGGTAGATAGTGCGGAGATAAAAGAGTTGATTACAAAGGAAGTAAAAGAGGCGGTGAACGATTATCTATTTGATGCAAATGACCGCGATATGGTAAGAATGCATGGGGATTTCGCGGGTAGTTATCCTTTCGCATTCGCTCAATGCTTGGCGCATACAATTTTATATCGGCTTGGACTGGAGATGGAGGATGTGGTGGATTTGACAGCGATTAGTGAGTTATTGGGGCAGGATATAGCGGAGATAAAAGAGAGGGTGTTATTTGTCAGGGACTTAATATCGAAGAATAAAAATAAAGCAATGAAGATGTTCGGTAAATCTATTCTGGATAAAAAAGTTATAACGGCAGGCGGGGATAGTATAGGACGCGTGGGGGATATTGTTTTTGATGTCGGAACGGGGAATGTGGAAGGATTAGTGATAAATCACCAAAAAGGCTCGGGTTTGAAAAGAAGCAAGATATCAATGCAAGATGTGCGTTTAAATATGTATAGTAAGAACGTAGTTCTAAAATATTCAAATTACAATAGAAAATGAATAGATAATTTTTCTACCAACATCTTTATATAATATGATGAACGTTGGCAATAATACGTGTAAAGAAGAAAAAGGGGAAATAAAATGAAGATATTTATGATCGGCTATGGGCAAGCCGGGGGGAGAGTAGTGGATTCATTTATAGAGTTTGCTAACCGAACGGGTCAGAATTTCGTGGTTCGTGCATTGGCTATTAATACCGCGAGGGCAGATTTGCTTGGACTAACGAACATACCCATGGAAGACAGGTTGCTTGTAGGAGAGTCATTAACGAAGGGACATGGGATAGGAGCAGATAACGAATTAGGGGCGAAGGTTGCCACTGATGAACTTTATACGATTCAGAGTGCAATAGACAAGCGGGGGACACACACGATTGATGCCTTCCTGATAATAGCTGGTTTGGGAGGAGGAACAGGTTCCGGAGGTGCGCCAGTATTGGCAAGAAGGCTGAAGAAGCTATACGAGGAGCCAGTTTATGGATTTGGTGTTTTGCCAGCGAAGGATGAAGGGAGCTTATATTCTTTAAATGCCGCAAGGAGTCTGGTGACTTTCGTGAACGAAGTGGATAATCTTTTCCTTTTCGATAACGATGCGTGGAAGAAGGGTGGAGAGAGTGTAAAGGAGGCGTTTGCGGATATAAATGATGAGATAGTGAGAAGGTTCGGGCTTTTGTTTGGAGCGGGAGAAGCGAATGAAGTGGGGCAGATGGTGGTAGATGCGTCAGAGGTGATTAACACGCTTAAAGGAGGTGGAATATCAACGATTGGCTATGCCGCGGAAGAAATAGAGAGCGAAGGATTTTTAAAGAAGTTCTTTGGTAAGAAAGGGAGTCTGGAGAAGATGGATTCAGTTACAAGGATTACGTCTCTGGTAAGGAGAGCAGTAGCGGGCAGATTAACGATTCCATGTGAGGTCTCAACTGCGGAAAAAGCATTGATAATCGCAGCGGGACCACCTAAGGAGTTAAGTAGAAAGGGTATAGAGAAGTCAAAGGTGCGAATCGAGGAGATGATAAGAGGAACAGAAGTAAGGGGCGGGGATTTTCCACTCGTAAAGGGGCAGCATGTAGCAACCGCCGTTCTGTTTTCAGGCATATCTGATATTCCAAGGATAAAAGAGTTACAAGAAACAGGTGCGGAAGCACAGGAGAAAATAAAAGAAGTATCAGGCGAGAAAGAGAAAGAATATAAGGAGTTGATGGGTACAAACGAGACTATAAAGCCCTTGTTCTGAGGAATAAAAATGAAAACATTGAAGATTAGCCACAGTCAGATACTGATTTTAATTGTTGTGAGTGCGTTTTTTTTAGTGAGCATGAGTGTATGCGGTGCGAAAGAATCAACGTCATTGCAGAAATCACCTTTTGTGAACGTGGAAATACTGGATCCAAAATATGATCATGTATATGAAACAGAGATGGTAAAAAACGGTAGTGAAGTATCCATAAAAGTCGTCTTAACTAACTTCAGCAGAGAAATAGAGAAATCAACTCTCTCTTTCTATTCGGAATTGGAGAAATCCGGGGGGCATATAAGCATGGATGGCGAGAAGGAAGCGCTCAAAAGTGACGGTTCTTACGCTGTGGAGCATAAAAAAGTCGAAAAAGAAGTTATGGTAAGTTGGTCAGGGACGGCGCCGGAAGTGAGGAAGCAAGAGACCTTCATTCTGTTAAACATAACGCAGGAGACGACAGAGGGTAAATATATAGTGGTAGCTATAAAAGGGGATGTGACATCGGAGATAATAAATGATGCCCTTAACGCGTGGTATATTGCTACAGAAGAGATAGAAAAAGCGAATAGGACAATTGCAAATGCAACAAAAGCAGGAATAGATGTAGGGGAAGCACAGACGAATCTTGTCCTGGCTAATGTGCATCTGAATAATTCTCGGGAGCGTTATAATGCGGGCAAACCTGGAGATGCTTTCGAAGAAGCAAAGAAGGCATCGGCTTCCGCTAAGGTGGCAGAAGAAAAAGCGAGAGCTACAATTGGGTTTACGAAGTATTCAAGGAATACTATTCTCGTTGCAGTAGTAGTGATTGCGATTGTGGCATTTGTATTTTGGTATAAAATGAGGGAAAGGAAGCGGGGAATATACTAAAATACTACCAAATTCAAAACTCCAAAAACTTCTGAAAGCGATTTAGTCTTAGGAACATGTCTTTTTTATCTCATATCCCGCGGTTCATGAAACCCTATTTGAAGGATGCAGTTGAGTTTCCGGACCTCGGCACCCTATCTTCAATTCTCGGAATAACAAGAAAGGAAGCAGAAAAGGTGGTGATAAGAACTAACGAGGATTTAGCGGGCTATAAAGTGCGGGATGTCCTCTGCACCAAAGAAACAAGAGAATTAAAGAAAGAGATTTTGGAATTATTTTCATCTTATGCGACAACGAAAAATGGAAGGGACATGGTTCTTACTCTTACTCCTTCTCTCGACAGGGAGGAACTGCAAAAGAGGTTTAAGGGTATGAAAGAGAGCGAGAAATTGAAGGAAGTGATGGGGGCGGCGAAAATAGCGAGAATGCGGGAAATAATTTCCAAAGCGGAGATTGAGAAACAGAACTTTGGCGAATCGCCTCTCATCGCCATTCGTAGAAGAGGAATAGAAGTGGAGGTAAAGGAAACTTATGGTGATTTTGTGCACGCGGAATTTGTTGATTCTGCGGATAAAGCAAAAGAGCTTTTGCAAAAGGAAAATATCATTCTGTTAATCGGCGAAGGAGAAGAGGAATTTGATGAGCTGGGCATCATAAACATAAATGTTGACGATTTGTCGGAGCCATGCGAGATTTATCCCGAGTTCGTCGTTAATTCTTTCATGGCAAAGAAGAACGCGATAGAAGCGATGGTAACTTTATTAAACGAATTTAAAGCACTTACGGATTCGTATTTGTTTAAAGGTATCCCGGTAGAGGATTTAGAAGAGGTTTTGGCGATTATAGAAAAAATAGAGGCTGAGAGGAGCAAGGGTGGAAGCAACTTCGATGATGCAATTTACAGGCGTGAGGAAGAGTTAAACAAGGAAGCGAACAGGATTATGAGAAGCGGTGGAGGTGTGGCTGCGTTCAAAGGTTACTTGGAAGAGGTTCTGGTGAACATGGCGGATGAATTGATGCTTACCGGGGAAGCTAAAAATGTTTTGTGGGAAAGCGCGTATGAGAATCTGGAGCGGGGACTGCCGTTTGAATTATCGAGAGAAAAGACAGAGCGGTTGCGGCAGAGTTATAACAGGAAAATGGGTGAAAGGAGATATTACAGGTTAAGAGAATATGCAAATCAACTGGAGAGACATAGAGGAGAGGTGGGCAAGGCTATTAAAATGCTTTTCTATTTCGATTTTATGCTTGCTGTGTTACAATTTAGCCGTGACTTTGCGTTGAATATACCGGAAATAAGCGAAGAGGGGTTAGGCGTGGTTATGGGCAGGAATATATTTTTGGTTAGTGAAGAGTTAAGAGGGGATGAGAAGGTGGTGCCGGTTTCTTATTCCATAGGTAAAGCGAATTCAGGTATTTTTGGCGCTACACCGAATCCGGTAGCCATCCTTACGGGTGCGAATAGTGGTGGTAAAACGTGTTTGTTGGTTATGCTCGCAACCTCGATTATCCTCACGGAACTTGGTCTGCCTGTGCCTGCGGAGAGAGCGGAAATACCGCTAATGCCTTTGTATTTATACCGGAGGAAGATGATCAAAAAGACCGGGTCTTTTGAATATTCGATGCGGGCATTGAGCCGGATATTCATGCGAGAAGGTTCGAAGGTGGTTTTAATAGATGAACTGGAGGCACTTACCGAACCCGGCGCCATGGGACGGATAATGGCATCCATATTAAATAATCTGCCGAAGGATACGCTGGCGGTGGTGATAACGCATTTGATTCATGAAATACTGCCGCATATAGGTATGGCAAAGGTGAGAGTGGATGGGATAGAGTCAGAGGGATTGGATGCCGCTGGAAATATTATCGTTGATAGGCAGCCGATGTTCAATCATATCGGGTCGAGCACACCGGAGTTGGTGATAAAGAAGCTTTTGGGACGTGTCAGGAAAGAGGAGTTAAAAGCGGTTTATGAGGAAATAATAGCGGTATTGGAGAAGGAAAGGGAAGTGGCGTTTTAACTATCCTTGCATCAACCTGTTCACCGCATTGATAAATGCCTCTACCGAAGCCATCACAATGTCTTCGCGTACACCGCGTGCCGTTACCATTCTCCCCTCCCTCTCCACACCCACGATTACCTCTGCAAGAGCATCAGAACCTCCGGTTATTGCCGCTATCCGGAAATCCTTAAGTTCAATGCCACCACCTATTTCACCGCCTATTATTTCTTGAATCGCTTTTAGTGCCGCATCCACTGGACCAACACCCATCTGCGCACTTTTGCATTCCTTTCCTCGCACTACTGCTTTCAACGATGCTGTCGGTATCAAATTGTTCCCGGTCATAACCGAGAGTTCTTTTAGCGTTACTATTCGCTCGTGTCTCGAAATTTCCCCTGTTACAACCTCTGTTATCGTAAACAGGTCATCGTCGGTAACTCTTTTACCACTCGCACCAAGTTCCTTTACGCGCTCAAGTATTTCATCAAGTTGTTCCTTCGATGGTAACATCCCGATTTCTGACAATTTCTTCTCTACCGAGTGCCTTCCTGTATGCTTCCCAAGCACAATCCGCCTTCTATGCCCCACCATTTCAGGTGTCATTATCCCCGGCTCAAAGGTATCGCTCCGCTCTATCACGCCATGCGCATGTATTCCAGACTCGTGAGAAAACGCATTCTCACCTACAATTGGTTTAGTTATGGGTATTTGTATGCCTGTGAACCGCTCAATAAGCTTTGCCGTCTCGAATAAATATTCTGTCTTTATATTTGTCTTTAGCCCATATATCGAGTTTAAGCTCATCACGGTCTCAACGAGGTCTGCATTACCCGCTCTTTCTCCTAGCCCATTCACAGCTACCTGAACCTGCGAAGCACCCGCTTTCACTGCCGCCAAACTGTTCGCTACCGCCAGACCGAAGTCATTATGGCAGTGTATGCTAATCGGAACCTTCACGGCACGATGTATCCCCTCTACAAGCTTGAATATAGAGAAAGGTTCACTCACACCCACCGTATCCGGCACATTTAAGACGTCGGCACCAGCCTCTTCCGCAGTTTTGTATAATTCTATCAGATAGTCCAACCTCGTCCGTGTCGCATCCATTGCCGAGAACATGCATATACAACCATGTTCCTTGACATACTTCGTCATCTTATAAGCTTGCTCATTCACCTCTTCTTCGCTCATCTTTGTCGTGTGTTCTCGCTGAATCGCAGAGGATGACACGAATATATGAACCATATCAACTCCACAATCAATGCAAACGTCAATGTCCTTTGGCAAGACCCTTGCCAGTCCACATATCTTCGCTGAAAGACCGTCATTGCAAATAAGCCTTACCTCCTCTTCCTCATCCTTTGAACTGATTGGAAATCCCGCTTCTATTATGTCCACGCCCAGCCTGTCCAACTGCCTTGCAATCGTTCTCTTTTGCTCTTTCATAAACGAAATGCCAGGCGTTTGCTCTCCATCCCGTAACGTCGTATCAAAGATTTCTACTATCTTATCCTTTTCGTGCATTTCTCTTCCCATTATGATAATCTGCTTTAATGATGCGCCGGCCGGGATTTGGACCCGGGTTAGAGGCTTTTTGCCCTCCACCCTTTTTATTATAAAAGTTTTTTCTTTCTTTTGAAGAAGAAAGGTTGGTTGGCAAGCCTCTGTGATACCAAGCTACACTACCGGCGCAATGTTTTTTATTACTCTCTCCATTATATATAATCTAATAATTAAATATCTATGCTAACTTTTACCTTAATATCGTAATTTAATAAATTTAAAAGACTTGTGTATGGATTAGAGGAAGAACAAAATGATTTTAAAATCCGCGCTCCCGTTTATTGCAATACTTCTTTTTCTTCTGGCGCTGGTATTCCGTAATAACCCCTTTCTCAAAAGAAAGCGTTTACGGAAAGAACCTTCTTCTTTCCCTGGTGAGATTTCATTTCCAGAGGTAAAGTTTGAAAAGGTAACAGGCGCTTTAGGTTGGGTTTTTATCGCCTTTTACTGCTATTCCGAAGCCTTCGACTATTTCGCTCAAGAGGAATACTTTGATGCTTCCTTAGCTCTCGTATTTCTTGCCTTCTCGCTCTTTTTAGCTCTTCTTTTGGTAAGACCAGGTGAAAACGAGGATTTGTTTTTCACGGTAACAAAAGTTGCACTTATAACCTCTGTATTCTACTTCCCTTTCTCTGAAATTTCATTCCTCGGTGATTCCCTCATTTACATCACCGCTAAAATAACAACTATGGTGCTAAATCTTTTCAACGTTGGTGTTTATATGGTGCCTCTATCCAGCATTTACACAACCAACAGTTCTTTTCATGAAGCATACAATCCGATAGTGATAATCTTAGCTTGCACGGCGATACAAAGTATGGTTCTTTTTATTGGATTGATTTTTGGTGTAAATGCCCCTTTGAGAAGAAAGCAAAAAGCCTTTCTCGTCTCTGTGCCTGTTATATATGGATTGAACATCTTCAGAAATGTGTTCGTTACGGCTGCGTATTTCGGACAATGGTTTGGCTCGCCACTCCAAAGTTTTGACCTCGCGCACGGCGTAATAGCGAGGATAGGCGCGATGATTTTGTTAATTATCGTTGCTTATGCCGTATTCGTGATACTTCCGGAGGCACTGAACTTAGTAGAGGAGTTCTTCCACTTTATCTTCAGAAAAAATCAATAAGTGTTATGCAAATACCATTTAAATATTTTGGGGAGATATTATAGATATTATTGTTGCGTTGATGAAGGTAGGCTGGTTAAGATGACCAGGGAACAAAAACAAGAGGGGATAAATATACTGCATGCAGATGATGAGCCGGATTTCCTTGCAGTGACAAAGGTCTGTTTGAAGCGTGAAAATGAGAATTTTGATATAGATACCACAACCTCAGCTGAAGAAGGCATGGAGCTCTTGAAGGGTGGTAAATACGACATAGTAGTTTCTGACTATATGATGTCGGGGATGGATGGTCTGGAATTCCTCGGGAACCTTCGGCAGAGTGGAAGCACGATTCCGTTCGTAATATTCACCGGTAAAGGAAGAGAAGATGTAGCGATGGAAGCATTGAACAGAGGAGCAAGCTGCTATCTGCAGAAAGGCGGGGACGTAAAAAGCCTGTATGGGACATTGGCGCGCGTGATAAAAGGAGAAGTAGAGAAGAAGCGTGCGGAGAAGTGGATAAAACACCGCAACTCCGTGCTACGTGCCATCAGAAGCGTCAACCAGCTCATCACGAGCGAAAATGACCGCGACAGGCTATTCAAAGGGGTCTGCGACAACCTTATTGAGACTCATGGTTATCATATCGCCTGGATGGCTATCTTGGATGAGTCTGGAGGGCTTGTGACAGCAGCCGAAGCTGGCTTGGGCAAGGAGTTCTTGCCAATGGTCGAGCGGCTGAAGCGTGGCGAGTTGCCCGATTGCGGGTGGAAGGCGCTGATGCAATCGGACGTTGTGGTAATCGAAGACCCGTTATCCACCTGCGCTGGCTGTCCTTTCGCGGATAAGGATGGTGGCAGGGGGGCGCTGACTGCCCGGTTGGAATACGGCGAAAAGGTCTACGGGCTTTTGTCTGTCTCCATCCCCGCGGATATTACCGCAGAGGAGGAAGAGCAGACCTTGTTCAAAGAAGTTGCCGGAGACATCGCTTTCGCCCTGCATAGTATGGAACTGGAGGAGGAACGAGCCCACCTACGCAAAGAGCTGGAGAGCTTCACCCACGCCGTCTCTCACGACCTAAGGTCACCACTTTTTACCATCCAGGGTTTTGTCAGTATCTTGAGAAACGATTTAGAGCAGGGTAAAGGTGAGAAAGTGGAAAGCGATTTAAAGCAAATAGAAAACGGTGTTACAATGATGGACCGCCTTTTAAATGACGCTCTGGAACTCTCTCGCATCGATCGTGTGTCGAATCCGCAGTGCCATTCAGGGAAATTGTTCAAGAAGCAGTGGAGCAAACAGCAGCGAAGATAAAATCGTGTGGGATTTCCCACGCTTTATTGCGGCACATTCGAATAATTTACCTTTGCTTTGATACCTTCTCAACACGCATCAGAGGATAATCCATCTCCTCTTCGTATTTCACCCTCGCATGCACTTCCACCGCCCTGTATCTAACCACGACTTTTACGTCCAGCATTTCACCGCTTAACTCACAATACCTGAATTGATTCTCATTCTCACACTTTCTTACCTTTTCTCTGTCTATTTTCACTTCCACGCTGCTCACCCACGGCTGGAGCGAGACACTTCTTTCTATCGCCGTTTTCAGCTCTTCCACTGTTTCCGTGCTCACCGGTGTGCCTGTAAACTGATGGTATAGAGCACCTAATTTGATGCCTGCTTCGAATAATGCTCTGTCTCTATCCGAGATTTCCCCTTCCTCTGCCCTCATCTCTTATTCCTCTCTCCTCACTTCCGCATACTTCCTTATTTCTTCGACCAACGGATGCCCGCCCCAACTGCCGTCATAAAGAAAAACGAATTTCGCTCGCCCAGTGTTCACCTCCAGCAATTTTAATACATTTTGCAACGCTACTGTCTTAGCTTCGTTATCTATTTCCGCAGGTATTTCCGACTGCCCCGCAGGATAACTCTCTCCCAGTTCAACTGGGCAAGGTCCAAATGGCGGTTTCACAAAAAATAAATGGTCAAACTTTTCGTTTTCGCTAAAGCCTTTCTCTTTAAGGTTTGTTGTTATCAATACATTCCCCGATAACGTGAACCTGTTCAGCCTGTACGAGTATCTCAATACCTCTGGTCTATGTGCAGAGCACTCGCTGAGATAAAAGAAAGGACGTTTCGTGGCTGGGTCGTATTTTTCAATCAACGCCGAATATTTCGTTATGTGCTTCAATGCGTTTAGCAAAACGGGATATGCGCGGCACCTCCTCTCGCACAGCTCCCACAGGCTTCCTTCCGCTATGCTCTGCTTTACCATTCGCATCTCCTCAAACGTTACCCACAAGTTATGCGATGCCAACAAATCCGCGCTCTCCTTTACCTCCTCTACGCTGTAAGAGGAACACACTGGACAAGAACACGGGAGAACCCGCAAATTTTCCACTTTTTTCGTCCCATCGCTCGTTATATACCTCTTCCCTTTCGCATATAGTGCGTATGCAGCAGAGTCGAAGAGGTCGCAGCCCAGAGCAACAGCCAGGGGGAAAAGCATGGGGTGTCCTGCGCCGAAGAGATGAACAGGTGCGTTCAACGGTAAATTCATTTTTGACGCCACGATTATATCCACCAGTTTATCGAATTTATAGGATTCCAACAATGGCACCAGACCCCCTATTGCATACACGTCAAAACCAATTTCTGCAGCACGCTTTGCGCTCTCTCCCCGCAGGTCTAAAAAAGTGGAACCTTGCACAACCCCCGCAAGCATTTTATTTTGAATTACACTTCTCGCTTCTTGCATCCTCCTCAGTGTCTCCTCTAAATCATTCTTAGCTCTTTCTCGCTTCTCGTATGGCGCTGTTGGTATGTCCAGAGGCACACATACATCAGAGCCTATACGCTGCTGAAATTCCAATATTTCCCTATTACTCACCTCTACATCTTTATACTCGTAGAGTTGGTAAGAACCCGAATCAGTCATGATCGGCATTTCACATCCTAAAAGCGAATGAATGCCCTTTTTAATGGCTCCTTCTCGCAAATCCACTTTCCGGTATATTATATACGCATTTGTAATGAGCATCTCAGCTCCATACTTCTTCATTTCCAAAGCCTCGATTGAGATGAGATTTGGATTTATTACGGGCATTATCGTCGGCGTCTCCACATGTCCATGTGCCGTTCGAAGCTTCCCTATTCTTCCCATTAAGTCCTTATGCAGTATTTCAAACTCGTGCATCGGTCATATTCCTATACCCGTTCTATAAGAAAAAGGTATTTGTTTAGCTAACCACAAGATTACACATAAGCCCTTTCCGGGCTTGCGGGGACATGGGGCAGAGCCCCATAATTTTCACGAAAAAATTCGTGCATCAAAGGTATTTGATGGTATGTTTAAGTTCGCCTCTATAAGAGCATAGAGGTGTAAAAATGGAATGCGCAGGGCTTGATCTGCACAAAAGTTTTTGTCAGACCAGGATATGCACAAAAGAGGGAGAATTGATA
>JANJFQ010000124.1 GCA_025435355.1 Candidatus Methanophagales archaeon | reverse complement strand
GATTTTGGAGAGGAAGCATATCAGAAGCGTTTACGAAACTCCGGAATGCCCAAATGATGATGACAAGGGGAAATTAGCGGAGGCTAAGAGGGTGCTAAATGATCTCATAACTTTTGAAGATGTCCCTGGAGATAAACCTGTTAAATTATGGTATAACCTGAGCGAAGAGGATGCAGGCGGAGGAGTTTTTATAATCAACGAGAACAAGGTAAAACCTCTCTCTTCGTATTCAAAAATGGTAGAATATCTAGAGAAAATACCTTTTAACCAAATCAGATTATATACAGAGTATGAAAAAAGAGATAGAGCGAAAAAAATGTTGAGGGCTAAGGGATTATTATGAAAATAAAAATAAAAAAAGAATAGAAGCACCCAAGCGATTAACATCGCCTGCTTTTTGTTCATTCTTACTGAAATATTTACTTGGTTTGTTTTATTCATGCTTATTTATCCAAGTTCAATAGAAAAACGCTTGGACAATGCTTTTGACTTAGCCTAAGATAGCCTACAACCAACAATATCTTTTAATAAATTATTAGAGAAATTAAGGGGGTAACATATATTATGGCGGGTGTAACGTTTTATGAAGAAATGAAAGGGTTTAGGGGAAAAGATAAGTATCCCAATAAAGAATTGGAAGAATACTTAGTGGACAAGATGTTTCCTAAGGCCGCTGAGGAGTTAGTTCTAAAACTTTCCAATGTTACAGCAGGATTCTATGGATTTACTTTAACACATATAGGTCAGCAATGTGGTTGGGACAAGGTGGATTCGATTTCCAAGTCTCTCTTCAGAGAGTTGGGTCAATTAAAGGCGATAGAGGCCCAAGAAAGTGGCAGGGATATCCCAAAGGATACTAGAGCACTTGCAGTAATATCTATTTCAGCGGTATATACCAGTATGTAAAGTAGAAATGGAAATCAGAAAGCTTGAAGATGACGGTAGATGTGACTATTTGGCTAAATTTACTTTGATTTGATGTTGGAAATAGGAGAGAATAGTGAAAAATCAATACCAACCAAAAAGCTACAATCTATAAGCGGATATAGAAAAATAGAAGGTGTGAAACCAAAGTGAAAGTAATACTACACATTGACATGGACAGTTTCTTTTCAGCCGTTGAAGTAAGAGAGAATCCCGAACTGAAGGGCCTGCCGGTAATCGTAGGAGGAAAAATTAAGACTGGGGAAGAAAAAGCTACTGAAGGAATCGATAAAGAGAAAAAAATAAGAGGCGTTGTGAGCACTTGCTCATATGAAGCGAGAGAGTATGGTATTCATTCGGCAATGGCGCTTTCAAGAGCATACGAACTATGCCCGGACGCGAAAGTCTTACCGGTAAATATGCCGTTATACAAACGTGTGTCGGGAAAACTAATGGTAATTTTGAGGAAATACGGCGATAAAATAGAGCAGGTGAGCATTGACGAGGCTTTTCTCGACGTCAGCACAAAAGTGCGCCGCGATTGGAACGAAGCGAAAGATTATGCGCAGAGGATAAAGAAGGAGATACTGGAGAAAGAAGGATTAACGTGCTCAATTGGCATCGCTCCGAACAAAACAATAGCAAAGATAGCATCGGATTTTGTGAAGCCCGATGGTCTGACGGTTGTAGAAGAATTAAAAGCAAGAGAATTCTTAGCCCCTTTACCGGTGAAAAAGATTCCTGGTGTGGGACCAAAAACCGAAGATACGTTAAAAAAGAGGGGTATCGAGCAAATAGGACAACTTGCGAACTGCGACGTGCAAAAACTCGTAGCTAAGTTTGGGAAATATGGCAAAAAACTTCATCTTGCTGCAAACGGAATAGATGAAAGCGAAGTAGAAGAGGAAAGGGAGAGAAAGTCTCTAAGCAGGGAGAGAACCTTCGCTGAGGACACGAAAGACGCATCCGTATTGAATAATTGCGTGGATAGGTTAGCGGAAGAGGTTTATAATGTGATATTGAAAGAAAGTTTTGTTTTCAAAACGGTCTCGATAAAAGTCAAGTTTGAAGACTTCACAATACACACGAGGGCTAAGACGCTCAAATCACTTCATTCTGACTTAAACATGCTTAAGAAAACGGCGAAGGAATTGATGATGGAATTTAGTGAGGGAAAGGATAAAGGAAAGAAAATAAGATTGGTCGGCGTTCGTGTGTCGAATTTGGGTGTGGTTGACGAGAAGCAAAGAAGGATAGTGTAGATGTAATTATTATTTCTCACTCCTTATTGTGCATATTCCAGATTCTCCTTATATGCCTCTATCGTCCTTTCTATATCCGCATCAGTATGTGCAAAACTGATGAAATTCGTCTCAAACTGTGAAGGTGGCAGAAATATACCGGCGGAAAGCATTTTATGAAAAAATCTCAAATATTTGTTCTTATCGCAATTCAAGGCATCAGCATAGTTTCTTACCTCTTTTCCTCCGGCACGGAAAAATACCTTGAACATCGAACCCACACCTGAAACGCAACCTTCGACTCCAGAATCCGCTAATATCTCGCTTAAAGCCCTCTTCATCCGTTCACCAACCTCGTTTATTCTTCCGGGCACTCCCTCTCGCTCTATTGTTTCTATCGTTTTCAATCCCGCAGTAATGGAAACCGGGTTGCCGCTAAAAGTCCCTGCATGATATACCCCTCCGGAGGGTGCAACCAACTCCATAATCTCCTTTTTAGCGCCAAACATACCTATTGGAAAACCTCCACCGACAATCTTACCTAAAATCGTTAAATCAGCATCCACACCATAAAACTCCTGTGCACCACCCAAAGCGAGCCGGAAACCTGTAATTACCTCGTCAAGAATAAGTAAAACGTCGTTTTCCGCTGTTATTTTACGCACTTCGCTCAAATAGTTATCCCGAGGCGGTATCGGTCCCACATTCCCCATCACCGGCTCGATTATAACCGCCGCCACCTCGCCAGAATTCTTCGCCAGCGTATCGGTAAGTGCCTCTGCATCATTAAACGGGACTTGAAGCGTGTTTTTTACTGAATCCTTCGGCACTCCTTTAGAGTCCGGAATACCAAATGTCGTGGCACCAGAACCAGCTTTAACTAAAACGCCGTCATGAGCGCCATGAAAACCACCTTCTATTTTTACTATTTTATCACGCTCCTTAAACCCTCTTGCAAGCCTTATCCCCGCCATCGTTGCTTCGCTCCCCGTATTAACAAACCTGACCATCTCAACCGAAGGATAACTGTTTATTATCTTCTTTGCAAGCTCTATTTCCTTTTCATGCGGTGTGCCGTACAACCATCCTTTTTCAAGCTGTTCTCTGACGGCATCCTTCACCTCTTCGTTACCGTGCCCCAGAACAAGAGGTCCATACGCTAAGCAGTAGTCAATGTATTCTCTGCCATCAACGTCGTATATCTTCGAGCCTTTCGCGTGTACCGTAAAGAACGGATACGGCTTATATGAACGCACGGGGCTGCTAACGCCACCAGGCATGTATCTCGATGCGAGTTCAAAGAGTTTCTCGGATTTCATTTTTCTTAATATCCTATCGCCGTCAGGCGATTATTCTCCAAACACCTTGCTCAACAGCATGGTACTATGTTAGTTAGATAGGCTATATAAAGGCAATAAAGAAAAAAAACTATTTATCAGACTGCCGTAAAACCTCTGCAACCTCTTTCGCGAAATAAGTGATAATCAAATCGGCACCCGCTCTTTTTATCGCTGTTAATCCTTCCATCATCACTTCCTCTCGATTTAAATAGCCGTTCTCCGATGCCGCTGTTATCATTGAATACTCGCCACTGACGTTATAAGCCGCGAGTGGAACATCAAACCGCTCTCTTACCTTAGAAATGATGTCAAGATAAAAAATAGCCGGCTTCACCATCACGATGTCCGCACCTTCTCGTATGTCGAGTTCCACTTCCCTGAGCGCTTCGCGTGCATTAGAAAAAGCCATTTGATAGCTACTCCTGTCTCCAGATTTGTAGCTTGAATCCGCCGCCTCGCGGAAAGGACCGTATAAAGCGGAATTGTATTTCGCCGCATAAGACATAATAGCGGTTTCGGTGAAGCCTTCTTTGTCGAGGTTCTCCCTTATCGCTTTTACCATACCGTCCATCATTCCCGAAGGCGCCACAATATCTGCACCCGCTTCTGCCTGACTTACTGCTATCTTCCCCAGCACTTCCAGTGTAGGGTCGTTAACCACGCTTCCATTCTCCACAAGCCCGCAATGCCCGTGAGTTGTATACTCGCAGAGACACAAATCGGTAATAATTACAGCGTTCTCCACATCTTTTTTTATCTGTCTAACCGCTCGCTGTATCACTCCTTCTTTATTGAATGCTTCGCTTCCTGTTTCATCTTTCCTTCGAGGTATTCCGAACAACAGCACCGATTTTATACCCCTCGAATGTGCTTCTAAGACCTCTTTTACTGCGCTCTCGATAGAAAATCTGTATTGCCCGGGCATAGAACTAATCGGCTTTTTGTTTTCGCCTTCTATGTTCTCGTCAATAAACAGCGGGAGAATCAGGTCGTCTGTGGAAAGCTTGCTTTCTCCTATTAGCTTTAGCTTTCTCAAACGTCTCATCCTAACCTCTGGAAACATTTTGTCCTCCTATCAACCTTTCTTTGTCACATCCACAGTCTAATTGCTGGTATCCTATCTTTATAAATTTTTCGATTTTTACTTTTCGCATATACTATCCCATTCGATTAAGATCTCCTGTTTCATTTCTAGAACGAATCGTCAAACTCCTTTTCGCATCCATATTCTCAGTATAGGCGCTGTTTTGGATCGACTCGATTTACCTTACGATACTACCTCCTACCGCCGTTGCATGACTCCTTTAGTCCGAGTCTGAGTTTCGTGACTCCTCCAACACCTTCTCAAACTCATCCATGAGAAAATCTATAAAATCACTGTTGTTATTGTCATCATTATCCCTGTCACCTGAGCCTTTGTCTCTCTTTACAACGTAGCTTCGGAGTATCTTTGTGGGTAAGTGAAGAGTTTTAGATACTACCGCATGCGAGAAATCTTCCAATACCTCTTTCGGGTCTCTTCCTTTCTCCATATAGCTAATCGCCCTCTTTTTCTCATCCTCCCTTATT
>JANJFQ010000123.1 GCA_025435355.1 Candidatus Methanophagales archaeon | reverse complement strand
GAAATATAGGGTTGAATGAGATAGGCGAAAAAGCGAAGGCATATAACGAGGATGCAAATGTGCATCTACTACAAAACAAATACGATCTGGTGGATGTGGACCCTTTTGGGTCGCCAGTTCCGTTTTTAGATACCGCTTGCAGGTCGGCGAGGAAGTTGTTGCTGCTCACAGCGACAGATACAGCGCCATTATGCGGCGCTCATCCTGGTGGCATGAGGAAGTATGATGCAAAACCTCTTAACACGGAATATCATAAGGAGATGGCAGCACGTATTCTTTTAGGTAGAGTATTGAGAGACCTGTGCAAATTCGATAAGGCGGTTCAGCCATTGCTATCTTATTCAAAGGCACATTTCATAAGAATTATAGCGCAAGTGGAAAAAGGAGCTAAAAAAGCAGATGCTAGCCTGAAAAGGCTTGGTTTCATTGCACATTGCTTCTCTTGCGGTACCCGATTTGCTTTTTCATACTCAGATATGCAGGAAATGCGCATAGAAAAGAAATGTGAAGTGTGTACTGCGAAAATACGTATTGCAGGTCCTTTGTATATAGGAGCGATAAAAGAGAGGGGGTTTTGCGAACGTGTGCATGAAGAATTGTGGAAAAGAGAGATGGGTAGGAAGAAAGAAGCGAGGAAGATTGTCGAAACGTGCATAAATGAGCTGGATATACCTTTTTATTACGAGCATCATGCGATATGCAAGGCTTTGAAGGTTCCTCCTTCTTCTATCTCTTCCTTAATTGATGCTTTACGCTCAAGCGGTTTTTCCGCGGGCAGAACTCATTTCTCGGATACCGCATTTAAGACAAATGCGAAGATGTGGGAGATAAAAGGAATTATATTAGGTTAAGTAATATAAAGGAAGAGTAAAGGGGAGATGAAAGAACAAAAAAGGAGAATATTGATTGTGGAAGATGCGTCCTACATGCGCGAAATGATAGAGGAGATGCTGGACCATGAGGAATACGAAATTGTGGGTGTTGCCGTTAATGGAATAGAGGCAGTGAGCAAATATAAAGAACTGGAACCGAAGCCAGACATTGTTACCATGGACCTGGTGATGGAGGGAATGGATGGTATTCAAGCAATTAAGGAGATAAAAAAGTATGACCCAAATGCCGTTATCGTAGTCATCAGTGCATTGGGCTCGCCAGAGCATAGGAATGAGGCAATGGAAGTAGGAGCCGATGAATACCTGTGGAAACCATTCACCGTAAAAAATCTATCCGATACATTGGAAAAGCTGTTGGCTGCTAAGAAAGGGTAAGGGAAGAAATAAGAGGAAAATGGAAAAGGATCAAGAGTTCGAACCTCTGATATTGCGTTCACTTAGAAAAAGCAGGGTGAGAACTGAGATAGTAATGTATCTCTATAAGATCTATCCAAAAGCATCGTATCCAGCCGATATTTCCAGAAATATCGGAATTGACCCGACGAATATATTAGGAGGACTGCGAGGTATGGGAAACAGGTTCGATAAGTCAAATTCGCTCATCGAAAGAGGAATAGTGGAAAAAATAGAGCTTGAAGGCGAAGTGTACTATCGGCTATCGGAACGTGGTAAATCGTTGATTGAAAGCCTGGATATGACTGGGCGTTGAAATGAAAAGTGAGAACACCTTAACTCAGCAAATATCCGAGAGGCATAGTTATGACCTTTGCTTCTTGTTTTTATTCTTAGCTTAGCGAAATAACCGGAGTCAAAGAAGGGATAAAGGAATGAGGATAGAAAGAGCACGTGGGACGAGAGATTTCTTGCCTTCGGAAATGAGTAAGAGAAGGATAATGGAAGCGAGAATGCGTGAGATAGCAGAAAGATGGGGCTATGAAGAGATAAGAACACCCACTTTTGAACGCGCGGAACTCTTCACACTCAAATCCGGCGAGGAAATACTGAAGGAGATGTATGAATTCAAGGATAAAGGAGAGCGGCATTTAGCACTGAGACCTGAGTTGACTGCTCCGGTGATAAGGATGTATGTTAACGAACTGAAGATGGTGCCGAGACCAACGAAGGTTTATTATTTCGGCAATTGTTTCCGGTATGAGGAGCCACAGAAATCTCGTTACCGTGAGTTCTGGCAGTTTGGCGCTGAGATAATAGGCTCGGACAGGCCAGAGGCGCAGGCAGAAATAATCGCACTCGCTTACATTATCTTGAAGTCGTTAGGCGTAAAAGCAGAGCTTCATGTGGGTCATGTGGGTCTGATAAGAGAGATTTTACGAGACGTGAAGGTGGAAGAGGCTAAGATAAACAAAGTGATAAGATTGATAGACAAGGGGGAAAGAGAGGAAGTAATCGCGTTTATGGACGAGATAGGTGCGAAGGATGCGTTGATTGACAATTTAATGCACCTGATAGATTCAAAAGGAAAAGAGGCATTGGAAGAAGCACGCCGGATAGTCGCTTCTGACAGCGATGCGTTGAAGGAATTGGAGAAGATGCTGGAAATTCTTGAGTATTACGATGTTGTCTATACTTTAAACCTGGGAATAGCACGAGGTTTGGATTATTACACCGGAATGGTGTTTGAGATATACGAAACCGGTGGCAAGTTAGGAGCGCAGAATCAGGTATGTGGTGGCGGTTCATATCGGCTGGCTGCTTTGTTCGGCGGTATCGACGTTCCTTCTACCGGCTTTGCATTTGGTTTTGACCGATTGGCAGAGATATTCGCTTTAGAGGAAAAGTATTTGAAGAGAAAGGAAGTGGTGGTGGTGCCGATAAGAGGAGGAAATGATGGTGATCGGGATGTGATAAAAGAGGCGATAAAAATAACGTCTAAGCTGAGAGAATTCTTTCCTACGCACTTAGATGTGATGAGCAGAAGTTTAAGCGCTCAGTTGTCTTATGCAGGTTCCATTCGTGCTTCGTTTGCCGTGCTTGTCGGTAAAAATGAGGTGAAAGAAGGAAACGTGACGTTAAGAGATCTTGATACGGGGAAGCAAGAGAAAATGAGCGTAGAGGAATGCGTGGAAAGGATAAAGACGTGGTTTGAGGCAAGTTCGTGAGCTATCCTTTGGCAAAAGAGAAGAAGGAAGGAGAAAGGGAGGAAAAAACAGAATTAGACCGGGACCCCAAAAAAGATCCTATTCTGAAATATATAGGAGGAGTATCGCACGGGTCTTTAGCAAAAGACATTGATCGTGAACTTTATGGAGACTAACCTTGAAATTATTTATGTAAGTCCAATATATGGACGAGGATAAGAAAAGATAAAAGAGGGAGATGATAGCGATGGAAAACTACCTATTGAAACACTCGCAGGAACTATCTGAGAAATACCCAGGGAAATATGTGGCAATAGTTGGAGATAAATTAGTCTTTATTTCAAAGTTCCTCGTATCTTAGCCGTATCTTACACCGGCTTTTATACGCTCGACATTTTTCATCGCCTCCACAAACGCTTCTTCTCTGCTATCGCCAATCCCTATCCCCGTGGCTATGGGCTCCCCGGTCTTTATAATTCTGCCTTTCTCCGGGATATCAACTATCCACCCCCTATCTAAATTTAAATTCCCCATCACCATCCCTTCTTGCTTTGCAAATGCAATCGCTTTTGCGGCATATTTTTTTGCCTTTACTCGTTCTACGAGTAAATCCCCTCTAATCGCATTCACATGCGTATCTACTAAATTTAACGCAGTAGAAAGCTCAACGGTGTCCAGAGTTCCTTGAAACCTCGGATTCACTTCTATTACGAAGGGGCCTTCGTCTGTAATAACAATATCAATGCCGTTAGAACCTACCAATCCTAATTCCATCGCTATTTCTTCTGCAATTTCACACACACGCTCTGAAAATTTTGTTACAAACGGTGAGACGTTCCCGCAATAGACGAATGGTCCGGGAGCGTAAAGCGAATCCAGGCCTATCAACTGCTCATTCAGACATATCGAAATTGCCTCTCGCTTAGACGAAATGAGCGATACAGAGGCATGCTTTCCTTTTATATATTCCTGATACAGGAATTCAGGTAGTTGTTTAGCGCATTGAATCAACGCATTTTCAGTGTTACAAAAGAAATTAGCGGTTCCTCCACCACCGTAAGCAGGCTTTGCTACCACGGGATAATGCAAGTGCTTCGCTTTTTCTTCTGCTATTTCTCTGCCCGTATAAGTAAGAGGATGAGCGATGCCTAAATCGTCTAATCGTGATGCCAACCACGCTTTATTCGATACTTCTTTCGTCTTCTCCGGCGCGTTACCCAATATCTTTCCCCTATCTTCAACTTTTAAGAACCCAAAATCCGCACTCTCAAACCCAGACGCTATAATTATGCCATCTACTTTGCTTATCTCTTCTTTAATGCGAGGGGTATCCGCTTGAAGCTGAAGCGGATTCAAAGGAAGATATTTTTTTGCACATCTTTTCGTATCTACATCGCCAAAGGCATCGGCGGCATACATCTCATAGCCCGCTCTGCTCCCGGAACATACGATATGCCTGACGGAATATCCTATTGCCAATATCTTTTCTGTCTCATGCATTTTTCCTAAATGCTTACGAGAGGGCATTTTCTAAATGTGATAGATATTTTCAACGCAAATGAAGCAGAACGAAGTGTTCGTTTAAATATAAATAAATATCATAAATGTTTGACGGAGATAGAGATATGCCGTATTTCAGAAGCGAATCGCAAAAAGCAAATTTTGCAAGACTGGAAGAAGAAATATTAGCGCTATGGGATAGAGAAAAGAATACATTTGAGCGCAGCGTAGACCAGAGGGAAGGCTGTGAGAAGTTCGTCTTTGTCGAAGGTCCTCCAACTGCAAATGGACTCCCTCATCCGGGGCATATTCTTACAAGGGTTATGAAAGACCTCGTGCTGAGATACAAAACGATGCGTGGTTTCCACGTGAAAAGAAAAGCAGGCTGGGACACGCATGGTCTGCCGGTTGAGATAGAAGTGGAGAAGGAGCTGGGGATAAAAACCAAGGGGGAGATAGAGAAATTCGGGATAGAGAAATTCAACAAAAAATGCAAGGACTCGGTTTTCAGATATGAAAAAGAATGGGTAAATGCCACGAAACGTGTGGGATTCTGGATAGATATGGATTCACCCTACATAACTTTTGATAACGAATATATAGAATCGGT
>JANJFQ010000122.1 GCA_025435355.1 Candidatus Methanophagales archaeon | reverse complement strand
CATTAGATGAGTTGTTCAGGTTTAAACCACCCCCGTAGCAGGTGAATATCTGGAAAATGCAGGGGTGCGATAGGTCTGTTTAGCGTAAGCACCCTTATTTTTCAATCCGTTTGCCGGAACATACATGTGCATTTTATATTGTTCCGGAGGGCATTATATAATTTGCACAGCATATTCTGTTACATCTTCTCTTTCAAGTCGATAAAAGGGGGACACGACCAAAAATTGAATAGCAAAAGAATAGCAATCGCAACCACGATACTTATTGCATTCGGCATAGTGTATGGAATCATCGCTGATGTCATAGCAACTAAGTTTTCGTAAAGCATAAAACACTTAAGTGTAGTGCCCATAGACATGTTGCCGAGTTGGTAAGTCCCCGATACAAAGGGCGTAGATTCTTCAAGATTGTTTTTCATTTTCCGTTTGTAGAAAAGACCCTAACACATCTCCACTGTTATCGAACACATAAACGTCTGCACCGGTTTTTCGTGATAACGCTTCTGCAAGAGTGTGGAAGAAAGCCTTCAGCCGCTCGTAGTCTGCACTCTTCAGTCGTTCAACGAGCTCGCCAACGCTGCTGAATTCCAAATCGAAATGTCCATGCGCATCAATTCCTAACATATCGCAGACCTTTGCAGGCATCGTGAATATCACTTTCTTCTTCGCTTTTGACTTTTCTATCGCATAGCACACGAAATTACCGGCAACGACCATTTTATCTTCCGGGAAATTAAGTTTTTCTACTGCGATTCTTTTGCTCTTCTCCCCTGTGCTGACACCGAGGATGTCCCTTTTATCTCTTACGAGAAAATCAATAACGTGCTTGTAACCACCCTCGGTGTAAGGTTCGATGAATCCGGTAGCACCGAAAATAGGTATCCCGCCCTCTATTCCCAGCATTGGAAGAACTGTTTTTTTCGCTATCTCCGCGCCTTCCGGCACGAAAATCTCTATTTCCACGCCACCGGGTAACACTTCCTTCACGTTCGCTTCGATGCTCTTCAAAATGTGCGGGTATATATCGGGCGCACCGACTTTACCAAGACCTGCTTTTTTTACTATTCCTATGCCCATGCCAGCTCTTATGGAGAATACGTGAAAACGTCTTGCCTTTGCGCATATAAGCATTCCATTAAACGTATCGCCTTTGTAATCGCCGGAATCCACACGAACACATGCAGTGCAATCTTCATCATCCAAACTTTCTACATTCATTTCGGCTTTTACGCCAACCGGTGTTGTAATTTCCACTTTTTTCACTTCTTTCCCCGCAAGCAGAAGTGCAGCAGCTTTTGAAGCTGCCGCGGCACATGTTCCCGTGGTATATCCACGCCTGAGGATTTTTCCATCGTCGAGCAGGACCACTCTTCCTCTTTTTATCTCCGCCACCAAGGCATCATAACTGATATTATCCCTTTCCAATGCTTTTTTTATAACTTCTTCAGAATATTCCGTTCCAGATACAGGGTCCTTCATTTCGTCTTTCCCGCCCCTTCTTCCATACTCAATTCAATTATCGCGTTAATAATTGCCACTGCCGAAGGAGTGCCTCCACGAGCTCCTTTTACTACTACGCAGGGTATTCCAGAACTCAATATCTTCTCTTTCGACTCTGCGGCATTGACAAACCCTACGGGTGCTGCAACAATAATAGCAGGCTTTATACCTTCCTCGACAAATGCAAAAAGCTCCAGACATGCCGATGGAGAATTTCCAATAACCACGATATTATCATGAATGAGTTCCTTTGCGTGCCTGATTCCAGCGGCAGTCCTCGTCACATTCCCCTTTTCCGCTATCTCCATTGTTTTTGGTGCATTCACAAAGCATTTCACTTTTTTCCTGTATTTTTTGTTAATGCCTGCTTTCACCATTTCAATGTCTGTAATGATTGTTTTCCCATCTTTTATGCTCCGTATCCCATTTTCAACCGGGTTATGGTTGAATACGAGCAATTCCAGAAACGAAGGGTCGGCATTAGCAAAAACCACCCTTCCCGCTACTCTTTGTTCGTGCTCGCTAAACGAACTCGAATATTTCGCGACAATGTCCGCAACGATTGCCTTGCTTTTCTCCCATATCTTATTCCCTGCTTCTATATAATTTTCATTACCCTGTTCGCTGGCTTTCTCTTTCTCTCTATAATCGTATTTCCTTTCATATCCTCTCCGTGTAACCATTCGCCCACCGAGATTTTTCGTCCCCGAACAGCCGATAATAATGATCGTTGACATGTCTATGTGCGAATAGAAGTCAGGCAAATCTTCTAATGTGGTAATCTCAATTTTGCATCCTTCTCTTTCCGCGTTTCTTACAATGCCAACGATTGTTTTCAGATCACGAAACCGCATGAAAATCTCGTATGCTTTCTCCAACTGAACCGTTCTGTTTTTGCTCTTCGGGTTATATATCGCCACAGCGATGTCCAATTTTGCTAACCCTACCAGCTTCTTTTCTATCTCGCTCCACGGCACTAATAAATCACTTAAACTGACGACTGCGAAATCATTCGACAACGGTGCACCGAGTAAGGCAGCCGATGCGGATGCCGCTGTTATCCCCGGTATTATCTCCAGCTTCGAGTCCATGTCAAAGTCTCCAATAACTTCGATTACCAGCCCTGCCATGCCATAGATGCCCGCATCACCTCCAGAGACAACAACGACATTTTTGCGGTTTCCCAGCTCAACTGCTTTCTTTGCACGTTCAACCTCCGTCCCCATTCTGCCTGTTATCACCTCAGCACCCTTCGGAATAATTTCTCTTATCAGCTCGATGTATCTCTCATTTCCCATAATAACATCTGCACTTGAAATCCGCTCTCTCGCTCGTTCAGTCAACAAATCCAAAGAACCTGGTCCTATTCCTACTACCGATAGCATGTTAAAACACCACCGCCAAGGTTATTTTCCTATCAAACGATTTCCTTTTCACGAATTTGAGCTTACCTTTATTCCTCGTTGCTCCCAGGATAGCACAAGGCTCTGCAACGCCCTTTATGTTAAATATATCGCTTGCTGCGCTTTTTGACTGCACGTTCACACCGTTTATTTCGTCTCGTGAAAAGCAAAACAGAGGAATACCAAACTTAGCAGAAACCTCCTGCAACTCTTCAGTTTTTTTAAAATCCACCGTGCATAACGCTTTAACTTCTTTCAGTTCTATCCCCAATTCCTCTAAGAACCTGCGAATCGCGCTCTCCATCTCCTCCGCTTCAACGCCTCGATGAAATCCGATTCCGATGTAGGCTTCTCTGCTCTTCATTCTTCCCCTCTTACTATACACTTCCTTAATGATGATAATGAATGCATCATATTTGATAGATGTTTTGCCAAAAACCTTTTATAATATAATAATATTTCATTTATCTTAGAAAAGAGGGCTATAATATGGAACTTCAAACATTAGATGCTACGGCAATAATTCTATTTTTAATTACTCTGCACACCTTTTACCCTACCACAAAGAATTATTTCCATAATTCCTCCGTCCGATTGTGTATCAGGCCACTATAAGCGATTATTTCATCGTGATGCATGCAATAATCCCACCAAATCTGTTCTATCGTCCTCTCATCGGAGTAAACGACTTTATAAGACCAGAAAATCAAGAACAACAGATAGGATATCGCGAGATGTACGTAATAAGCCTCCTTTTTACCAGAATAGCATTCTTTAAGTCCAAAATAGCCCTTAAGGTCTTCATGTATCTCCTCTACCTTCCATCCATTCTTTTTATGACGATACGCCGATTTGGAGCGCATATCAAGCTTTGTGGTGGCAATGTATTTTTCTTCTTTATTTTCCTCTTTAAACCTGAAAAATTTGATATATCCAACTTCAGGGACATACAATCTCGTTTCCTTATAAAATACCTTCTTTTCTTCGCCATTTTTGAAATATCTCTCCTCTTTGTGCGTTTCAAAGTATTCGTCTATCCTCACAGCTTTTCCTTTTATTCGCACATAAAAGTTCCTTTTTACAAATTGAACGCATTTTACGCCCAATTCCTTTATAGACCTTATTAAATCTCTTGAATCATACCAGGAATCACTGAGAATATGAATTCGTTTCTTTGATAATCCCAGACTGAGTAGCCATGCAACCACTTCCTTCACGATTGTGATTGCAATCTCTATCTTCGTCCTGATTTCTATTTCATCTCCTTTTTTGCCTGTTGTCCTCTCTATGTAATCTTTTGGGACGTATACTTCAAAATAATTGTTTATGTACGCTCCGTTGTGGAATATAGCGCAATCTACGATTGTATTCTGCCATAGGCGCGCATTGAACGTGTTGTTGTGCTGATTAGCGGCTGCAAATACCTTTTTTCCATACCTTATGTCCGGTGTATCGTCAACGATTACATAGACATTTTTCCTCCGATCTATAAAAATACCAACTCGGAGTAATACGTCTCCTTTTGCTCTATTCGATTCTTTAAAGAACTTTCGCAGTGATTCGGCGAAGGATTTTGCTGAAATTTCCAAACCGAGCTTTTCTATGATCTTTACCATGCTTTTTTGAGAAGTCATCAGCCCGGTGGCATAGCAGAAAGCATTGTCCGCACCTTTCAATCCCATATCTTTAAATACACCCTCCGTATATCTTATTATGTGCATGTGCATCCCCCTTTTTATTTTTCGCCTGCTATTCTAAGAGGGTATGCCTAACTACTTTATATTATCACTATATCCTAGGGGTAAAAGGTGTGCTCTGGTTATTACTATTACTGTTTCCCTTTTCTTAAAAGACTTTTTGCAGAATTATCTGAACTACAAGAAAATTCGAGATAAACTGCCAGATGTGGTAGGAAAAGGTGGAAGTGTAATATTTAACAAAACCCTGTATAAAGTTGAACAAATTGATAGGAAAGGGATTCTTTTGAAAAATAATTATGAAACCGTATTTATTGGCTCTTTGGTAATTTGCGTTGAACATATCTCCTTGATAAATCAAGCAAATAAAGAATAACCCTCTAGATCAAGATGTATGCGCTGAAACAGATGTTTAACATTAAAAATTCCATAACAACGCCGTTTAATCACCTTAATCTTGTTATTCAGTCCTTCCACGAATCCACTCGTTTGCCGGTTGATAAAGTAGTTTGCGATATCGTCTAACCAGTTATCCAATATTGATAAGAAGCTGT
>JANJFQ010000121.1 GCA_025435355.1 Candidatus Methanophagales archaeon | reverse complement strand
TCTAAGATTAAAGAACAAAACGGTATTATTATATTACCACATCCCTTCGATGAAGTAAGGCATTCTGCATTTCATCCAGCAGAAGAAGATGCGAAATCCATAGATTGCATAGAGGGGTTCAATTCAAGATGCGTATTCCAAAAATACAATAACAAAGCGGTTGAATTTGCAATGACCCACAATTTAACGATTACCGCGGGAAGCGATGCTCATTTTGGATGGGAAATTGGGAACGCTTTTATTTTAGCGGAATCTTCAGGTGAGGAAGAATTGAGGAGAGAAATCATGAGAAAGGAAATCAATTTTCAAGGAAAACTGAGCAATCCTTTAAATCAAGGCATGACAAAGGTGTTGAAATTATGGAGAAAAGCAGTAAGGTTTGGCTAATCGTTCTTTTTGCGGTTGTCGTATACCTGCTCATGGGAATATACGCAGACTTAGGAAAACTTTCACAGGCAATGAAAAATTTTCGCTGGACTTTTCTTTTCTTGTTATTTGCTCTGACCACAACGAACTACCTTTTCAGGTTTCTTAAATGGGACTTCTTCCTTAAAAGGGCTGGCGTTTATCTGAACCTCAAGGATAACTTGTTTGTGTTTTTCAGCGGTCTTTCTATGATTATAACGCCGGGAAAAATCGGCGAAATATGGAAAGGGTGGCTTATAAAAGACATAAATGGAGAAGAATTGAGTAAAACTGTTCCAGTAGTAATTGTAGAGCGAATCACGGATGTTCTGGGCTTAGCTATCCTATCTCTTCTTGGAGTCTTCTACTACAAACAGGGCATTTATCTCATTTTGCTATTGCTATTGCTATTCTCACTATTTTTTGCCGCCATTAAATCCAAAACCATTTCAAATAGGATAATATCAAAGTTAGAGACTAAAATGGTAAAATATGCGGAGAACGTTAAAACACTGCATAACGCATTTGAAGCGACGATGGAACCAAAGGGTTTGATCGGGATGTCATTATTGAGTGCTTTTGCATGGTTTTTTGAGTGCCTTGGAATGTACATTGTCATTCTTGGATTTAAAGAATCTATCAATATAACGCTGGCAACGTTCATTTTCAGTTTCGCCTCGCTGGCAGGTGCGGTAAGTATGATTCCAGGTGGGCTGGGTGTTGTAGAAGCAACTATCTCGGGTTTGCTGCAATTTTTTGGTTTCATGCCTGCTCTCTCAGTTGGAATAGCAATCATCATAAGATTCGGAACGTTGTGGTACGGAGCTATTATGGGCTTATCAGTATATTTGCTCTTCAAGAAAACCAAAAAGTTTAATTAAGTGAATAAAGAAATGTAGGATGTGAAAAGATGTCCAAAGTAACAATATTAAAAACGTCTCCAGGAACAGCGATTGAAGATTACAACAGGTTAATGCACCTTGCAGATTGTGAGAACTTTCTACCAAAAGAGAACAAAACAATCATAAAACTTAACCTCTCGTGGAGTTTATATTATCCAGCCTGTTCAACCCCGCCCTGGCAACTTGAAGGAGTTTTAAAGGCTTTAAGGAATGACAGTTATAAGGACGTTATAGCAGTAGAAAACCAAACGGTGGTAACACATCCCTGGAAAGGCGCCTACTACAATAAATGGCTGCCAATTTTGAATAGCCATGGCGTGAAGTTCCAACCGCTGACAGACGTTGAATGGGTGCCTTATAAACCAAAAACCGAAATGCTGGCAATGTATGACATCTTTGGCGAAATTTTAATTCCAAAAATATTTGTTGGAAGCAACATAATTCATCTGCCCACTCTCAAGACACACGGACACACCACAACCACGGGAGCAATGAAAGATGCCTTTGGAGGCTTAATTCCAAAGTATAGGCATCACGCTCATAAGAGAATACATAAAATCCTTGTTGATTTGTTAGCGATTCAAAAAGAAATTCATAACGGTATCTTTGCAGTAATGGATGGTTGTGTTTGCGGGAATGGTGCAGGTCCAAGAACAATGGAGCCTTTTATCGGAAATGTAATCTTAGCAAGCGAAGACCAGGTGGCGATAGATGCCGTAGCTGCAAAAATTATGGGATTTGAACCATTGGAAATAGATTATATTGAAATGGCTCATGATAGAGGATTGGGAATAGGGGATATAAAACAAGTTGAAATAATCGGCATGGATGAGAAAGAGTTTGAAAAGCTGAATTTTTGCTTCAAAGTCAAGAAAAGTCCGATAATCGAGGGGGACCAGATTTTGAGGACTAAGACCGTAAATATCAACTGGCTGCATCGTCTTTTGTTCTATTCTCCCGCATTTAAAACGTTTATTTTTGCTTCTGAATTTTATCACGACTGGTTTTGGTATCCTTTAATTGGAAAAAGGAAAATAAAGCAGTTTATGAAGAGCGGATGGGGCGAGCTATTCAAAAAATATCCTTACGGTGAATTTCCAGAGTATAAAGTGGTTAAGGATTGGGATCCGTATTAAAAAACGATTAGGTTTAAAGATACCAAGAAACTATTTATATGAAAAAAAATCATGAATAAATATAATATAAGCGAGAAGGGGCCCGTAGCTTAGCATGGTTAGAGCGCCCGGCTCATAACAAGGAATCCATGGGTATCACCTCCTAATAAGTTTCTTTGTGAGATACCGGGCGGTCAAGGGTTCGAATCCCTTCGGGCCCATTCATCAAGTCGCCTGACGGCGACAATGAAAAAGTGTTTTTGTATTTTTCAATTTGCACTCTGCATTTTGCATTGTTATGCACCTATCACCCCATATATCAAATCCCGCCCTTCCTCTGACCCGAATAACGGTAGGTCCCATAGCTGAACTACTTTATAGCGTGTGACAGTAACTTTCTTCGCCGCTTTCGGATCGTATCCCGCTTTTTCATACCCCTGCTTTGCGACTAAAATGCCCCTTCTTTGCCATTTCGGCGTTTCATTCAGGTTTATCCCCTTGCGAAAAAGCATCTCATGCACGTCCCCTGCTTTCATCCCCCTAAGCCGCTTCTCAGTCTCCTCTCCACTTTGTCCCGATTCTCGCAGCCCGTAATATCCATACGTATTGACATGGTTTCGCCATGCTTCTGCCTGCCGCTGCGCAAGATATTTCAAAACATCTTCGCCCCCGCAAACTGGAATTACCCTTGCATCGAAAGCAGTAGCCTCTTTAAAATTCAGAACGATGGTCAAAGCACTTGCTAAAAACCCTGCAATTACAGAATCCAGTTTCTCTATCCTTCCTTTAAAAGTGATATGCTCGAAAAAAAGATTTATTTCGTCAGAGAAGATATAAGCAAGTTTCGGGTCGAATCCGCTGTTCGCGAAGAAAATTTCCGCTACTTTCACCATTCCCTTTGCGAATCTCTCGTCATACGGTTTCTCGAAATTGCTTAAGAGATGCCGGAAGTCCCTGCCATCAGCTCGCACGAACAAAGGAGGAATAGCTTTTATCTCTGCGTATATCTCCCTATCCCTGCCCTTATCTTTATGTCTCTCTCGGTTCTGACCCTTCATCCCCGGCTCTTTTTTTTCACTTCTTCTTTTCTTGCCTCTCTTTTTCTCCCTCCCCTTCTTCCACAGTCTCTCTCTCCACTCCCTTTCGCCTCACATGCTTTATCAGCACTATGTTCCCAATCGCCGTTACCCACCGGTAGGGGATAATTACCCCTTTCTTCTTACCCACGCTGAAAGCGTTCGCATTCACGTTCTTCACTGCCAGTCCCGATATTCTCTTCTCCTTGATGTCCACGCTTACATCCTCTATCTTACCGACGTATATACCTCTATCGGTGTACAAATCCAGCCCATACAGGGAAGACAATTCTATTTCCATAATGCTATTTATGGATTGAAGGCAATATATATAATTAACGGTTTAACATAACGAAGAAAGGAAAAGATGCGAACATCTATACAAGTTGGTACAATCATAGGCATACCGATAAGATTGCATTTCACCTTTTTATTCATCTTGCTTGGGATTATCTGGGGATTTGCGATTGGTCCTACCTGGGAATATCGGATTCCATTAGGCTTAGGTGATATTGAGATGGACCCTTTCCTCCGCTATTCCTTATCCTCGATAGCAGCTATTCTTTTCTTCTTTACCCTGTTACTCCATGAGATGTCCCATTCATACATTGCGATGAAATTTGGGACGAAAATACACAGCATTACCCTTTTCTTCTTCGGTGGCTTAGCCATGATGGATGATATACCGAGGAACCCGGAAAAGGAGTGGAGAATAGCAATTGCGGGACCCGCGATGAGCTTTGCCATTGGCGGCGTCTTTATTCTCACTTATTTCGGTATAAAAACGTTGAATTTGGTTATTTACGAGCCGGTTGAGATTTTAGTGTTCATCCTCGGCTTTTTTAACGTGATATTAGCATTTTTTAACTTATTACCCGCATTTCCAATGGATGGAGGTCGAATTTTTAGGGCTTTTCTTGCGAAAAGAATGCCATTTCTGAAAGCGACAAAGTGGGCAGTATTAATAGGGAAAATATTTGCCGTTATAATGGCGGTAGGCGGATTTCTTGCAAACCCTTTCTGGTTTATTTTAACTGGTGAAATAGTAACTGGTAATATTTTGTTTCCTTTACTTGCCATGTTCCTATACATCGCCGCGACAGAAGAAGAAAGTGCTACCATCACTTTTGCTACATTGGAGGGAATAAAAGTAAAGAATGTAATGAGAATCGAGAGAACGAGTGTGCTTGAGGATATGCCAATCGCGGAGCTGGCGAGTAAGATGCTTGAGGAGAAAACAGCCGAATATGCAGTGGTGAATGAAAGCGGCGAATTAAAAGGGTTTGTAACGTTTGAAGAGATAAAAAAGTTGACAGCCGAGCAACGTCACTTTTTAAGGGTTTCTGATGTAATAAGTCCATTCAATAGCGTTAGCGATATTATATTAGAGGAGGAGACGGCGGCAACAGAAGCGCTAAAACGGATGGTAAGAAATAAAAGGAATGTTTTGGCTGTGAAAGGGGAGGTGAGTGGGAACTTCGTGGGAATCATAACGAAAAGGGATTTGGCAATTTATATAGAGATGTTGAAGGGGAGCGCTTGAAAGCAATGCAAATTGAAAAATGCGCTGAATTTAGACTTTTGCATTTTTCATTGTCGCCGTAGGCGAGTTGCTCCTTTTATCGTACCGGAGATTCCAATTACTCTTATGCCAACCCTCGCTTCATTCACCGAATGAA
>JANJFQ010000031.1 GCA_025435355.1 Candidatus Methanophagales archaeon | reverse complement strand
TCATTGATGAACAGTTGCCTGTCCGATTTATTTACCAACCTTTCCAATTCTTCCTGGTTCATTTACATCTCCTATTTATTGTTCTATATGCTATCATGAACCAGGTGTCATATGACACAAAGGGTATAATTAAAAAATATAGAAAAGATTAAAAGATATTAAAGAACAAAAGCGGGAAGAAGGTTTTCAAGACGACTTTAGCGATAAATCAGGAGGCTGGAATGAGGAGTCTACCGAGGATGTTGAGACAAAATATGAAGATGGCGAGTATTTATCATATACTGATGAAGGAAGAGAACTTAGCTGTATGGTCTGCTACACAAGAGGCTTACTCTGATTTCATTCTCGAAGTTGATGCGAGACAAGTTAGCGGACCTGTAGGCGAATATGGACTGATCTTTCGGAAGGAAGCAGGTTATAAATACTATCAATTTATTGTTTCCGGTAACGGATACTACAAGATAAATAAATCATTAAAAAAGGGTGCAGAGGGCTTGGAAAACATTAAAGATTGGACAGTATCAACACATATAAAAAGTGGCAAAGAAATTAACCGCTTGAAAGTAATCGCTCATGGTTCACAGATAATTGTATTCGTTAACGATGAGTATCTTTCCACTGTTACCGATTCTTCCTTTGTAAAAGGAGGTGTTGGCATCTGTATTGGGACATGGGATGAGCCAAATGTTCATGTTCACTTTGATAATTTTAAAGTTTCGCCAATAGGTTGAGGTCCGTATCTGTAAAGAAATCTCAGTTTGAGGATTTCAAGTAGGCAAAGAACAAATGCATCTAACAAAAGAAGAAGAGCGGATATACGGCGGAGAAGAAGGATGGACGAAGAAAAAGGCAATGGAGATACTCGTTGCAATAGGTGATATAAACAGTGCTTCAAAGTTAATACCGATAAAAAGCGCACACGTATCCGGCGTATCTTACAAAACAATAGGCGAAGCTTTTGAATTCATAAACAGCCTTGAAGGCACGGTAAAAGTTAAAAGCACTTTAAATCCTATCGGCATGGATATAGAAAGATGGGATAAGATAGGCATTTCCGGTGAGTTTGCAACTAAGCAAACGGAAGTGCTTGCTGCGTATAAAAAACTGGGCATCACTGCGGAATGCACCTGTGTTCCCTATCTACTCGGAAGAATGCCGAAAATGGGCGAGCATCTCGCATGGGCGGAATCATCTGCCGTTTTATATGCTAATTCGGTCCTGGGTGCGAGAACGAACATGGAAGGAGCACCTTCTGCGCTTGCCGCGGCACTAATAGGAAAAACACCCTTTTATGGGCTCCACCAAACTGAAAATAGAGAGCCCGGGATAAGGGTGTGTGTGAAGTGCGACATCGTAGATGCAGACTACAGTGCTCTCGGATTTCTGATAGGGAACCTCGTAGGGAATAAAATACCGGTGATAGAACTTACTTCATCTTCTTTGCCGAGCAAAGACGAACTGAAGCATTTATCTGCCGCGATAGGAGCAACCGGGTCCGTAGGAATGTATCATATAAGAGGATTAACGCCCGAAGCTGATGCGATAGGAGTACCTGCTGAAAAAATAGAGATAGAAAAAGGCGATGTAAAGAAGTTTTATGAGGAAAATGAAGAAGCCGACGTGATAGCAATTGGATGTCCACATTGCTCCTCGCTTGAACTCCAACATATATACGAACTCTTAAGGGCTGAGGGTAAAGGACGAAAAGTAAAAAAAGATTTTTTTATATTTACCGCAAGAGCGATAAAGCAACGCATGCAAGAAGTAGTGAAAAAGATAGAGAATTACAGCGTTAAGGTAATTTGCGATACCTGTTTCGTGGTGTCGCCGGCTTTTGAGCGATATAGGTGCGTATTAACGAACTCGGGTAAAATGCTGAGATACGTGCCTCTTCTGTGCGGAGGTGCAAAAGCGAAGTTGTGCAAGACGGAAGAGTGTGTTAGGAAGGCATTTTGAAGCACAAAGGGCAATAGCACAAATTTTGTAATTGCCGATACTAAACTTAGCCGTATAACTTCTTCTCAGGTGGATACCTTCGCTACTTCTAAAATTCAAATGTATTCAGCAATTGGTTAAAGGTCATTTCCATGTTACTTCTCGTTCCCTCCGCCATCTTTTCTACAACCTCACAGCCACTATCGGCATTATAGCTATTCATTGCACGATCAAGCGAATCAACAACGCTGAGCAATCGTTTGGCTAATTCACCACGCACTTTTTCCCGTAATGCTTCTTCGTTATCTTTAATTCTCGATTTATACCTCGTGAAGTCGGATTTCAGTTTCTGGCATTTAACCTCTAAGGATTTTACCTTCTCATCCTTTTCATCCAATTCCCGCTTCGGGACTACTACTATTTCATCCGCTTCCCTGGACATTTCTCGTGTAAAACAAATTTAATGATAGTGCTTCTCTTATTAATCAACCCCCCTCTTTTTATAAAAATCAATGCACTGAAGTTTTACTACGGCGAGGTTTTGGGGCGAAGGTTTGTTTATGAGATAAAGAGGCCGAAGAAGGATAAGAAGTTGCCGGTTGTTTTGAGTCAGGAGGAGGTTGTTAAGATTCTCTCTTGTGTCTCCAATGTAAAGTTCGAGGAGAGAAGGGGAGGAAAGATAGATAGATATACCCTGCTTTCGGATGTGGCGATGGAAGCTTTAAGGGATTACCCGACTAAATATAAACCCGTAAAGTGGTTTTTTCCCGGGGCAAGAAAAGAGAAGCACATTTCAACGAGGACGATTCAAGCTATTTTTGAACAGGCGAGAGAAAAAGCAGGCATAGAGAAAGAAGTGACTGTTCATAGTTTGAGACATTCGTTTGCAACGCATTTGTTGGAGGGAGGGACTGATTTACGATATATTCCGGATTATTTATGCCAATTCTCAAGACGTCCTATACTGCGGCTGAGGTTAAAGAACTGCTGCAACGATCAAAGCTGCGGCCACGGGAGTTCCATGAATCCTTCCTGTGGTTCGGTGTCCTGACGGGTGGATCAATGGACTCCTACAAGTAACGAAGTTTTGGAAGAGTGGCTTTGGACAACTCTTCGCAATCCGAAGGATTGCTTGGTGCTATCGCACTCACCTAACACAGTGTATACGGTTCGCTTCGCTCATGCAAATTACCCGACAGGGCAATTTCGCATACACCGATACCGTTCAGGCGAAATTGCAGCGAAAGATATACTTTTATAAAGTGGAAAAGAAAATGAAAATGGGTGGAATGAGATGAAATAAATCTAATCAAAAACCTGTTTCTATCCTCAGTCCCGCATCCCCGGTCTTTACATCCATTACAAGCGCACCGGCAATTTCCATCGCCGTTTTTAGCCGCTCCACCGGCTCACCCGGCAGAACCACAACAGAGCCTACGCCACCCAGTTCATCTAATCCCCCTGCTCCCGTTACTTTAGCACCCAACGCGCCTAGCTCTTGCGACATCTTCACGAGCTCGCTCAATCGCCTTGGCACTACACCAATTGCATCTAATAAACCGTGATTTATGTTCATTAACGCACCCAGTTTCACAAAATCGGTATGCTCCATCGCCCTGATTGCCTGCACCGTTATTTCATCGGAAGCATTGAGAATAGAATCGAATATGCGCGTAAATGTTTCTTTTCGCGTCTTAACTTCTGCTACAATTTTCTTTGTCTTTAGACGCATCTCAGAAGCCTTTTTGGTATCCTGACAGATGCTCAATGGTATGCTGCCCACGCAGCCCACAATCAAATCCAGTTCAGCTAAGTGCAATCGCGTCACCTTTCCGTTCTCTACCGAGACATACCCGCCATAAGTTGAAATTGCCGTATCAACGGGACTCGCAGCGCCTTGAACTTTTTTCTCCACACTATGTGCATCATCTCTTATCGCATCTAAATCACCGCTTACGCCGAAATATTCTTTGAGTGCTGCGATAGTGGCAACACAAGTCGCTGCTGAAGAACCTAATCCCGCAGAAAGAGGTATCGCGGACTTTATTTCTAGTTCTACTCCTTCGCTGCCTATTCCATACGTCTGTTCAAGATATTCTATTGATTCACGGACATACGCGATTGCTTTTGTTGCGGTGCCGAAATCTGTATAAGGATATGCTTTTTTGTCACCTTTTTTACGGTCTAAATCCAGTTCAATGCCAAAAGTAGGTATGTTCTCTATTTTTACGTGATACCCTGCTTTTTCTCTGCTCGATACAGCGACCGCAAGCCGGCGGTTTATCGCGGTAGCTAATGCTCGCTTTCCATAGACCACAAAATGCTCTCCAAATAGTATTACTTTAGCGGGAACTGATGCTCGTATTTTTTTCGCCATGTTTCACATCCCCCAGTTAGAAAATCCAAAGTCCTAATAATAACAATACTAATATCTTGCTACAAAAGTTAGTAGGTTTAATGTAATTGCTCAATATTCTGTGGGTAGAAATCCTAAATACTAAATCAGAACTCATAAACAAATCCAAATGACCAAAGTTACAAATTCAAATGCTATTTTTCCTCCTTTTCAAGATATGCTGCTATGTATTTTGCAAATTCATCAAAGTCTCCAAGATTGTTTTGTAAAACGTCATAAACCATCCCCACATCAACTTCTGCATACATATGAACCAGAATATTTCTAAACTTTGCAGCTTCAGCAAATCTTTCTGCGAATTCGATTGGAAAAATACCTGCCTCTCCAAGAATCACTATTACTTCTTTGTAAGTTTCTGGTTTTCTAAAACCCTCCTTTGATATGACCATCTCCCCTATATCCAGAACACATTCCAATGATACTTCTAAATATCTTTCTACTGCGCCTCTCAACGTGAAATCTTCATTTATATCTTGAATGCTACTTTTTTTGTATGAATTCAATATTTTTACATATTCTTGCAATTTTTCCAACTTATTCAAAACCTCATTCTTCATAGTAACCCCCTTTTTGCAATTCTTTTAATTGCTAAATTTGTATGTCTATCCATGTAATATTTCATGTCAAGATAATCAGATAAAATTCCACTCTCAATCCTAATCTTTGTTTCTATGTCATCTTTCAAAATCTTTCCATGCTTGATTATATTGTATTTCAAAAGTAAAGGAGCATTATTCATCACTGTTAAATCTACTTTATCGGTCTTCAGGATTGAAGTCAATTCGCACATCAATTTAAGTTGTAGATGAAACCGCTGCTTCTTGCTCAGCGATTCATCCAGAAAAACAGCTATATCCACATCGCTCAGCTTCCCTTCCTTCCCTTCTGCAACTGAGCCGAAGAGATATGCAAGTTTAACCTGCTTTTGCTTACTTAGAAATCCCGTGACGTCTTCATCCATTTCTGTTCCCCACATTTAGTTATCTAAGATTTATCCCCCCAAAATTAATAATAGTATGGAGCGATTAAAAACAAGATTATGTTTATAATGCCGTGAGAGATGCTTATCCCGTATATAGAGCCTGTTTTTTCTCGCACCACTGAGTATAAAAGACCAACAGAGAAAGCAAGCAGACAATCAAAAAGAGCGAGATTGCCAGCGTGAAGCACGCCGAAAATCGTTGCTACAAAAATAATCCCGCGCCATTTACTCATCAATCTTATTGCGTTATATTGTATTACTCCTCTAAATACGAGCTCCTCTAAATACGAGCTCCTCTAAAAAGCCTGTGCACATAATAAGAATGAGCGATGCCGTGATAATATTCGCTGCACCTGGCCCTAATCCCGGCAACGGGGCAGGCTTCAAAATATGATACTCTATTATTCCAAGCGGTATAGCGAGGAGGATCACGCCTGCTTCAATTGGTGTGTGTCTTAGAGCAGGAATAAAAAGCCCAATATCTTTTGGGCGGAGCTTTTGCAAGCTTATACAGGTAAAGATTGGGTGCTCCCCCCGTATAGTTGGGGTATTTATTTCAATCATTTTTACCTTTTACCACCAATGCGATAATAAAAAAATGACTGAACAATATAAAAAAAGCGAGGGCGCAAACGGGATAATCACAATGAGGCATGTCCCAATCCGAAGTGCGACATTCATGGAATAGTCAACCACGAAGAAGTGATTAGGGGTTATTTTTCAGATAGAAGTAGGGCACTTTTATATGTAAAGAAGTCGTAGGTAAAAGAAGTGTCCGTAAATGAATAAAGAGTTATTAATCCTGAAACGTAAGAAAGCAAAAGAACAGCACGAGAAAGGCTGGAGTAACCGTAAAATAGCACGTCTTCTACTGGCAAGCAAAGACAGTGTAGGTAAATGGATACAGATGGATGAAAATGAAATATCAATGGACAACAGAGGCTGGAAAAAGGGTAAATCAAGAAAATACACGCCTGAAACAAAACAGCAAGTTATAAAAATAATTTCCTCTCTTGCAAATACATTCGCCCGGAAAAGCTGGGAATAGCAAAGAGAATTGAAGGCCAGACCACAGAACAGACGATAAAAACATTGAAAGAGATATGGGAGACGTATCCGATCCCGGAAATATTGAAAATAGATAACGATTCCGCATTCGGGGCTAATTTGCCGCATGAAAAGTACATAGGCAAACTTGCGTTCTTCCTGCTTAATTTGGGCGTTTATTCTTTGTACATAGCTCCGAGAAGTCCGTGGAATAATGGGCAGGTGGAAGGATTTAACAGCGTCTTTTCAAAGAAATTCTGGAATAAACTGCAATTCGGCGATGAACAGGAAATTGATGTCAAGATCAAGGATTTTAACGTCGCTTATGAGAAATATTCGCAATTGATCTCAAACAATCCTAAAATCAAAGAGAAAGACATTAAGCATATGGGCGATTTCAAGGACGTGAATCTGGAAAATAAGGATGTTAAACATTTCCGGGCGGACAAAATCTATTTTTTACGGATTGTGAGGCGCAAGAACGATAAAGGCGGCGATAACGAATACGGATTCATTGAGATTTTAAAACATGAGATAAAAATACCAAAAGATTTAATCAACTTGTTTGTATTTTGTGTGTTGGATCTTAAATCAACGCTTCTTAAAATTAATATTGAACTGGATGATGGGTCTTTGAAAGAGATCAAATCAGTGGAGTTTATAATCAAAAATGTTATATATGATTAGACATATTTAGATAAAACGTGGTAAGTTTAAGTGTCCTATGTTTATTTGAAACTCAACCATATATAGGAATGGACATCAAAAGAACGGAGAGCAAGAATACAAGTGTAAACGGTGCGGAACGCGATTCAATAGAAGAAAAGGAACACCTCTAGAGGGTCTTCGCACGCCGATCTACGTTATCCTGATGGCGATGGCCATGTATATGTGTGGTGTTGGCGTAGCGATGATTGCTGATGTTACGGGAAAACAGGAGAAGACCGTGGAACGATGGATACGAAGGATAGCGCCGCACTGTGAGGGACTGATAAAGCAAGAGTTGAGTAAGCAAAACCACAGCTTCACTTCCGAATATTTGCAAATGGACGAATTGTGGAGCTATCTATGGAGAAAGAAGACGAAAGTTTGGATTTGGACTGGGATCGACGTGGTGACGAGGGTGTTCATTGCTTTTCACATCGGTGATAGGAGTGGTGATTCAGCGAAAGCATTGATAGAGACGATAAAAGCGAGGATACATGGCGTGCCGGGATTGATTACAACCGACGGTCTGGAAGCGTATGTCGAGAAAATAAAAGTGTATTTCAAGGGTAGCATGTATGCGCAGGTGGTGAAAGAATGGGAAGGCGGACGCATCTCAAGAGTTTATAAAAAGGTGATAAGCAGCCATTCTCTGGATCAGGTTGTGGAATTTATCAGCGGACTGAAGAACGTCGGTAAAACGGTAAATACATCCTACGTCGAGCGGTTTAATCTCACGTTGCGGTGCTGCTTAAGCTCTCTGATAAGGAGAACACTTGCAGCAGCGAAGATAAAAGAGGAACTCGAAGGGCAGATGTTCCTCTTTCAAGTCTTCTATAATTTCGTCAGACCGCACATGAGTTTGACGCTAGGAAAGGGCAGAGGAAAACAAAAACGCACCCCAGCAATCGCTGCTGGATTGACTGATCATATCTGGAGTTGGGAGGAAGTGCTTCTTTACCCGCCCAACTACCACGATTAAATTAAAGAAAGAGTTGATGGATGAAAAAGGAGGGTAATTGTAGTGTGAGCTCCGTCAAATTTTTCCCTTTTTTGCCTTTGTATCACTCTACGACTTGTGGAATACAAATTGTAATGCAAAGTATCAAGAGATTTTTATCTGCTTAATTGTGGTGGATTAATATTCATATTCCCTACCAATTAATTATCCCGATTCAAAAGGGGGAGCACCTGATTTTGAGTGCTTCAGCAGCGCCGCTCGTCAAGGTAGAAGTCAGCAATTCAACAACATACGAGAGCTTTACGGTCCTGAATCCAAAGGACGGAAACTGGATAGAAATGGAAGGTGGGAAGGAAGCGAGCTTGCCGACTGTGAAGTTCATCTATAACGGCACAAACAATACGGAATACAGAAAAGGGGACAAGGAGATAAAGATTACAACTTATGGCATAAATGAATATGAGGATTATATTGTGGATTATCCCTTCTCAAACCATTCTTTTTATTATGAAGACGATGCGGTGGAGGTGAAGGTGCTTGGTGAAGAGGATATTGCCGGTGAAAATGCCTCCATTTATCTGATAAGAACGGGTCCAAGAGAGATAAAAGATGCTTTGAGCTCGGCTGTGGATGGAGATACGAAGCTTTTCAGGGATTTGCTCAACAATTCGATTCTTGAGAATATCACGACGCTGAACGGTAATGGAAACGGCACAGCTTCCTTTGGCACTTTAAATCCTGGAGATTATGTCGTTGTTGCAACCCTGAACGCGTCATCAGATAAAAATATAACGTTGGTCTCGACAACTGCATTTGATGTTCTTGAACACAGATCAGAGCTTGAAGTCAGCAATGTTACAAGAACATCAGTATCAGAGGGATTTGTAAGTGGCGAGTTCAGAATATTAGGAGGAAATGCCACGTACACATACATCGCAGCGTTAATAAAAGCGGATGATAAATTTGATTTGCGGCTTGAAAGTAATGGAACAAAAGCGGAAACAAATCTGAAGTTGAACAATGCGACGCTTGTCGAATCATTCACGATAGGTGGTGTTGGACTAAAGAATGTCAATGCAACTACGGTATATGATTGGATAACGAATGCTTTTACAAATGCATCAGTTGAAGTGGAAAAAGGTAAGAGTGGAAATACATATGATTTCTCCCTGCCTGTGGTGGAATTGCCTGACGGCGATTATTATATATATGTGGCAGCATGGAACGTAACAAATTCATCACAGCGGGTTGTTGCATTCTCACAGAAGGAGGTGAAAATAGTGACTGTTTCCCCAACGTCACCCAGCGTGGGAGAGGAGGAGGAGCTCCGCCTGCACCGTCTGGAACAACTGAAGTCATACCTGAAGGAATTGTTACATCTGCGGTAACTTCACCAGATGGGAAAGTAACTGCAGAAATACCAGCTGGAATCATTTTTTTTATTGCAGGCATAGTTATTGCAGTGCTGAGAAAGAAGAAATGAGGGGGAAGATAGCGGTTTTGTTTGTTCTTTTATTTCTTTTCGTGAATGCAGTAGGAGCTGAAGTTATCAACTTTAATGTGAAGCCGGAGAATCCAATGAAGGGAGAAGATGTTACAATATATGGTGAAGCAGAACCAGAAGAGGAACTAAGGATAGAGATATCATTTGAAAACGTTGTGCTGGTAAAAGATAACAAATACGTTTTCTCTGTTGAGAAAATGAAAATCCCGGAGGCTGAAAACAGGTTTACAGTGAGGGCAGAAGGTTGTGATAACCAGAAAGTGAGTGTTAGAAGGTTTATTCTCGGAATATCTACACCATGGATTACACTCAGTTCAGAAGCAAGTGAAGGAGTGTCGAAAATAACTCAAGCAAACGTTCCGGCGGGAACTTACGATGTTCTGGTTCACGGTAGCTCATCGGAAGGGTCTGTAAGGCTAATTATTACAGCAGAGGGATATGAGAAGGCGGATGATGCAGGAAAATTCAGCTACGGATATGAAACTACTCCTTTGCCAGTAGGAACATTCATCGTGCAAGCTGGAAATATGACTAAAATTGTGACCCTACACTCTTCACCACCCAGTAATGGTAGAGCAGGAGGCGGTGGAGGTGTTGCTCCTGAGACCACGCCTACGCCAACGGCCACACCCGCTCCAATTTCATTTATAAGTATTCCAATGTTTTTAGTCATGGTGGTCATAGCAGCTCTTGCCGCTGTTGTCATAATTATTGCAGTGCTGAGGAAGAAGAAATGAGGGAGAAGATATGTTAAAGCACCTGATCTCTTTAATCGAACATGAAAAATTGACTTGTTGGAAGATTCAATTCCTCCACTTCCCACAGGATATCCTCCTTTCCGATAAAACTTACGGAGATAATACGAGAACAAGCAAGAAACAAAATTTGTTACTATGGGAAGAAAATAAGTGAAATGGAGAAGAAGTATAAGATAAACTTTCAGGAATTTAAAAAGATTATTGAGGGAAGGGGAGATGAAGAAGTGTTTGAGGAATGGGAGGACTTCATACAATGGGAGAGTTATGAAGAGGCGATGAGATATTGGACTGAAGTTGAAGAGCGGGTTAAAGGCAAAGTTATATGACGGTATCGCATATTTTAGCGGTGTTATCATCCAGTGATCTTGTCATAGATGTAGAGATTATCGAGATGAATATAGAACCAAAAACGCAATCATTGCGAGCAAGGGTGAAATATTACAACGTTTCCATTCCATTTGTATGTTCCAAATGATGATAAGCCACTGGAATGCAACGAAGTATTTGTAGATGATGTGCTTTTAGAGATAGAGGGCATTATTGGTGAGAATCCTCAAAAAGATAGAGGATAGAGTTTGAGAAATATTAATGACCGTAGAGAACATGGACTTCACGTTAAGCAGATACAAGGATTTATGTGCGACGTTGTTAGACAGTGGTTACGTCCCTCTAACGGTTTATTCTTATCTCAAAAGGCAAAACAATAATAATAAATTAGCTGTTCTGAGGCACGATATAGACAGGAAAGCTATGAATGCGTTGAAGATGGCAGAGCTGGAACATGAAGTAGGGCTAACCGCTACATATTACTTCAGATTTCCTTACACATTTAATCCAGATATAATTAGAAAAATTCGTGGGTTAGGGCAGGAAGTTGGCTATCATTACGAGGTTTTGAGTAAGGCAAATTCAGCTTCTCTATAACCACAAGATTACACAGATTCTCACGAGAAAACAATATTATGAGTTTGGATAGTAACGAAATATGCATAGAAAAAATCACAAAAGCATGAATAACACGCTATCCATTACGGTTGACATTGAGGACTAGTATCATATACCATCAGTAACCGGCTCGCCGTTTTCTGTTTATAAAGATGTAAATGAATTCTTTGATAAATGGAATGGAAGATACGATTATTTAAGTGAGCCAACGAAACGAGTGCTGGATTTATTGGATGAATTTGAAGTAACCGCAACGTTCTTTGTGGTTGCCGACATGGTAGAACATTATCCTGAATTGGTGGAGTCAATTGCGGAGCGCGGACATGAGATTGGATGTCATGGGCTGCATCATACATGTAAAATTGATTCAAAAACAAAGGAGCCGTTGATGAGCAATAAAGAATTTGAAGAGAGAACGAGGAAGGCAAAGGAAATGCTTGAAAGAGCTTGCAAGGAAAATGTGATCGGATACCGAGCGCCAAATGCGCTAGTCGGCGGTTGGATGCTCGATTCGCTAGAGAAGATAGGTTTTAGATACGATTATTGAGAAGGAGACGGAAAAAAGATTTCTCGATCGGTTGGATGAAATTTATTCGACCCTGGTTCCGAATGTCGCTGTATATCTTCTCGTATATACGCCAGAGGAGTTTGAGGCAATGAAAAATAAGAGTGCTCTTGTCACGAACGCTGTAAAGGTGGGGAAGATACTGTATGAATCTTGACATTCACATTCACTCAAAATATTCTTTTATACGAAAGGTATGCAAAGGATCTTGAAACATTGGAAGTGAATTCATCATAGAGAGGGCGGTTATAGACCATTATTGCATCACGTTCGATCACGGTGAGAGAGCGATAATAGAAAGGTAATTATCTAAGAAACATGAGGTTACCGTTCGGAGTATAAACGACTGGTGGAAAGGAGATACGATGAGCATAATCCTTATCCCGCTGTATTTGCTTTCATACAAACTTTTAGGAAAAGTTTGATCAAAACGTTACGCGGAAAGAAACCTTTACTAAAGAAACAAAAAGAGGAGAAAAATGCCCGTCTTCGACAGAGCTATCGTAGGCTATCCTTCTTTAATGGCTATTGTAGCGCTGAGGTCAAAACCGAAAAACAAAGATTATTCTTTTCAACAAACCTTTTCTTATGTGGGGCTCCTCCCCACGACCCCGCAAGCCCTGTAGAGCTTATAGAAAAGCTTTACCAAAAGAAGAGTGAAGTCATGTACTCTGAGGCGGAGCCGTTTACGATGAAGTGAAACGATCAAACGAAGGATCGTGTGGTAATCTCATGAGAAGGACACAATGGTAGGATAAGATGGAAACGCAAAAGATATTGGTAACCAGGGGAACAGGGTTCATAGGTTCAAACCTTGTTCGAGAATTGGAGATGAATTCGGCAAAGATGTTCGGAACGGAAACTGTCAGGGTAAGACCGGTCAATTGCTACGGGCTCGGTGAACACTATACACCTTACAGAGGGTTTATTCCTAAGTTCATCTATCATGCTCTCTTCAATAAGCCGTATGTCGTTTACAAGGGGCATAAGCGGATTATAGACTACGTGGAGGATAGCTGCAGAACCTTTGCCAATATCGTGGATAACTTTATCCCGGGTGAGGCTTATAATGTTGGTGGAAGGGCTGAATGGGAAAAGGAAATCAAAGAATATTCGGATTCCGTTTTGAAAGCAGTTGGAAGGGATGATTCGATAGTCACATATAAAGAAGCGGAGCCGTTTACGACGAAGATAAAGACGATGGACTTCTCAAAGGCGGTTAGGGATTTGAAACATGATCCGAAGGTCACACCGGAAGAGGGGATTAAGAGAACAGTAGAATGGATGAAAAGTATTTATACAAATATAACTATTTAAAAGATATAGTATGGCGGTGAGAAATAGGATGTCAGATGTGGTAAAAAGGACAATTGAGGTTTTCTATCCCGTAGAGGATTCAGAAGAGGCGTTGAATAAAGTTGTTTTGGAGTGGCTCGACAGTAAGGCATCAAAGCTCGAAGAGAAGGTAATGGAGTTTGAGCGAAAATATGGCATGGAGTTTATGGAATTTGATAATAGAATAAAAAGAAAAGGTGCATCGTTTGAGGAAGAAGACGATTGGATAGACTGGGGAGATTACATTGAACTATTAGAAAAGTTGAAAGAGTATAGGAGAGATGTCCTATTGCAATTAAATATTCCTATCATTTCATGAAAGGCAACAAGGTTATTAGATGGGATAATGTGCCGCATCATAAAGAGATACGCACATATCCGCACCATAAGCATGAAAACGATAAGATAAAAGAATCCACTAAAATGGATATTGGTGTGGTATTAGAGGAAATAGAAACGAGAGTAGGGATGTAATAAAAAATGGATATAGAAGATTACGAAGGCAAAGTTGTATTGGTGACAGGCGGAGCGGGCTGCATAGGAACGAACTTATGCAGTAAGTTAGCAGAGCTAAATGCAGAGAAAGTGATAATCTTAGATGATTCATCAAGTGCATACGAATGGAACATTCCAGAAGGAGTTTATTGGCAATGGGAATAAAAGAAGAAGCAATCGGGGAGGCAATCAACCTTGGCTCGGGTGAGGGACACAGGGTTATAGATTTGGCGAATATGGTGAATGAACTTGTAGGAAATGAAGCAGGGGTTAAGTATGTGGAGAGAAGGGACTGGGACGTCAAGCACATGCTTTTATCTTCTATCGATAAGGCGAAGAAGTTGTTGAGTTACGAGCCGCAGATGGAATTCGAGGATGGGCTGAAGAGAGTGCATGAGTGGCTTGTTGAGAACTGGGAGAATATAGGGAAGAGTGCGGAGTTTTAAGTGTAGTGATGCGGATCTTAGTTGTTCAAAAATGATTGGGTTGAGAAAGGCAAAAAGATTTAAATTATCAGGTTAAATTTAAGAATACATTATAAGATGATGGAAGGTGAACGCATGCAAATACTTGAAGAGGTGGCGAGGTCTCTTAACATGAATCGAGAGAGATTGGAAAGAGAGAGCCTTAAAACATTTTTTGAAAGGGAGTTAAGAAACATAGAGGCAGAGATATACAAAATCGGCGCTAAACATGGGATACGATCTATATTTGAATTGGATGAAAAGTTGAAAAGGGGAGCAATTACCGAGGAAGAGATGATGGATGATTTTATGGAGCTTGATTATCTAGAATCCAAAAGAGATGGCCTATTAAAAGTGATGGAGAGAATTCAGTGGTAGATTTAGGTAAACTGAAGAGAATTGTTGATAGAGAATATAATTCAGGAGAGCAAAATAAATGATGATCCCGCTTCAGGTGTTCGTGAATTTATGAATTTTATAAGGAAGATGCTAAAATGAGAACTGGGAGAATATAGAGAAGAGTGCTGAGTTTTAGAGAGGGCGGAGATAGAAAAAACATTTTGACAATAGACGTTGAAGATTGGTACATGGACACAGACATCTCAACGTGGGATTCTTATGAAGATAGAGTTGTTCAATGTACGCAGAAGGTTTTGGAGATATTAGATGAAACAAATACAGAAGCGACTTTTTTCGTTGTAGGATATGTTGCAGAACATTTCCCGGAGTTAATCAAAGATATTAAAAATAAAAGACATGAAATCGGCACGCATGGATACAGCCATACATCGATTAAGATGCAAACGGCATCGGAGTTCGAGAAGGATTTATTAAAATCCATAAAAATATTAGAAGAGATAACTAAAGACAAGATAAAGGGACACAGGGCTTGTGAGTTTAGTATTGGCGAGGAAACTTCATTGACAATAGATATATTAAAAAAGAACGGGCTTAAATATGATTCCAGCGTATTCCAGTAAAAACGAACTTGTATGGTGTGCCAGATGCGCCATTGCATCCATACCATATTTCATCGACAAATATCACGAGAGATAATCCAGAAGGGGATTTTTTTGAGTTTCCATTATCTGTTTATAGAGTTCCGGTTGTGCATAAGAATATACCAATAGCGGGAGGGTTTTATTTGAGGTTTTTTCCTTATTGGTTTATTAAGCATGCGATAAAAAAGATTAATAAAATGAGTCAACCTGCAATCTTATATATTCACACATGGGAATTCGACTCGAAGCAGCCGAGGATAAACAGTCTTAAACAAGGTCATTATTACAGACTATCTACAACAGAAAAGAAATTTAAGAGATTGTTGAAAGACTTTGAGTTCACGTCTATAAGAGCGTGGTTGGAACATGAAAATGAAGAAGTCAAAAGTATTTGTCGCTGATGTACAAATGAGAAGTTCTGTTGCGGTTATTCGTTCTTTAGGTAGAAAAGGATTGAAAGTAACGGGAGGCGAGGAGACAAGATTTACAACCGGATTCTTCTCGAAGTATTGTAAGCATAGTGTTGTTTACCCCTCGCCCCAAAAAAGTCAAGACAAGTTTCTGGAATACATGATGGAATTAGTAAATGACAATGAATACGATGTTATATTCCCGATGACAGATGATACCGTGATTCCAATTGTTGAGCATAAAAAAAAAATCAAAACATACAATTGTGCCATTTCCGGATTATGATATTGAAAATTCTTAACTGGCAAGGAGTGGCGATGGTCGAGTTCAGGATTGATCCGAGAGATGATACACGAAACTCATGGAAGTAAAACCAAGATTCTGGGGCTCTTTGCAGTTGTCTATTTTAGCAGGTATTGAATTATTATTTGGTGCATGGGTTGAGTGTTGGTGTGGAGAAGGTGGAAGGGTTTATATTTCAATAAAGTGAAGATAAGTGTAAAGAGATGAAAGCGAAAAGTATGATGAAAGAAAGGGTTGAGGCGGTAATCAGGTCAGGGGTATATTCAAATGAAGATGAGTTCTACGACGATGCAATCAGGACGCTTTTCGATGTAAAATCCGACTTGAAGACAATTGCAGCGGTTGAATTGTACAAAGAGGGAGAGGTCTCGCTTGAAAGAGCGGCAGAAATTGCAGGTGTTAATGTCGTTCAATTTAAAGAGATTCTGTCGCAGAAAGGGATAATAAGATGGATAGGGTCTGGTGAGGATGAGTTGAAGAGAAAGACAGAAGAGTTAAAGAAGGCGAAGAGATGATATGAAAGTTGTCTTAGATACGGATATAGCGAGCTGTCTTTCTAAAATAAACGGGTTTGAAATTGTATTTAAGCTGTTTTCGAACTCAAAGTTTTTCATTCCAACAAGAGTCTTTGAAGAATTAAAGGAAGCAGAAGAACTCGGTTTTAGATTTGTCGGAACGATTTTCAGCCTGCTGGGAGATAAAATAGAAATAACATCTTTGAATGAAGAAGAAATGAGAGATTACGAGGGAATCACTAGAATAGGGAAATTTGGATACGGAGAGAAGGCATGCATTGCAATTTGTAGAAATAGGGAGGATTTTATATTACTTTCAAATGATGGATATGTAAACAAAAAATCAAGAGAGCTTGGGATAGGAGTTTACAACTTAGAGGATTTGCTCTCATTTGCCATAGAAGAAGGGGTGGTAAAAAGCGAGGTGGAATTAGAAGTGTTGATGAACAAAATAGAGAACTCGGATAGGGTACGGATAAGAGATAAGGATTATCTGAGAAGCAAAATTAAAAGGGAGAAGTAAGTAATTTATGAGTAATGTCTATGATTACAAAACATCGCCAAAAACACTTAAAAGAGATGTAGAGAAGGTGCTCAACACCGCAGAATTTTAAGAGTTTGATCCGAAAGAGGAAATATTCATCAAGATCAATGCAAATTATGACCGAGATTGGCCGGGATGCAACACATCAAGATGGTTATTTATAATCTGGCAAGTTGTTGGCTATCCTTTACTGATGGCTGCAATAGCCCTTAGAGCAACGCCAAAAAACAAGGATTATTCATATCAGCCGTTTGTATCAATCTTGGTGCCAACATACAACGAAGAGAAAGTTATAGAGAAAAGAATGAAAAGGGATTGTGATGGGGAAGACAGAAAGGAGGTCAAACCATGGACAAGTTCAGATTAGTAATCCCCAGAGGAGCAGGCTTTGTGGGCAGAAATCTAATAAGGGTACTTAGTTCTGGAAATTACGGCATGAAAGAGGTGACGGTTTTAGATAAGGATAGAGAAAATTTGGAATACGTAAAAAAACATGGTGTAAAGGCATTGTGTGTAGATTTAGCATGAAAGTAAACTAAATGATGATAAGAATGAAAGCATCCCTGGCAGAATATTTTTATAAGCAGAAGGTTTTAGTGATATGATACAGAATAGTGAGATGGAGAGAGAATAGAAATGGACATTTTAACACATATTTTCTTCCTATTCAGCCATTTATTACTTGACTTTCTTGCAGGCGGAGTGCCCTTCTTTTATCCTGTTATTGATACTGGTGTGGGTATTGAATTTCCATTTGTAATCAGTTTTGGAAGCAGTATAACGATAACGGAATTTCTTCCAAAGCTGATTTACATAACCCCGGAACTTGTGCATGGTAAGAGTTTCAATGCCTTCTCAGGCTTTGGGATAGCAGCTATGGTGCTCTTTGCTTTTATGTACTATTGGAACTGGAAGAGCAAGAATGAGTGAGAAGAAAGCTTTCCTAGTGTAGCGTTTCCCAATTATCATATCAATAAACATTCGACACCACCCCTCCAGGAATCTCGTCCATTTTATATTTCCATTTGAAAACCACAGGCATTTGATTTAGCTCATCAATATATTTGAG
>JANJFQ010000120.1 GCA_025435355.1 Candidatus Methanophagales archaeon | reverse complement strand
AGCATCACATGCCACCTCTTACATGAACTTTTGGATATACTACCACATATAACTACCTTTTCCCCACTCTAACAATTTTGAATCCGAGAGTTTCGAGTGCTTTTATGACTTTTCGCTTCGGAGCATCTCTCGGAAATTTCATTTACACTACTACCTCTGCAATGAAAGTTTCCATGATTTCTTCTGTTTCAAAGATTTCTTCTCTAAATGTCTCTATGTGGAATTTAATCGCAGATTTCACATCCTCTAATGCATCCTCGTATGTATCTCCCTCGCCAACTACTACTCCCTTCAATCCTAAAGGATAAGCTACGTATCCCTCCGGGTGCTTCTCAACTATTATCTTTAGCTGCATCACTCGTTAATTAAACTTGCTGGCTTTATAAAGGTATATCCACCTCAACCCAACTACCACTAAATTATTCCTTACAGGGGTCTATATTTCTGTTGTTTTTGAACTTTTATGCCCCAGTAGTTCTTGAATATACCTCAAATCCACACCGCTTTCCAACAAATGTGTGGCAAAACGGTGCCTTAAAGAATGAACCTGCTTGGTAAGCTACTAATTAGCTGGAAAGTTGACTCAGTTGTCAAACAATCCTGGTTGAAAATCCATATTTCAATACGTCTTCTGGCTCTAGAACTATCTGAGATATCGCCGTTATATGTGCATTTCCAGAGATTTCTGGATTTATTGCTTTGCAGCCCCTTACCCTTGTCAGGCTTAGGATCCTCCCTTCGAACCTAGTCCTTATTATGCTCTCGTGAAGCAGCAAATCCCCCGTATTCATTTCCCCTCTATCGTAGAGACAAGCCATCCTAGCAGCAGTCCCTGTTCCACATGGAGACCTATCGAATTGCCCATCTCCAAATATTGTTACCACCCGATAGTGCAACTTCTCCGATCCCGTTTTCTCATATATCATCGTCAACTCAACTCCCTTAATGTATGGATTTTCCGGATGAGATATCTCCTCAGCCCTATTAACCTCATCCCTTATCCTTAATCCCAGCTCTATGAGTTTTCTAAGACACTTCATCTCTGTTTCTGGCTCCTCTATCTGAATATATCCCAGCTCCGCTAGCGCCATAGCAACCCCCATTGTTGCATGTCCACACATATATGTATATCCCCTCGTGTTCATGAAGATAAGCGAAAATTTTGCTCTTTTATCGATTGAGGGCAGAACGATAGCTCCAAACAAGTCCATATGGCCTCTAGGCTCCAATAAGACACAGGTCCTTATCCAATCTAATTTCTCCTTGATATATTCTAATCTCCCCCGCATGCTATCGCAATTTATAGGAGGAAATCCTCCAATGACTATTCTGGTCGGCTCTCCTTCAGTATGCGTATCCACTACAAACAAGACTCTTTCGGTTCTCATAACATCACCATAACCTAAATTCAGCGAACACTATACCCCTTCATACACCTCCAAGATACGCATCCAAAACTCGTTTGTCGCTCCGCACTTCTTCCGGCGTGCCGGAAGCTATAACCTTTCCTTTACTGAGCACGTATATAAAATCGCTTAATTGCATAATCATAGGCATATCGTGCTCAATGATAAGGAACGTCATGCCATTATTATCACGCAATTCCCTTATATGTATCAAAAGTTTCTTCGCCAGAGTAGGATTCACGCCAGAAAAAGGCTCATCCAGAAGAAGCATCTCTGGGTCTGCCATAAGCACCCTTGCCATCTCTAAAAGCTTCTTTTGACCACCTGAAAGCGCGCCTGCATACTCATCCTTCAAAGGTAGAAGACCAAAGAACTCAAGCAAGGAAATAGCTTTATCGCGATTCTCTTTCTCCTGTCGCTTTACTTCTATATGACGCAACCACACATTCCATATCATTTCACCATGCTGAAATTGAGGAGCAAGCATCATGTTCTCCTCCACCGTTAGCCTGGTCAATGCCTTTGTAATCTGGAAGGTGCGGATGAGTCCCTTTCGGGAGATCGAGAAACTCGTTAAATTCTGGATATTTTCTCCTTTAAATATAATTGAACCGTTGTCGGGCTTCTCGAACCCACTGATTACGTTGAACAGCGTGGTCTTGCCTGCACCATTGGGACCTATGACGCCAGCAATCGTTCCTTCCTCCACATTTATGGAGCATCCATTCACTGCTTTTATACCTCCAAAACTTTTATCAATATCTTGAACTGATAGCATTTGCTTTTTTTTCAAAACTCTATTTTTTCACCTATACCACATGAATATTTTTTATATTTTTCAATGGTATTTTTTGGAATTTCTTTATTTTCTATCTCCTCAATCACCTTTTTTATAATTTTTGTTGCCCAAAGTGCTTCTTTTTTTGTCAATGTTAGTGGTGGCTGAATTCTCAATATTTCATTATATTTACCATAGTATCCGGGATATAATCCATATTCAATACATCTCATTCCTGCAATTCCCGCCAAATTCTCTGTAACTATTTCCAAACCAAGCATTAGTCCAATTCCTCTAAAATCCTTTACCACATTATAAGCTTTTAATTCTTTTAGCTCGCCACTGAGTAATTCTCCAATTCGCGATGCATTTTCCATTAACTTTTCTTCTTCGACAACTTCTAAAACTTTTTTTGCTGCTGCACAAGAAGGTGGATGTCCTCCATAGGTAAATGAATGTTGTACCTTCTCCAGGGAATCAACCATTTTCTCCTCTCCTATTAATGCGCTAATTGGTGCATAGCCTCCGGAAATACCTTTTCCACAAACCAGAATATCCGGAACCACATCGAAATTCTCTATGCCCCACCACTTGCCAGTTCTTCCAACACCCGTTTGAATTTCATCCACGATAAATAGCGCATCGTGTTCTTTTAAGCTATAATATAGTTCTTTAAAAAAATTTTTAGGAGGACTCAAAACGCCACCATCTCCCTGAATAGGCTCTGCTAAAACTGCAGCGACACCCTTTTGTAATAACGCATTTATCTGTGCTAATATATCTGAAATTTCTTCTTCCTCCGTTGGAAAGTTAACATGAAAAAAGCCATTATCTAAAAATAAACCCTCTGTTAGATTCACTAAATTTGTTGCTTGCATTGCAAGTCCTGTTGCGCCATGATATGAATTTTTAAATGCGATAATCCCCTTTTTTCCGGTAAATTTCCTCGCAACTTTGATAGCTCCATCTATACCACTTGAACCAGACAAGTCAAATAAGACCTTTTTTTCGAAATCGCCCGGAGTTATGTCTATTAATTTTTCCGCTAATTCAATCGCCTCTTTATTAAATGTATATGGATAACATGAATGCTGTAATCTCATAGCTGTTTTTGCATATACCTCTACTACATCCCTACGGCCATATCCAATTGTATTTGATGCAGCACCAGAAAGAAAGTCCAGGTATTTATTTCCATCAACGTCTATTACATAATTCCCATCGCCCTCATGGAACGTAATTCCATATAAACATGCATTTTGTGTTCTTCCAATCAATTTTGTTTTTTTATAGAACTCTCTACAATTCTTTCCCGGTGTGTCTATTAATTTCATTTTCATATTACTTTACTTCATAAGTGTTAATTCCTCTTTCTTTCCTAAAAGTCCTTCCGGTTTGAACATCATCAGAATTATTAGCAACAGTCCAATAAACATTATTCGGAGTGCTCCCATTTGCGTTGGACTGATGGGAACGTATCCCTGAGCGAACCGTGTTCCGCTGAAGAAACTCCAGAGGATAACTGCGCCCAACAGCGTGCCTTTATTATTACCACTCCCGCCAAGCACAACTACAATCCATGCATAAAAAGTCTCCATTGGCATAAAGTTTCTCGGGTTTATATACTGCAAGTAGAAAGCAAGAAGCGAGCCCGCAAGTCCAGCGATAGTGGAGCCCAATACAAGCGACTGAATTTTATACGAGAAAACGTTCTTGCCGAGCGATGCCGGAACATCTTCATCCTCACGTATGGATTTGAGCACACGACCCCAGGGCGATTTTATGAGCTTCTCAAGCATTAAAAAACACACCACGAGAACTACCAGCACGAATAAGAGAAGGAAAAAGTTGTAGTCACCCGGTATAAGTTCCTCGAAGGGTCTTGAGTAACCATGCAGTCCCATCGGACCGCGAGTAAGCCATTCCTCATTCAACAACAAAAATCGTATAATTTCCGCGAACCCAATGGTTACGATTGCTAAATAATCCTCTCTTAGCTTCAACGTGGGTATTCCAAGTAAACCACCACACAGCCCCGCAAGAACCATTCCCGCAATCACCGATGGAAGTAACGGGACACCACTAAAACACAACAATGCGGTTGTATATGCCCCTATTGCCATAAAAGCAACATGACCGAAATTAATCAGTCCGGTGAAGCCCCATTCTAAATTCAGCCCTAATGCGAAAATTGCATAAATAGCCGCAATTAGCAATACCGTAATTATATATTCTATCATTGTAACACCACTCTTGCATCCACTGCCACCGCCCCCTCTTCATAAACCAAAAGGGGGTTTATTTCAATTTCTTTTATCTCTTCTATCTCCAGTAAGATATCAGACAGCTTCATAATGGCGGATGCCAGTTTCTCCATGTCAACTGGCTTCGAACCCCTGAATCCTGTCAAGAGGGGGTAACTCTTTACCTCGCGCATCATATCAAAAACCTCTTTTCTGTTCAGCGGGGCGAGTCTGAAGCTCACATCCTTTACGAGTTCCACGGCAATGCCCCCTGTGCCGAACATAACAGCAGGACCAAATTGCGGGTCCCGCAAGCCACCTATTATCAGCTCTATCCCCATGGGGACCGTCTCCTCTAAAAGAAACCCCTCTATCCTTGCCTTTGGTGCTTTTTCTGCAAGATTCTTACTCAGCTCCTTAAGGGCAATTTTCGCTTCTTCGCTGTCTTTTATACCTGTTATTACACCACCGAACTCCCTTTTATGAAGGATGTCTTGCGACACCACTTTGAGAACAAGAGGTGGAGTAATCTCCTTTGATTTAATTGCCACATCTTCCAGCCCTTTGATCAAGACTGATTTGGGCACCTGTATGCCCCATGCAGATACCAGAGCCTTCGCCTCCGGCTCAAGGAGGGCTTGCCTGCCTGCGGTTAATGCATTAATGACGAGCTTTTTAGCTTCTTCCTTGTTCATTCTACGGATTGTAGATAAAGTGTGTTCTTTGGTAAAGCTTTCGTATCTGTATATATGGTGATTAATGCAGATATCCCCGAGGAATTAACTTTAATGCTAAAAGTATCATAAATATGGGGGATATTTTTCAGAGATGGAAAAACAAGATTCGCTGCTGGGAAAACAGGATGAAAC
>JANJFQ010000030.1 GCA_025435355.1 Candidatus Methanophagales archaeon | reverse complement strand
TAGCGATGAAAGAGGCAAAGGTACACATTGACCCTTTTAAGAGTGTAGATGAGTTGGTAAGTGAGACGGTGAAGGCTATAAGGCCGATAATTCCGATAAAGATAGAGGAGATAGCGATAGCGATAAAGATCCCTGCGGCGTATACAGGGCGGGTATATGAGCTAAAAAAGAATTACGAAGTGACGAAGGAAGAGTGGCAAGGAGATGGCTCATTCATCGCGTTGTTGAGAGTGCCAGCGGGAATGAGAGATGAACTATTCTCTTTTTTGAATGCGATAACAAAAGGAGAAGTTCAAACGAAGGTAGTGAAGTGAAAAATATGTATAAGGTTGTGGTGCCGGGGGATTTTATTTCTGAAGAGGTGAATCGTGCAGGAGAGGGGACTTACGTTGAAGATGGTAAGGTTTACGCAATGAGTTACGGTATAGTGGAAGAGAGAGAAGAGATAAAGGTGGTAGCGTTTTCCAGGAAGTATGTGCCAACGAATGGGGATGTAGTGATAGGAAGGATAATCGAGATTTCGTTTCCTTACTGGATAGTGGATATCGCTTCTCCTTACGAAGCTCGATTACACATCTCGAATTTTGCAGCGGGGGTGGAGAAAGTGGAGTTTGGCAGCATGAGTAGATATTTGGACTTAGATGATTTTATCGTGGCAAAGGTGATGACTGTGGATGTGATGATGAGGATAGAATTGACATTAATGGAAGAATTCAAGATGAGAGGCGGAGGGAAATTGGTAGAAATACCGCATACTAAGGTGCCACGAGTCATAGGAAGGAGTGGTTCGATGATAAAGATGTTAAAGGAGAAATGCAATTGTTTTATATTCATCGCAAAGAATGGTCGCATTTGGATAAAAGGCAGTGAAGCTGACGTGAACCTCGCATCTGAGGTGATATTAAAGATTGTGAATGAAGCTCATACGTCAGGTTTAACAGATAGAGTGGTGAATTTTTTAGATTCTTTTAGAAGGGATAAAGGAAAGGGAGGAGAAAAATAGGATAAAGAAGAAAAATGAAAGAAGGAAAGACAGAAAGAAAGCTTATAATAGATGGAAAGAGGATGGATGGAAGGGGTTTTGAAGAGCTCAGACCTCTAAAAATAGAGGTGGGTGTGTTAAAAAGAGCAGATGGGTCCTGTTACTTAGAATTAGGTGATAATAAGGTAATAGCTGCAGTATATGGACCGCGGGAGATGCATCCAAGGCACGCTCAGGATGCAAAAATGGTGGTGATTAAATGCCGGTATAACATGGCGCCTTTTTCGGTGGATGATAGAAAAAGACCAGGACCGGATAGAAGGAGCGTGGAGATATCGAAAGTGAGTAGAGAAGCGTTGGACCCGGTTATTATGAAAGAATATTATCCGAAGATGGCGATAGAAGTCTATGTGGAGGTACTCCAGTCGGACGCAGGGACGAGAACAGCGGGAATAAATGCGGCTTCTGTCGCGCTCGCAGATGCCGGGATACCAATGACGGATTTGGTTTCTTCAATTGCAGTAGGTAAAATAGACGGGGAAGTGGTATTGGATTTGACTGGTGTGGAAGATAATCATGGAGAAGCGGATATGCCGATGGCGATGATTGCGAGAACAAATACGATAACCGCACTGCAAATGGATGGTCACTTGACAAAAGAAGAATTCAAACGAGGGCTGAAGCTTGCGATGGGCGCGTGCCATCAGATATACGAGTTGCAGAGAGCGGCGTTAATAGGGCGATACAGTAAGAGCGAGGAAAGAGAGGAGAGAAAGAGGGAATAAAAATGGGGCTCAAAATTATAGATGATATAAGAAAAGATTATGTATGCAATTTGATAAGAGGAGGGCAGAGGGCAGAGGGCAGAGGATTTCGTGAATACCGTGAGATAAGCGTGGATGGGGATACAATAAAGAGGGCAGAAGGTTCAGCAAGGGTGAAGATAGGGGATACAGAAGTTTTAGTGGGTGTAAAGCTCGACGTTGGCGAGCCTTTTTCTGATACGCCTGATAAAGGGGTGATAATAACAAATGCAGAGCTTGTCCCTCTGGCATCGCCAGAATTTGAATCAGGACCGCCGAATGAAAACAGTGTACAGTTGGCGAGAGTGGTGGACAGGGGGATTCGAGGGTCAGAAGCAATTGATCTGGAGAAATTGTGTATAGAAGAAGGAGCGAAGGTGTGGATAGTTTTTTTAGATATTCATATATTAGATGACGATGGTAACCTGGTGGATGCCGCTGCGTTAGGTGCTATTGCTTCTCTGCTGAATATTCGCATACCTAACGAGAGATATGGCTTAACGGGGGAAAACACACTGCCGATGCGGGAGACACCCGTGGCGGTAACGATGGTAGAGGTCGAAGGGAATATCTTAGTGGACCCGAATTTTAATGAGGAAAACGCAGCTACAAGTAGGTTAACGGTGATTTCAAATGCAGACGGTTCGCTATCCGGGATGCAGAAGAGTGGAAGTGGCGGACTAAAGGAAGAAGAGATAGTTGAGATGGTGGAGACCGGGATAGAAAAGGCAGGGGAAATAAGAGAAAAGTATCTCTCTCCACTTTGACTCCTCTTTTATAACCACAAGATTACACAGATTTCCACGAGAATACAAATATAGAAAGTTTAATTTTATTAGAAGTCATATTATAAATAGTGGTGAAAGAGTCGCAGATGTTAGAGTCAGACAATTTCTTAGTGAAGGAATATTTCAAGAAGATGATAGGGGAAGAAGGGATGAAGATAATAGAGAACGTCCCAGCAGGAGAAATCACCGATGAAGAAATTGCAAGGCTAAGCGACAGCAAACTCAGTTCCGTAAGAAAGGTTCTATATACGTTGTATGAAAACAGGATAGCAGAGTATAGGACTGAGCGCGATGATAATAGCGGATGGATAACCTATTTGTGGCGCTTTAATCATGACAACGTCAAAAAGATAATGGAAGAAGAAGCGGCGGGAAATATAAATGAATTAAACAGGCAACTTGAAGAGGAACGCAAAGGGGTGTTTTACCAGTGCAACTGCCAACGCGTTCTATTTGAAGAAGCGGCGGCGAAAGACTTCTTGTGTGACGAATGCAGCTCAAATTTTGAATATATTGATAATGGGAATTTAATAAAGGAGTTAGAAGAGAAAGTAGAAGTGATAGCAAAGTGGATGAAGGTGCTAAAAAAAGGATAAAAAGCGAGTGCATAGGGCTACTAAGAGAAGTTGGAAGTGATGAAGCAGTTGTCGAACATTGTATAGCGGTTGCGGAACTCGCGTTGGAAATCGCTCTTTATCACAACCACAGTGAGGGTCATGCTCACGATAGTGTGGATAAAAAACTGGTTTTTAAGGGGGCGCTGCTGCATGACATAGGCAGAGTCCGCTCGCATGGTGTGGAGCATGGGTTCATGGGGGGAGAAGTGGCAAGAGCGTTAGGGCTGGATGAGAAAGTGGTGAGAATAATTCAAAGGCATGTGGGTGCGGGGATAACAGCGGAGGAAGCAAGGGAAGTAGGATTGCCACCTGTGACTTTCATACCTGAGACAATGGAAGAGAAAATAGTGGCGCATGCGGATAACTTGATGGATGGATGGAGAAGAACGAGCATAGAACACGCAATAGCAAATTTGAAGGAGAAGTTAGGCGAAGCGCACCCGTCCATAAATAGGATAATAAGGTTACACGAGGAAGTGATGGGGAAGAGTGGAAACCCCTAAATCCGAATTTCCAATCTCTAAACAATTTCAAACTCCTAAATTCAAATTTAGGATTTCCTCCACAGGATAGTGAGCAATTACGAATTATCTTCCTAATGCGCTTTCCCTTAACTTATCCTTTAATTCTAACTTTGTTATCACGACATTTGAGGGATGGACGGTTCGAGGCACTTCAGATAAATCTGACCTTGCAACAACAACGCCTTCCACGGTTATCTTTTCCCCCTTCAGGTCTATGGACCTTACTTTACCTTCTTTACCTTTATCGTCTCCCCGCACTACCCTTACCGTATCGCCTTTTCTCAGCGGAAAACTTCTTTTCCCGTATTTATCCCGCAGTTCCTCGGAAAGAGGTGCGCCCATGAACTTGTGTCGTATATGCAAGGGTGCATTATACCTCGCTTTCCTTTGTTTTCTTGGTTGTTTAGACTTCCCGGATTTCATTTTACTCTTCTTCGCTTTCATTTCTTTTTGACTATTAAATTTTTCAAATATAAAAGGATTGGAGATTTGCTATGTTTTATGCATGAGTACGATGTCGTCGTGGTAGGGGGTGGTCCAGCAGGCTGCATGGCGGCGAAATATGCAGCGAAGGAAGGAGTTTCTACGCTGATTATCGAGGAGGATGCAGAAATAGGCGAGCCCGTTCAATGTGCCGGGCTTATAAGTAAAAGAGCGATAGAAGAGAGCGAACTGAAGAGTAAATCATTCATAAACTGCGAGTTGAAGGGAGCAATTATTCATTCGCATTCGTACGAAGTAAGGATAGAATCACCATCTCCGGAGAAGAGGGCTTTTGCCATAGGAAGGAGCGTCTTCGATAAGGAATTGGCGAAAGAGGCGCAGAAGGAAGGTGCAGACATAATTTTGAGGAGCAAAGTTAAAAAGGTAAAGAAAAGGGAAGGGGAGGCAAAGCTAACGATAAACACGACGGGAGGAGCGGAAATAAGAGCAAGTGTAGTCATTGGCGCTGATGGTGTGAGGAGCGCAGTGGCAAAAATGGCGGGGATGAAAGTTACAAAGAACTTCCTGAACTGCGTGCAAATAGAGGGGGAATATGAAATAGACGAAGCCTTTGCAGAGATTTTCGTGGGTAAAACCATAGCGCCGGGTTTCTTCGCATGGGCTATTCCACTTGGGGCTGAAGGCATTGCTCGAATCGGTCTCTGTATAGACAAAAGGGTTTCACCACATCCAAACCCTTTGCTATTTTTAAAAAGAAATCTATCCGAGCATCCGGTTATAGCGAGAAAATACAAAGGCAGCAGTTCAAATTTTACTGCCGGAACAATTCCTATTCCGGTAGGTGCAAGCTTGCGAAGGCGAGGGAGTGGGCAAACCGTAAGAATAGATAAAGAGGTGGGGATAATGTTGGTCGGAGATGCCGCGGCTCAAGTCAAGCCAATCACCGGCGGTGGTGTGTATTATGGAATGAAGTGTGGGAAGATAGTGGGGGAGATAGCGGCAAAAGCGTGTTTGATGGGGGATATGAAGGTGCTGAATGCGTATGAAAGACGATGGTGGAAGGAAATGGGGAAGGAAATAGCGTTTGGGTTGAAGGTTCACCGGTTAAGGTGTGTAATTAGCGACAAGGACTTCGATACGATTTTCCATACGCTGTCACAAGACGATGCATTGCAACTCATAAAAAGGAAGGGGGATATGGACTATCCATCAGTCGTATTTCGTGAGTTTTTAAAGCATCCCCGTCTCATCAAGTTAATGGCGATGAACATCCTAAAATATTTATATACAAAGTGAAGATAAGGTAATCAGGCAAAGGTAATTGGAGGGCTGTGGGAGAAAGAAAATGGCGAGGATGTATGCGAGGAAGAGAGGAAAATCAGGTTCCAAGCGACCATTTAGCTTCAGGCTCAGGAAAGCAGCGCCTGAATGGGAGTGGATGACAGCAGAAGAAGTGGATAAAAAGGTGGTTGAGTTATACGAGAGGGGACTTTCGACAAGTGAGGTAGGAATAACACTAAGGGACAGTCATGGCGTGCCGAGCGTTGCACGGGTCACCGGGAAAAAGATAACGGGGATATTAAAGGAAAAAAATATTGCACCTGGGATACCTGAAGATCTCCTGAATTTGATGCGAAAAGCACTTCGGTTAAGAAAGCATGTTGAAGAGAATAAGAAAGACTTCCATAATAAAAGAGCGCTACAGTTAACCGAATCGAAGATAAGAAGGCTTGCGAAGTATTACAAAAGTGAGAAGGTCTTACCAGAGGAATGGAGATATAAGCCTGAAATTGCCGAATTTATTATGAGGGGGAGGGCGTAAGGAGCTGGAGGTGATATAAAAAATGAAAGGATATGGAGAAATATTGTTAGGACTGGTATTAGCAGCTTTGGGTGTAGCCGGGATATGGTATTTCTGGGAAGACGTGCTTGTGGTTATATTGGGGATTATCGGCATATTCGTGTTGTTAGTCGGTGCAGTGTTTTTGATGATAGGCGTGAGTGACGTGAGAGAGAAGGGAGAAGAAATAGAAGAGACGGAATCAGAAAGCGAAAAAGGAGAGAGTGATTAGCAGTGGGCACGATTAAACCGACTTATATAAAGAAGTTAGCGAAACAGTTGCTGAAGGACGTGCAGGAGTTCACTGACGACTTCGACGTGAATAAGAAACTGGTGGAGGAGTATACGAATATAGAGAGCAAAGGAGTAAGAAATAGAGTAGCGGGATATATAACACATAAAAAGAAGAAGAAGGTGAGGAGTGAGAATTGAAATGTTAAAGATAGAAGGCGTGTATCCGGCGCTTATAACGCCGTTTACAAAGGATGACGAAGTAGATAAGGCAGGTTTGAGGAGGATTGTGGAATATGTGATAGAGGGCGGTGTGGCGGGAATAGTCCCGTGTGGCACGACCGGCGAATCCGCAACACTTTCGCATGAAGAGCATATGGATGTGATAGACGTGGTGGTGGACTGTTCAACGGTGCCGGTGATAGCAGGAACGGGGTCGAATAACTCAAAGGAGGCGGTGAAGCTCACGAAATATGCGGAAGATGTCGGTGCTGACGCCTGCCTTTTGATTACGCCATATTACAACAAACCGAATGTTAAAGGGCTAAAGGAACATTTCAAGAGAATTGGTAATTCTGTGGAGATTCCTCTGGTTTTATATAACATACCTTCGCGAACGGGTCAAAATGTGAGCGCCGCGACAATGGTAGAGCTTGCGGCAGAGGTGGAAAATATAAAAGGAGTGAAGGAGGCTTCGGGCGATTTGAAACAGGTAGGGGCGATTATAAGGTCAGTCACAGAACAGGGTTTGGACTTCACCGTCGTTGCGGGTGATGATTTCCTCACGCTTCCCATAATAAGTTTGGGTGGTAAGGGCGTGATTTCGGTAGCTGCAAACATCGCACCGAAGCCGATGAGCGAGATGGTGGATGCGATGTTGAAAGGTGAAGTGGAGAAGGCGAAGGGGATTAATATCCGGCTGTTTTCGCTGTTTGAGGCGATGTTTTTGGAAACGAATCCGATACCGGTGAAGAAAGCGGCGGAGATGATGGGGCTGCCCTCCGGGCATGTCAGGCTTCCGCTGGGTGCGTTGAGTGAAGAGAACGAAAATAAGTTGCGGAAGGTGCTGGAAGGATTTGGGATGGTATAGGCAAGGGAAGATAAAATTAAAGCCTGTTTGCAAATGGTGGAGCGGGTAAGGGTTGAAAAGGGAAATAATGAAATCATATCATTCGAGATGCATTCAATCATGATACATTTGAGCATCTAAGCGAATTCTTTAGAGGACGATGGCCACAAGGAGGGCTTGGCGAGCATAAAAAAGATGATATTAAACCGTAATTTGGGGGAGGTGAAATAATGAAACAAGTAAAATATTTTTCGTCTGCCAAAAAGGCAAATAAATGGTTAAAAGAAAATCAGGACAAAGAGATAATTGACATTAAATTCAGTGCTTGGGGTTTTGCAATAATTTATGAAGAATAAATATAACAAAAGGAGGTTAAAATCATGTATGAAAAGGAAATCGAGGCAAAGAAGTTTAAGTTTGACTGGGAAGGGGGATTATCAGAGATACAGGAGAAATTCACTTCCGTTGAGTTGCAACACAGGGCTTTGGAGTGGAGATAATGTTTTTAAATCATAAGAAATCCCAATCATGAGGAGCATGAAGAACTGTTAGAGTGGCTTGGTGGCGAATTTGACCCTGAACATTTTGACATGGAAGAGGTTAGTTTTGATGACCCTGATAAACGTCGCAAATTTGCATTTGGGTAGAATACGTACATCGTCTAACAGCGGACATACGGCTATCTAATGAAAAAAAGTTCTACTAACATCAGAGCGTTTCCTGTTTCGCCAACCAAAATCCAGCCTCTCTGCCGGGCTTCAGATACGCTCGAACCGTTAGGCAAAATTTTATATACCCACATTCGCATTCTATAAATGTAGGTGTTTACTCATGGAAACGAAAGTAAGTGATTTGACTGTTGGGGAATTGCAGTCCTTAATATCAGATACAGTCCGTGGAGCTATGAAAGAGGTAATCGAAGATATGTTAGCACTTTCAAGTGACGAGTATCTCCGCTCAATTGAAGAGGCAAGAACAGATTATAAAGAAGGCAAAGTAAAATCTCTTGAGGAACTCTTTGATGTATAAGGTAGTATTCACTAAAAGGGCGTTGAAAGACTTAGAAAACATTGATAGAGAGACGCAAAATAGAATCGCTATAAAACTCAAGGAACACGCTAAATATCCTCAAAAGTATGCAAGAAAATTAATAAACCCTAATATAGGGGGATATAGATTTAGAATATCTAAATCCAAAAAATATAAGATAAAAGCATTAACAATCAAGATAAGGAGAAATGAAAAAGAAATACAATCAAGTGTACCAATTTAAGATTACGCTGAAGGGAATTAAACCACCGATTTGGCGGCGAATACAGGTCCTGGAAACTTATACATTCTGGGACTTTCACGTCGCCATTCAAGACGCGATGGGGTGGTCAGATTATCATCTCCATGAATTCAAAATACTCAATCCATCAACGGGTTTAAAGGTGAATGTAGGAATCCCAATCCCGGATGATGCTTTTTATAGAGAAGTCCTTCAGGTATGGAAACAAAAAATAGCGGACTATTTTTCTATGGAAAATCGCACGGCAGATTATGTATATGATTTCGGTGATACCTGGGAACACAGAATACAATTGGAAAAGATACTTCCCCGAGAAAAAAGTGTTGATTATCCGATATGTATAAAAGGAAAAAGAGCATGTCCACCTGAAGATTGTGGTGGAATTTGGGGATATGCAGAGCTTTTAGAAATCATAAAAAATCCCAATCATGAGGAGTATGAAGAAATGTTGGAGTGGCTTGGTGGCGAATTTGACCCTGAACATTTTGACGTGGAAGAGGTTAGTTTTGATGATCCTGATAAACGTCGCAAAGAGTGAATCTACCGTGTCGTAAAAGGAGCATGAGGGGCGAGAGGAAGCAGATAAGGAAAACCTGCAATTTCAGCAGAAACGGGATATGCTTTACGAGGAATGTGAGGATTTTATAGACGAGCTTATTGAGGATACGGGAAAACCATGGTATTCGGCAATAGACGATGCAGAGAGGCTAAGCGAGAAGATTGCTCATGCCGTGGATATGAAGAAGTTAAAGGTATATGGGAAGGAGTTGAGGCGAGCAAAAGAAAAGGTAAAAAGAATAAAAGAAAAGGCAGAGCGTGAAGGATTTGAGTAATTTTTTTCATCTTTTTCCGCCATATATCGCTTTTATTTGCTTCTTCTTTCTATCCTTCTCTTCAGGACTCAACCCCTGTTGTGCTGCTGATTCCTCCAACTCCCTTAATCTTCTTCTCTCTTCTGCTTTCATTAACTCCTCAAGAAATTTTTTAAGTTCCTTTTTTCTCCTTTCCACTCCCGCTTTAAGCGCGGCATCCTCTATCGCCTTCTCTTTATTCTGCAACACCTCCATAGCCTTTTGTAACTCTTCTTTATTTCCCAATAAGTCGCTGAACTTATCTTCAACTCTTCGCGTATCTCACTCGTTAGGTAGCCTTCCTCTATCATTCTACATACTTTATCCCTCGTCGCTTCTCCGGTCCCCCTTTCCTCGCCTTTTCCCATCTGCATTAAAAAACCACAAGATTTCACAAGATTAACACAAGAAGATGATGCTGGATACAGGTTTAACTTGCATCTTCACATTTTCTCGTGAAAATCTGTGTAATCTTGTGGTTAGCTAACAAATACTCTTTAATAAAAATAAATCTGCGTTTATCTGTGTATCAAAAACTATTTCCAGGTATTCGTTAGTAAAACTACAAATGGTTATTAAAAAAACTCGAGTTAACAAAAGTCTTTTATCTCTATCGCGACTATTAGAATCAATATAGGAAGAACTGAAATGGGAGAAAAAAAGGATCTGGACGATGAAGAAATAAAACTCGCTTCGGCTTATGAGACTAAAGAAATACTTACCAGCGGGAACGGGGAGATGGACGATAAGATGGGAGGTGGAATACCAGCCGGCTCTCTCACTCTTATCGAGGGTGCAAACGATACGGGTAAAAGTGTTCTAACGCAACAATTAATGTGGGGAGTACTGCAGCAGGGCTTTAGCCTGGCTACCTATACCACGGAGAACAGCATAAAAAGCCTGTTGAAACAAATGGACAGTTTATCCCTGGACATTTCTGATTATTTCGCATTTGGGGCACTTAAAATTTATCCCATTCATGTAGAGGGCGTAGAATGGGGTGAAGACGTTCCTTTTCTCGATTACATCGTTGCAGACGTAAAAGCGAAGCAGGCAGAAATAATACTCATAGATTCTCTTACTGTTTTCGTCTCTGACACTTCGGATAGCGCTATTCTCAATTTCTTCGCAGCTTGTAAAAATATATGTGATTCAGGCAAGACGGTCTTGATAACTGCGCACACGTTTGCATTCGGTGAGGAAATGCTGACCCGCGTGAGGTCAATATGCGACGCACACATCAGCCTGAAGAAAGAAGAGGTTGGAGAGAAACTGGTAAGAACAATGGAGGTTGCAAAAATAAGAGGCGCTAAGAAGACTACGGGAAACGTAATCGCGTTTGAAGTCGATCCGGCATTTGGTTTGCGAATAATTCCCATCTCCAGAATAAAAGTATAAGGAAGGGGGCATGAATGAAAAATGCCGAGCATAGAACTGCCTTTTGAACATAATAAACTCAAAGTTGATGAAGACCCTGAGGACCTGACGCAGTGTGGGTTATACCAATTATTGTCATCCGATGGTAAGAAACACGTTGAGGAAAGCAAACACGTTCTCCAGTATTTACACATGCTTCCTACGGATACCCTTGGAACACCAAAATTCTACCCGAAACTTACGAGGAAAATGGGCAGTATAAAGCGTCCAAATTTGGTCTATCCAGTAGATCAAGAGATAGCCGTGCATATATGCCCCGATAAAGAAGATGCGAGGGACTATTACATTCCTATTGAGCCTGTTGTTTTCACTAACATTGATGACTTGATGGACGAGGTGGAGAAAAAAATATCTGTAGTGGTGGATAACTACGAGGAGCCGGAAAACGCAGAGCAGAAAAAAATTATTCTTGAGAGCTGCATAGATGAGGTGTGCGAAATAAAAACAGAGCAAAATGGTGGTAATAGTAAGTGGAATGGAAAATATAAATTCCTGATGTTTATAACTAAATTCCGGGGTGGTGATGGTAAAAAAGTATCCGTAACTCCTTTCGAGCTTAAGGCAATAAAATACCTTATGATAAGGGATAAAGTGGGATTAGGCGTTTTGGAGCCTTTTATGCGTGACCCGAACATCGAGGATATATCCTGCTCCGGGTTAGGGAACATATTCATAGAGCATAAAATATTTGAGTCGTTGAAAGCACCGGTAAAGTTTGTAAATATGGAGGACTTAGACGCATTCGTCATAAAACTCTCTGAGAAGATCGGAAAACCCATTTCTTACTTCAATCCTATTATGGATGCCGTTCTGCCTGATGGTTCACGTATAAACATCGTACTTGGAGAAGACATATCGAAGAAAGGGTCGAATTTTACTATACGTAAATTCGCTGAAACTCCTATCAGCGTCCTTCAACTGATAGAATTTGGCACTCTTGATTACATAATGGCCGCGTATTTCTGGCTCGCTCTTCGTCAAGGGATGAATTGTTTCGTCGCAGGAGAGACCGCATCAGGGAAAACAACCACAATGAACGCTATAAGCACTTTCATCCCACCCAATGCGAAGATAGTTTCCATCGAGGAAACCCCGGAACTCCAGGTTCCACATAAAAACTGGATAAGAGAAATTACAAGACCCGTGCAGGGGAAGGGAGAAGGAGAAGGCTCGAGAGTAGAAATGTTCGACCTGCTGAAGGCTTCCTTGAGACAGCGCCCAAACGAGATAATTGTGGGTGAGATACGCGGAGCGGAAGGGCTTATAGTATTTCAGGGAATGCAGACCGGACATCCTGCCATGTCCACTTTCCACGCCGCAAATGTCGAGAAGCTCATTCAAAGAATAACTGGAGACCCCATAAATGTCCCAAAGACCTATGTAGACAACTTGAATTTCGTCGTCATACAAAATGCAGTGAGGGGCCCAGACGGTAGAATGATGAGAAGAATAACGAGCGTAAGTGAAATAATAGGATATGACCCTTATACCGAAACTTTCAATTTTCTCGAAGTTTTCAAGTGGAATCCGGTAAATGACACCATTGATTTCATCGGAAACATGAATTCGTATCTGCTGGAGCGAGTAATAGCACCGAAAAAAGGTATTCCGGCAGGTAATGTGCGAAAGATATATAAGGAACTGGAGAAGCGCACGAAGATACTGAAGAAAATACACGATTCCGGAGTTACGGGCTTCTACGAGCTCTTCGGCGTAATAGCCAAGATGGAAAGCGAGGGAGTGGTGTAAATTGGAAAATGCGAAGCGCAAATCGAAAAAAAAGAAAATAAATCTGGATATTACGGCTCAAATAAAAGAGGAGCAGGCAATTATGCTTGACCTTCTTAGCATACTCACCTATATGTCATCCATTGCAACTTCGAACGTAAGCAGGGATAAGATCTTCGAGCTTGCGTCCAAACAAGATGGAATTACGGCGAAATCTGTGAAAAAAATACATCTGTTAGCGAAGAATTACGGATATAATTATGCGAGGGCAAGCAAAGTGGTTGCGGAGGAGGCGCATCATCCTGCTCTTAGAGACTTCCTTATCAGGCTCTCGAATGCATTAGGGCTGGGAGAGGAGGAAGAGAAATTTTTTCGTGGCGAAACAGAAAGAATGGTAGAAGTGTACACAAATAGATATCTGAGCGATGTAGAAACACTGAAGAAGTGGACGGATGGATATGCTGCGCTGCTCGTCTCGATAGTACTGGTCATTGCGGTATTCCTTATAAGCACCATGCTGTTCAATATGGGCGATACAGTTACCATGTCTATTTTAGCGGGCACTTTATTTTGCTTCGTTTCTTTTTTCGGTGTTTATGTGATATACAGATCTGCTCCTTACGAGATAACGACGCATTCACTGGAAATAAGATCAAAGGAGCAGGAATTGGCGAGAAAGATGAGCAAGATTATTCTGCCCACTGTCGTTATTACATCTCTTATTTTAGCGATGATAGGTGTGGAATCCTGGATTATATTTCTTGTGGTCGGAGCTTTGGTTGCACCGGTAGGCGTGGCTGGAATGATAGACATGAAGAAAATAGAAAAAAGGGATTACGATATATCAACATTTTTAAAGAGCCTTGGTGCTACTGCTGGAACTGTGGGGGCTACGCTTGCTGTGGCACTGGAGCATCTCGATAAGAAATCCATTGCTTCGTTAGAAAAGAACGCGTGGACACTGCAGAAACGATTAATTAACGGAATAAATCCGAAGGTATGCTGGCGTTATTTCATAGGAGAAACGGGGTCCGAATTAATAAATAAATTTACAACCGTGTTCTTAGATGCGGTAAACCTTGGAGGCAATCAGAGAAAGATAGGCGAAATAGTTGCTAAATCTTCATTGGGAATAGCCATATTAAGAGCGAAAAGAAAGCTTGTATCCGTGGGATTCATGAATCTTGTAATACCGCTGCATGCGGCGATGAGCGGTGTTCTCCTATTCATATACAATATAATGTTTACGTTCAATAATTCAGTAGCAGAGATGATGGGGGAGCATTCCGCAGAGGTCGGAGGAGCATCGGCGGGGAGTATGCCAGTAGGTATGGGGTTCTTTAATATCGGCGGTACTTCTGACATCGCCTTCATCGCAAACTACGTGACTTTCATTGTCCTTGTACTAACGATTGCAAACGTGTTTGCGGCGAAGTTCGCATCCGGTGGTAGCAACTACACGCTGTTCTTCTACGCTTCTATCTTATTCGTCGTCTCAGCTATCGTTCTGTTCATAATTCCAATATTAGCCGATAGCGTTTTCACAATGCAACTGGCTGCTGGTGAATAATAAGAAAGAGAGAAAGATAAGGAGGAACGTAAAATGGTGGATTCAAAAAAAAATGGTGATGTGAATAAGGAGCAGGATATTGAACTTCCGACTTCTGAACTGGAAGAGGAAAAGGGCAAGAGTGAGGGCGAAGGGACAGGTATGGATGACAATACAGAAGGGGCAGAAATATTCGAGGATTTCGATAAGGAAAAAGAAAAAGTAGGGGAGTGGTGGTTACAAAAAGGAGTGGAAGAGGAAGTAGAAGAGGAACCCGAATTGGAAGAGGAATGGGGAGAGGAGGAAGAGGAAGAGAGCGAAGAGGATAGAGATGAGTTGGTATACAGTTTGAGAGAGGAGGACGAGATGGACGAGATGGACGTGGCGCTGAAGACCGCGATGGACGAGATGGGGGATGTGAGTGCAGAGGAATTATTAGAATTGGGAGAAACGACTTTGCGTGAGATGGTGGGTGAGGAAGAAATGGAGGGGGAGAAGAGCGAATGAGATGGTGCTTTAATATTAAAAAAAATTGCTAATAGTTGAAAAAAAAAATAAACTGAATGTAAGTTTTTTATACCAGTTTTACAAATATAATTGAAAGAAGTAAAATGGTAAATGATATTAAGCATGGAGATTCAAACTCTAAGCCGATAAGGATTTTGCACGTGGAAGATGAGAGGGGAGCTCTTGAGATAACGAAATTGTTTTTTGAAAGGAAGGGCTATAATTTTAAAATCACGCAGGTATTATCTGCCGAGCGGGCATTGGAAAAACTGAAATATCAACATTTTGACATCATCCTTTCAGATTACAAGATGCCGGGAATGAACGGGCTCGAATTTCTGGAAGAGCTAAGGAGGAAAGGAAACGACATTCCTTTTATTATCTTCACCGGGAAAGGAGAAGAGAAGGTGGCGATGGATGCATTAAATAAAGGGGCGAACAGATATATCAAGAAGGATGGTAACCCTGCTGTTCTATTTGATACGCTGGGGCAACATATTCAGGAGGTGGTAGAGGAGAGGATAAAGCACAAAGACCCCAGTATGACCAAATTTATATCCGAACTTCTCGAACAGGATGCGAAAATAAAGAAATTAATGGCGAGTAATCGCAAACTTTGTGTGGCATTGGAGTATTTGTATAGCTCACCGCAGACAAAGCTCGCACCGGAGAAATTAGAACAGATGCCACAACTTCAAGGAAGTGAGATAAATGCATATCTTATGGAACACATAGATATAATCATATTGGGTCTCCTTGCGGATCCGTCAACGAGTGAAGACGATTATGTGTATAAGTCAATGAGTGAACTCGAAATAGTAAACGAAATTAACCGCAAATTTTACATCCAGATCGAGCCGGAGATGCTACGCATTCCTCTGGATGAGTTAAAAAGAAAGGGTATAATAACAGATATATCAGGAAAGCTGGCAATCACACCGTTCCATTTGAGATGAAAAAAAATAGGAGATAAAAAAAATGGTGAAAGACGTTTTCTCGTTTGCGCTTGTAACAGCAGGTATCTTATCATTGATCATTGGTTTTTGGGGTATTCACATCGCGGCAGCGATGGTCGGATATGTTATCGAGTCAACGATTGTATTCTGGAACGTTATACTGTTTGCAGCACTTATAGCCGCGGGCGGTATTGCAATTGGCTATGCAGTGGGCAAAAAACACCCTTAACACTTTTTCTTTGGTAAAGCTTTCTTTTCACATTGCTAAAGCAATAACCACAAGATTACACAGATTTTCACGAATACGAAAGGTTTAATAAAATGAAATAAAATTGCAAATGTTGTAAATTTATTTTATGATGTCGGAATTTTTTTATGTTGTTACTATTTGATGCAGTAAGGAACCACTTATAGCGCTTTTATGAAGTAATGGAAGGCAAATATCGAATATTTTTCTTTAAAAGACCGTTAAATTTTTATATTACCTTTTCTAACGTATTTTATTGATGAATCATGAGAGAAGAGAAAGAGAAAATATGGGCATGGCTAATGCCGGGCGGGAAAGTATATAGGGTGGTGACAAATCCGGTGGAGGGAACAATAAAAGTGTACGACCCAACGGGAAAATTAGCGAGGCAGGATGAAAAGCTGAGTAGAGAGGCAGTAAACATCGTAGAGAAAAACTTTCTCGAAACTGTGGCAACAGAGGTAAAAGGGAAGAAAACGGAAACAGAAAAAGAAACTGGAAATGAGCTAACGGATGAGATAGGGATGTATATAAGATAAAATCCCAAATCATAAATCCTAAGCTCTAAACTCTAAACAATTTCAAAATCATAATACCAAAGCAGCCACACGATCCAAGGAGCTTGTAAGGCCTGTAAAGGGCTTAGTTTTGGATTTGTAATTTTGGTATTTGATATCGTGCGACTAAATTACAAGTGTTGATAACTTATTTTTCAGTAGTGGATAACTATTTATAGAATAGCTGATAAATTCGTATTAATATGCGGAAATTAATTCACGTGTTTGTGCTGCTTTTAGTAATCCTTAGTCCTGGAATGGCATTAATCCCTGCACCTGTATCAGGACAGCATCCGCTAAAAACGGACACGGATGGCGATGGAATACCGGATAGTTGGGAAGATGAACATGGGCTAAACCCGGATGATGCGCATGATGCAAGCTTTGATTATAATTACAATGAGCGGACAAATCTTCAGGAATACAAGAATGGTTCTGACCCCTGGGATATGGACACGGATGACGATGGGATATCGAATTATGCGGAATGTTGGGCTTTATTTGGCTTTTTTACCGACCCTTTCGCATCAGACACGGATACAGATGGATTAAGCGATTTGAAAGAAATCTGCACGTATATTGATACGGGTGATGAAACACGGATGATAGAGATATACCCGGATAAAACCAATAGAACGAGCTTAAGGGAGGATATAACCAATCTAAGTAGGACGTATCCATACGAACTCGATCCCACGAATTCAGACGTGGATGGTGATGGTCTCAACGATGGAGATGAGATTACCAAAGGTGCCAATCCAAATTGCGTGGATTCTGACCTCGACGGTCTCCGCGATGGCGATGAAGTTCACAATTATAGCACAAACGCAACGAAACGGGATACGGATGGAGATGGGTTATTGGACTCCGAAGAAGTATTTGGAACATACGGAGTTGTAACAGACCCGACGAAACGGGATACGGATGGAGACGGGATAAGCGATGGAGAGGAGATATTAGGATTTGGATTCGCTCCCATTGAACCCAGCGAGCGTGTACTGACCTATGAGGAATTCATAAGTGGAGCGTATGGTGTTGAAAACATCACGTTAAAGGCGAAGGTGGACTCGTTAAGGTATAGTTCTGATCAAAGTAATTATTGGGTATTTTTAAAACCGTTGGAATCGGGGGATAGCGCAGAAGGGAAACGGGGTGTTGCAAGAGTTAATAGTTCGTGGCATTACGATTTTGAGCATGGCGAGATGGCGCGTGTAGACACCCGTTTTAATTTTTCTCTCTGTGGAGGAGACACGATTGTTATTGTTGGTAAAGCGGGAAATTTTCTGGGCAACACTCGTGAAATCGAGGTTGGTAGCAATGGTAAAATGTATCTCGTATTAACACCAGAGGAGGCAATAAAGCGATGGCTACCTTCGAAGAAGTATGTTAAGATATTGTCCGAGCATGGTGTAACAACCGTAACGCCTTTACCTTCTCCAGCACCAAGTTCAACTTCAACTCCAGCGCCAAGTTCTTCTCCAACTCCAACATCAACATCAACATCAACATCTACATCTACATCCACACCTTTGCCTTCGCCTGTTAACGAAACGAACGAAACTGCTGCGGGTGAACCCGGAGCGGAAGGCAGGGGCATATTTAGGCTGCTTGGCTATGTCGTAATTGTAATTGTAATAGTTATTGCATCTCTCATTTTGTACGCTAAGTTTGACAGGAGCAGGCGAAGTCGGAAAGTGCGGCAAGAAGATAAAGGTGGTAAAGGAGGTAAACCATCCGCGGAGGTGTCAGGCATGCAGAAGGGAG
>JANJFQ010000029.1 GCA_025435355.1 Candidatus Methanophagales archaeon | reverse complement strand
GGGGGAGAAAGGCGTGATAAAATTTCTGTTCTCACTAAAGAGCAAAAGGAGATTATTGAAAAGTTGGAGTTTGCAGATGCGCTCTTTTAGGGGTGTAGCCCATACAACTCTGAAACTCAGGTTATAACGCTACTTGTAGATGACCTTGCGCAATTAAAAGATCAGGAAGCATTTGAAGATATTAAACAGGCTTTTGCAAACGAGCTGATAGATGAATTTGTTTTCAATTTAGAGGACATCAAGCGTATATACCGGACACCCGACGAAGATATGTCTTACCATTATCATCATGAGAAGGACCCAATGGATCATTTCTCGCAGAAGAACATTGACTATCTCTATAAACTGCATTATGACACGAAGAAAAAACAAATAGAAGATAAATTTGAAAAATCCGTAAAAACACTGGACTATCCCCAGCAAGTATATGAAGTATGGGACGATACGGACAGTAAATCAAAATTCTCGAAAGGAAAAAGGAAGGAGAAGAAGATTGGTCGAAATGATCCATGCCCCTGTGGATCGGGAAAGAAATATAAGAAATGTTGTTTGGGAAAAGACACGCTATAAAAATGCTCCTAATTTTACTTACAGGGAGATCGGTATTCAGATGGAAAAAGATGGCCGATTTGAAGTCGAAAAAATGCAAGTATGCAGCCTTAAAGGAACAGACCCAATTGAGTTGATAATAGAAAAATTAAATGTTTGAGAACAAAGAAGTACTTATTGTTTCATTGACCCATCTCCAAATAAAGCCGACTCATCCTTTAAATGATAAAATAGTGGCTTATCAAAAACAAAGAGTGAAAAATATTTCAGGGAGATAATATAACAAATCTATTTAAATATAGCGGTAAAATAGATGATTTGTGAACCGACGTAAAGAATCGTCAGATTATCGTCAGATTATCGTCAGGTGAATAACCGAGGAGCGTATATAATGCGGTCAGAAGGAGAAGTAATAAAAAAGGAGGCAGAACATTGCTCAATAGCGATCTAAGCAATCATAAAAAGCAAGGAGTGTCTAACATGTACCGTCCAAATTTTACTATTACGAAAGAAATCCTCAATCACATAGCAGATATTTCTGCTTCTCGTGAGGTCATACTTAACGCGCCGCTTCTCCCTAAGTGGGAAGTCAAATTGAGAAAAGAAGCAATTCTAAAGATGGCACACCATTCTACGAGTATCGAGGGGAATAGACTCACAATGGAAGAGGTTAATAGGCTGCTCCTTGGCGAGGATATAGCCGCATGGGAAAAGGACAAGAAAGAGGTTCTGGGGTATGTGAAGGTTTTGGAATACATAGATAACTTAGGAGAAAAAGGTGTTGACAAGATTACTGAAGATATAATCCTGGAAATACACAGGCTAAATACGCAGGGGATTCTTAAGGATTCAGAAGCCAGGCACTATCGAAAAGTGCAGGTAGTGGTGGTTAACGGTTTGGGAAGCGTAACCTTTCAACCACCGGAAGCATCTCAAGTTTCTTCTTTAATGAACGATTTTAATATAAAAAATTATAATTTGGAGTGTGAAGACAATGAAAAAGATGAAACGCGCTTTGATCAGTGTATCAAATAAATCAGGAGTAGTGGAATTCGCCAAAGGGCTTAAAAAGCATGGGCTGGAGCTCCTTTCAACCGGGGGAACTGCCAGGATTCTTACTGAAAATGGGATCGAGGTTCAGGAGGTCTCTGACTTTACGGGGCATCCGGAGCTGTTAGAAGGTAGAGTTAAGACACTGCATCCTAAGATCCATGCAGGATTGTTGGCAAGACGAGATAAACCAGAGCATATGAATCAGCTTAAAAAGGAGAACTATCCGACTATTGACATGGTTGTCGTTAATCTTTACCCATTCGAGCAAAAGATTGCCCAGCCTGATACTGCGTTTGAAGAGGCAGTGGAAAACATCGACATCGGTGGTCCGACAATGCTTCGTTCCGCGGCCAAAAACTTTGAAGATGTGGTTGTCATTGTCTCTCCCGAAGACTATCATTCTATATTGGAAGAGATGGACAATAACGCAGGACTGATAAGCATACAGACACGCTATCGCCTCATGCAGAGCGTTTTTCAGCACACAGCTAAATACGATCGGATGATCAGTCGCTATCTGGATCGTGTCTCCATGAATGATCGCGGGGCATGTATCATCGAGGTTGAACCAACCTTTCCGGATGTGATGATGATGGAGTATGAAAAAGCGCAAGACTTGCGTTATGGTGAAAACTCACATCAGAAAGCTGCATTTTATCGTGAACACACGGACGAACCATGTGTGGGAAATGCTCGGCAACTTCAAGGAAAAAGACTTTCTTATAACAATATGGTGGATCTGGAAGCGGCATTGGAGCTGGTTAAAGAATTTTCTGAGCCTGCCGCAGTGATAATCAAGCACACCAACCCCTGCGGTGTAGCTACCGGGTCGAGCTTAGCGGAAGCTTATGAATTGGCGCATGAAACGGACCCTGTATCGGCATTTGGAAGTGTCCTGGCTTTTAACCAGACGGTGGACTCGCCGACAGCACAAAAGATCATATCCACCTTTGTTGAGGCGGTTATTGCACCAGGATTTGCTAAAGATGCGATTACCATTTTTGAAAAAAAAGCAGACCTACGGCTCATGGAGGTTAGCCCCTGGCATGACAACAGACCAAGTCATGGTTGGAGCTTTAAGAAACTCATTGGTGGCCTTCTCATTCAGGATCGGGACCTAATCGATTTAGACCTTAGTAAGATGAAAGTAGTAACCAAAAGGACACCAACCGAAAAAGAGCGCAGGGCTTTGCGTTTTGCCTGGCTGGTTACAAAACATGTGAAGTCAAATGCGATTGTTTTCACCACTGAAAACCAAACGGTGGGCATCGGTGCCGGTCAGATGAGCCGGGTAGGGTCAACAAAATTGGCTATTATGAACGCAAGACTGCCTCTAAAGGGTACGGTAGTTGGCTCAGATGCTTTTTTCCCTTTTCGTGATGGTGTGGATGCAGCCGCTGAAGTAGGTGCCACCGCAATAATACAGCCCGGAGGCTCGATAAGAGATGAAGAGTCCATAACCGCTGCCGATGAACATGGGATGGCTATGATCTTCACAGGGATACGGCAGTTCTTCCATTAGTTGTAATGTCCATTAATTGATTGTCAACTGTTAATTAGGTTATCAAACATGTCAAAAACAAACAGTATCATTTACAAAAGAAACTTTCTCCATGCTCCTTTTCACCTTCAAAAAGGAAGAAAGAAGGATTTAATGTTTGGATTTGCTTTGGTGATTCTATCTTTTTTGTTGGGATTTTGAATTGTGAGACAGCCTCTTAAGAGGCTGTCCCATAATGGGACAACCTCCAAACCGCAATTACCCGGCGTAAAAAAAATTACTTCTCTACCGGAACAATCCTCTTTTTATCTCCCTCCTTTAGCATATCGAGAATGTTAATCAGCTTTGACTGATCCGATACGACAATTTTTGTATTATCCTGTAGAGATGCCTGTGTCACTTCAAGCTGTTTCAAAACCTGCGCATTTCCAATGAAGAACTCCTCAGCCGCTCTTGATACTTTCTCAATAGCCTTTGCTTCACCCTCTGCACGAAGTATAGCCGCCGCACGATCACCCTCTGCCGTTAGTACAGTATTTTGCTTATCTCCTTCAGCCTCAAGAATCTGCTTCTCTTTGTATGCCTCCGCACTCAAAATAGTGGCTCTCTTCTCACGTTCTGCCTTCATCTGCTTACTCATTGCGTCTGCGATGTCCGCAGGTGGGTCAATCTTCTGAACCTCTACCCGAACCACCTTCACACCCCATTTATCGGTTGCCTCGTCCAGTGTTTCACGAAGCGCGGTATTGATTTGGTCCCTTGCGGTAAGCGTCTGGTCGAGCGTCATGTCACCGACGAGGTTTCTCAGGTTCGTCTGCGCCAATTTGCTTATTGCAAACCTGAAGTTTGCGATTTCATATCTAACCGCCTTTGGGTCTGTCACCGCGTAGTAGATGACCGCATCAACGGTTACTGCTACGTTATCCTTTGTAATAACCGCCTGCGGTGCGACGTCAATGACCGTCTCACGCATGTCTATCCGTTCTGCGATATTATCAACAAAAGGCACGATGAACCTCAAGCCCGGGTCCAGAGTCTCCTTATATTGCCCAAATCTTTCCACAATACCCTTCTCATACTGTCTCACGGTAGTCACTGCCTTCAACAATGTAACCACTGCAATAACGAAAATGATTACAGCTATTGCAATTCCTATTTCTCCTACCATTTTTTTATCCCCCTCCTTTTTTATTGTACATACATAAAGTATAACTCCCTTCTATTTAAGACGCGGATTAACACGGATTTACGCGGATTTATTTAAGTTTAACATTGTTGATTTTTATCATCTGTGTTAATCTGCGTTAATCTGTGTCAATAATTTATTTTATTTTTTATCCTCCTTTTTTACGATTAACGTGACTCCAGTCACATCAACCACCGTAATATCCTCACCTTCCTCTATAATAACACCCTCCTCAGACCTTGCCCGCCATTCCTCGTTTCCGATCTTTACCAGACCGCTCGTATCCTTGCCAATACTGCTTTTGACGGTTCCTGTCTTACCGATTATTGCATCAACGTTCGTCTTTGTATCGCTCACTTTCATCTTCGCCTTAACGTATTTCCGTCCAATGCCCACGTACAGCGCGCAGAAGGCACTTGCACAGATGGCGGTTACAAGCCAGGAATCGAGAAAACTCGTCAGCAGACCACCCAATATTAGCGCAGAGCCAAGCATCACAAGATCAAAACCTGTCTCCACTCCTATGAACAACTCTAAAAGAATCATCAGGAGTCCAACAACCACAAATGCTGCCCATAACCACGTATCAAGAAGTTCTATCATTTATTCTGGTTATCTTTCTATTTTGCGGAGTTCGGATATACGTTTAGCATAGGGTATATAAAAACTTTTCTGTTTTGCTTTTGTTTGGTCCAAAAACATATATAGGAAATGGAGTTTAAAAGATATAATAGTGGTAGTGATAGAAATGGAAGATACAAGGGTAGAGAGGGTATGTAAGGATGCAATTGATTTATTCCTTTCAATAAAACTTGAGCGGATAACGAAAAGGGTGACACTTGAAGAAGCGATTTCAAGGATTAGTGAGAAGATGATAGATTATGAAGACACGACAAAAATCGTCAGAGAAATGAGGGAAAAGAAGTATGAGTGATGTGACAACGGACACGACAGTGCTTGTAAAAGGGTTAATTCCACCAAGAAGGAAGAAGAGAGATGCAATATATGATGAGTATTTGAATTTACACAGAAAAGCAAAGGATGTCCTGCTTAAAATAGAGAGTGGGGTTTACAAAAACCACATCCCTTTGATAGCTTTGATAGAGACCGTATGTGTTGTTGCAAGGTTGACGAATGATCATGAAAGCGTGGAGCTGGCTTTGTCATTCGCAAGTCAAAATTCTGAGCTATATCCCGATGCATATCTGTTGGAAAAAGCGATAGAGGTAGGGATGAGAACGAAAGCAAGCGGATTTGATGTCGTCTTTATGAGTTGTGCAGAAGTTACCGACTCAATACTCATAACAGATGACAAAGGGATGTATGAAAAAGCGAGGGTTTATGGGTTAGAAGCCAAATTTTTGAGGGATTTAAATGAAGAATTATAGCTAACGGGTGGCGAGGTTGGAGCGTGAAAAAAAATGATACCGGTTTCGCTTTTCGATTTCCATTAAGAATAGTAGTCGTAATATCCATTATCATAATCCCTGTTTTGAAATAATCCCGAAATACAAACACTCTTCCGGCGATATTGTTGGAATTCCCTCAGCGTCTTTAATCTCAACGGGAGCTCCCCACACCACAACCATCGGCACGCTTTCATTTGCTTCTCCCATCAATATTTCCGCTGCTGAAGCGATATTATCTGCCACTGCTTTTCTTGTAATCTTCAATGGCTTTCCATAAATGTCCTTTTTGCCTCGAACGTCTTCTACTGCTTCCATGCCAGAACATCCAATTGCAATTCCTACACAACCCCATCTGAGTGGATGTGTTCGACTATCACTTAGTATCACCGCAATAGTGCAATTGTACCGCTCTTCAAACTTTATACGTATTTCGCGTGCACTTTTATCCGGATTCTCCGGAAGCAGTATCACATGCCCTTCCGGTGCATTTGAAGCATCTATCCCGGCATTCGGTAATAAAAACCCATTTTTTAATGTGAGCACAAACTCCGGGATTCCACATATAATCTTATCTGATTCCTGAAGTATAACCTCCATTTCCCCGGGATCAATTGAGTATTGTTTACCTAAGTCAATTGCCTTAATGGAAGGCTTAATATCCTCAAGATTAATAACACGGTTCTCGGCAGTCGCTACCGCGGACTCTGCCAATACAACAATATCTTTGTCCTCTAATTCAAAATTTAGTTCGTTCATACTTTTAACCACTATCTCTACAATATTGTCCCCTGGTTTTATTAGCGGTGTTTTTATACCATAGAGTTCCATATTTCATCACCTCTTTTTTTTACTTGGAAATTATATTTTTCATTAACCACTTTCCATCAACTTCTTTAAATCCTTTAAAGCTTCTTTTTCCCTTACATCCATCATTTTCATCTTTTCTTTTACAATCTTTACAGAGAACTGATTATCAGCGTGTAAGAAAACCGCTGGTTTGGATTTATATGCGGTTACAAACTGTATAGCATCAATAACAAAGAAATTGTGATAGCTCTGAAAAGTGCATTTCTTATTTTCACCAATCCTTTTTGGATCAAACCTTTTTTAAAGGTTTGTTTTCATAACTCCTCTTCTTCCTTGATCTCCCTTAATAGTTCATCGGATGGAATAGAGATATATTTGCTTAGCACTTCCTTTATTTCCGTTCTGGTATATAACTTACCTCTAAGCGCAATCAAAACCCTGATGGCATCTTCAACGGCTTCGTCTCTGGTATGATACACCTTTCCATCAATCAATGCATTAAGCTCGCTCACCAATTTCGGATTTACGTTTACCGATATTCCCATCTTATCATCTCTCCTTCAATAAATAATGTAATCATATTATATAAAACATTGCTTCTTTGAAATCTCGTATATTCGCTTCTCGGCGCCACTTTTTATCCATGAATCTATCATGTCACAAAAAAGTTTCGAAATATTTTTAGTCAAGGTTTTTACTAAGCCCTTACAGGGTTTTCGGGGTTGTGGGGCTGAGCCCCACATAAGAAAGGTTTTTAGTAGCTTTAATCGTATGCTCCAGGAGCACAGCAATGGTAATCGGGCCAACGCCACCAGGAACTGGAGAAACTAAAGATACTTTCGGTAAAACTTCCTCAAATTTGACGTCACCATACACTTTACCATCTATCCATGTAATACCAACATCAAAAACAACCGCATTTTGTTTAACCATATCTTCACCTATTAGACCTTTAACACCAGTGGCAACGATCAAAATATCGGCATTAGAAGTATATTTCTTCAAATCCGTAGTATAAACATGGCATACATTTACCGTTGCATTTCTGTTTAATAGCATAATCGCAGCAGGTTTTCCAACAATATTACTATGGCCAACGACAACGGCATTTTTGCCCTGTATATCTACACCATATTTTCCCAGTGCGTAGATAATGCCTTTTGGCGTGCACGGAACAAAACCTGCGGATTCATTTCCAATAAATAAGTTTCCAAAATTTGCCGGGTTAAAACCATCAACATCTTTCTCTGGATTAATGCACGACATGACTCTCTTCTCATTTATATGCTCCGGAAGTGGAAATTGCACGAGAATCCCATGAACGTCGTCCTTTGAATTCAACTCATTTAGCAATTCTATTAGCTCTTCTTCTTTTGTTTCCGCAGGGAACTTATAATTCTCTGATTTTATGCCTGTTCTTTTACAAGCCCAGTGTTTTAGTTTGATATACAATTGGGAAGGCGGATGTTCACCCACGAGAATTGTTGCAAGCCCGGGCGTAACGCCGTAATTTTCTTTTAATTCTTTGACTTCTTGTTTAACTTTCTCTTCAATCTCTTGCGCGATCTTTTTTCCATCAATAACCTTATTATTCATCTTCCTCACTAATTAGACTCTTTTCTTTCCCCATTCTCGCATCCCCTTATAACATTTGTTCTGAGATTTAGTCAGGTTCTATCCTCATATTTAAATAAAGGAAATTGACTGCACATATCTTTAACTGTGTTCGATATTTCATCTTGAATTGTGGCATTTCCACTATTATTTAGCGATTTCGTAACCCAATCACCAATCAATTTCATTTCTTCTTCTTTCATGCCTCGCGTTGTGACTGCTGGTGTGCCAAGTCGTATCCCACTTGTTATAAATGGTTTTCTCGTATCAAATGGAATAGTGCTACGACTAACAATAATTCCAACATCACCAAGTGTTTCTTCGGCTTCTTTGCCAGTTATATCTTTTTTAGTTAAGTCCACGAGCATCAAATGATTGTCGGTTCCTCCGGATATTAGATCAAAACCATTAATCATCAACTCATTTGCTAATGTTTTAGCATTTCTCACTATTTGTTTCTGATGTTTTATGAAATTATCACTCATTGCTTCTTTAAAAGCAACTGCTTTTGCTGCAATCGCGTGCATCAGCGGTCCACCTTGAATACCTGGAAATACCATTCTATCTATCTTTTCTGCATACTCCTTCTTGCACATAATCATTCCACCTCGTGGACCTCGTAATGTTTTTTGTGTGGTTGTAGTAACAAAATCAGCATGGGGTATTGGACTTTTATGCAGTCCCGCTACAACTAATCCGGCTATATGAGCAATATCAGCTAATAAGTATGCTCCAACTTCATCGGCTATTTCTCTAAACGCCGCAAAATCTATCTCACGTGGATACGCACTTGCACCTGCAATAATCAACTTTGGTTGATGTTTTAATGCCAGGTCTCTTAAAGTATCGAAATTCAAAGTTTGAGTTTCTTTATCCACTTCATAAGAAATTATGTTAAAGTATTTTCCCGTAAAGTTTACTGGACTACCATGTGATAAATGACCACCATGCGACAGATTCATACTCATAATGGTATCGCCAATATCCAGCGTAGCAAAATAGATTGCCATATTGGCTTGCGTTCCGGAGTGTGGTTGAACGTTTACATGTTCTGCACCGAAAAGCTTTTTCGCACGCTCAATTGCCAGGTTCTCAACCATATCGTGGTATTCACATCCGCCGTAATATCGCTTTCCCGGGTAGCCTTCTGCATATTTATTGGTCATGAGCGAACCTTGCGTTTCCATAACTGCACGACTTGCGTAATTCTCCGATGCAATTAAGTTTATATTGAATTTCTGTCTATTCTCTTCGAGTTCTAATATTTCTGAAACCTCAGAATCAACTTCATTTTCGCTTTTAAGGCTAAGGTCCATTTCTTTCCTCCCTTATGTTTACTCTTGCTTCTGCCATCAGCTTTAAAAAATTTTAGTTCTATTCCCCTATCCCATAGGAATAACTTCGTACTATTAATATATGTATGATTCTTTTTTGCGTTATACTTCTGCCGGGGTCATGAAATTTAGAAAAACTTATATACTATCAAGTTAAGATCGAATGTCATGGTAGAAAAAGAGGCGCTCAATATTAATAAAAAGAAGCTTATTTTTGTTGCTTTGTTTGTGGTTATTGCGTTTTTTGCGCAAAGAATAAATTTTTCACCGCTAATTGGCGCTGAAAAACAATACTTCACATTGTTCCAGTTCTTTGGTCCTATTGCTGGCGCATTCCTGGGTTCTGTTTTTGGCATTATTGCTGTTCTTGCTGCCGAGCTAATTAATTTTTTTGTTGTAGGAAAAGAAGCTGCATGGATTAATATTATGAGACTGGCTCCAATGCTGTTTGCAGTATATTATTTCGGGAGTGAGAAGAAGAACTTGAATGTTATTGTTCCTTTAATTGCAATCGTGTTGTTTGTGTTGCATCCTGTTGGCAGGCAAGCATGGTTTTATTCTTTATTTTGGACAATACCCATAATTGCAAGATTATTGCCAGGTAAATATTCAATGAGTGTTCCATTGAGAAGTTTAGGAGCGACATTTACTGCTCATTCAGTTGGTTCTGCTTTGTGGGTATGGACAGTTCCCATGACTGCAGGACAATGGATTGCTTTGATACCAATTACAGCGTTTGAAAGGCTGTTATTTGCTGCTGGAATAGGTATCACTTATGTAACCGTTAACGCATTGCTTGATAAAATACTTGACGTATTTAAAATAAAAGTGCCTGGTGATGTTTTGAGAATTGACAAGAGGTTTACCGTGAGGATTTGATTTTTTAATAGCCGCTACTGCAATTGAAACAATAGCACTTATTCCTGCTGAACAGCCGTTTCATTCACAACCGGGCAAAATTTTTGAAATCCAGAATTACTCCATTAGATAAAAATAGAAAAGCTTTTATAAACTCTATGATGGAGATATAGTGGAATATGGAAAAGAAAATCATAGCAGGTTTAATAACCCTTGTAGTCATTGCATTGAGTGTAACTGTAACAATGGAAAGCGGCGGGGCAACCCAACCAACTCAAGCCGCGCGGCGGGACGATGTTGCAAATTGGCTGCACTTTGGTTATGACAATTCGCATACGTCCTATAACCCGATAGAAGGCACGATTAGCATTACGAATGTCGCGCAGTTGGAAAGAAAGTGGGGGGTCGGGTGTGACGATGAATACTTTAGTGTAATTTCGCGATCTCCCGCTATTTACAAAGGCACGTTATACACACGCTTTTACACGAGCCCCGGTTACAGTAAGCTATACGCTTATGACGCTCGAACCGGCCAGATGTTGTGGCAATTTAGCAATGATAATACTGGCTGGGCGTCCCAACCCGTCGTTTCTGAAGACGGCATTATCTTCGATATGGAAGGTTCTAATCCAACTCATTTGTACGCCGTTGATGCTGATACCGGGGATGAGTTATGGGTGGCTCCTATTGCCTTCAACCTTGGCTTTAGTGATACAGCCATGGTGACTGTTGACGAAGCCAATGATCTTATCTACATCGTGGAAACTCCGTTTGGATACGGCGAAGGCAAACTTTACGCTTTGGATAAGCAAACTGGCGAGATTGTATGGTATAGTAGTAAAGCGACGGATGACGTCGGATTCAAAGGCGATTATGTACTTCTCAGTGCAGGAAAAATATTTGCAGTGGCAGAGCTTCCGGATATATCCCTCGTTTATCATGTGGATCACATGCTAAGCATTGATGCATCTTCGCCCGAGATCGAAATCACCTTCGATAGACCTGAGCTACATACAAGTTCATATGATATCGAGCAGAATATGCTTGGATTTATGGGAACGGAATAAATGTGAATGCAACGTGGAATGGCTATATAGGTGCAGGGGATTACCATCACATAGAATTTTCTGAGCCTTTTACATTGGAAGCGAATGTTACCTACAACTATACGATTAAAACAGACTCTTATCCACAAATTCATCATACTGATAGGTTAGAAATAGATGATGGTGTTATCACATGCGATAATTTCGTTGATGCCAATGGAAAAATATGTTATGGTTGGATTCCTGCGATTAGATTGGAAAGGCTATAAAAACAGTGTAAGAGGGGCAAATCAACAGCAGGGATGCCCCTGAATTTTCGGGGTGGAGCGGCTGGGGCTCAACATAGCAAATGGAAGAATCAGAATTTAATAGAATTAAATACTGATTATTGTAACGTAAATGAAAGTCAAATTCTTGATGTTTTATTTGAATATAAAAAGCCAGACGAAGTTGAGTGGTATCAAATGGCATCAAATAGGGCTTCTTCTTTATTTTGACGGTGTGAGGGATATAATTTGAATCAAACAACATATCAAAAAATTTTCTACATTGCTCCCACATCATTATTACCGATATTTAAATATTTCTATCACCAATTCATCTATTGGAGGACTGCTCTCGATTAATTTTCCTATGCAGAGATGAAAGAGAAAGAAGAGATAAAAAGGATATGTAGAGAGGTCATAGAGAGAATAAGACCAGATGAGGAAGAGAGGAGGAAAGTAAAAGCCGTAACCGACCTTATAATCGCTAAGATAAATAAAAAAGCATCGGAGATGGGTATGGAAGCCAATGCAATCTCCGTAGGGTCAACCGCGAGAAATACATGGATAAGTGGCGAGGCGGACATAGATATATTCATCATGTTTCCAGTGGACGTGCCGGAAGAAGATTTAAAAGAGAAGGGTCTTGCTCTCGCAAAGAGCATTTCCGATAGATATGAGGAACGATATGCCTCACATCCTTATATTCACGCTTACTTTTATGATGCAGAAGGAAGAACGGAGCACGAAGCGGACCTGGTACCTTGTTTTTCGGTAAAAAACGCATCAGCGTTGAAATCCGCAGTTGACCGGACTCCTTTTCATAATGAATACGTTAGGAAGAGAATACCGGGTCTGGAAGAGGAAGTGCTGCTGCTAAAGCAGTTCTTGAAGTCTTCGGGAATTTATGGCTCTGAGCAAAGGAGGAAAGGCTTCTCTGGTTATCTCTGCGAATTGCTCATCCTGAAATATTCTTCGTTCGCGGAGCTATTGAGACACGCATCGAATTGGAAACATGGCGAAAGAATAGACATCGAAGGTCGAGGCAAATACAAAGGAGAAGACCCACTTATTGTAATAGACCCGGTTGACGCGAACAGGAATGTAGCGGCTGCGGTGTCTTTGGATTCTTTTTGCAGGTTAATAGATTCGGCGAGGGATTTTTTGGCGTGCCCTGATGCGAGTTTCTTCGCTCTTGCGAAGAAGAAAGAGATGAGCAGGGCTGAATTTGTGAAGCGCATAAAAGAAAGAGGAACAGAGCTCGTGATGGTCTTGTTTGAGGCGCCGGATGAGGTGGAAGATATATTATTCCCACAGTTAAGAAAAGCCGAGTCGTCAATTGCAAAACTAATAGAAAGAAATGGATTTATGGTATACCGAAGTGACGTGTCCGTAGAAGGAAACAAAGCGTTTTTGGTATTCGAGTTGCTCGTTTGGACTCTCCCGCAGGTGAAGAAGCATGTAGGTCCTCCAGTTACTTCAAAATATCATTCTGAGCAGTTTAAAAGCAAATACAAACCCATTTCGTTTAGAAAAAGAATAGAAAACGGCAGGTATGTTGTGGAAGTAAAGAGAAATTATACGGATGTAGTGGAACTGCTGAAGAACGAGCTGAGGTCATGCAGTTTGGGTAAACACGTATCAGAATCAATAGATAGGGGGTATGAGGTTTTAAGGAACGAGGAGCTAAGGTTTTTTGAAGGACTTGGCTCTTTCTTCAGGGACTATTTTTGCGTTGCTAACTCGTTTTAGTGGTAAAAATGAAAAAGAGTTCTCGTGGGATGTTTGTAAAGGTCGCCCTTATGGTTGGCGTGCTGGTAGCTGTCTCCTTATGTATTTGGTATTATAGCATCCCAGCCGACACCGACATCCTTGTTCTCGAAAAAAGTGTCTTGACGGTGGTTTTAGATGACATCCCGGATACCCGTGAAGACGCTATATCTGTGGCACATGAACGGATTATTAATGCTTCTGGCATTCCGAAACGAAGTTTTGACAGATATTTCAAGCTGATGGACACAGCTCGCACACCATTTCAATGGCAGCTCGTGTACAACGTTACGGGTAACCCAGACCTCACCGTTTTCGTAGTGAAAAAGATATTTTCGGAAGAGGGTTTCGGTATCGCGGACAAATACATTGTGGACATGGTTGGAAGAGATTATTTCGATGCACATTTCAAAAGAGAGTCATTCGAGTCGAACACTGCCCACTACACCTACATCTACGGATACTCACACAACCCTGGTGAGATTAAGCTGCCTATGTGGGTCAGACTTGGAAACGACAGAAGCGTGATTGGACAGCATGTGGTCACCACGCCGCAAGAGATTACTGTGAGCGTGGAGCAGGCGATTGATATTGGTAGGAAGAATGGGCTGAAAGACCCTCTGTCAGGTGCTCCTGTTCTGGTTGGCGGAATAATCTACTGGAGAGTCGTATGGCAGCATACTCCAACTGAGCAGGACTACGATAATCAGACGGTTTATAGGGTTGACGTCCACTGCACTACCGGAGAGGTGGTAGATAAGCATAAGTATATTCAACCAACTTCCGCACCGTCTCCATCCATACGGACCGAGCAGATCACGTCCCTCATCGAAAAACTGGGATTTGTAGACGTAGAAGACGGCGCTATGATACAGGTGAACGTCATGAACAGCAGAGGTGAGAAGTTTTCTGTCGTTAAAACGTTCGGAAGAACGGTTGTTAAAGAGGGAACAATCGAGAATGCTGACCTTACTCTGTGGCTAGACAGAGACATCATCCTGAACGCACTTAAAAGCGATGATGCTGCGAGCTATTTACAGAAGAACGCAACCAGCAGAAACGTTATCGTAGAGCTTCACAAGAACATGGTTCTACTGCAGAAAAAAGGATACATGAGTCTGTACGAAAAAGTGAAAAAAGGCGCTGCGTGACAACGGCAAACCACGAGATTTCACAAGACAGACACAAGACCAGACTTAAGATTTATAAAGGGAGAGGTTGAAATTATATCTGCGGGAGGTGATTTTTAACCAATGATGAAACATCACCAAGATAGTGAGATATTAAAAGTCAAAGAGGGAGAATTGATGACACTTATTAACAAAGGATCCGTGAAAGATAGTTATGGCACAGAGAGGATAGACGAAATAGAGTTTGAATTTACAGATAGGATATCTGTTTTTGACAAATCCATTCCTAATCTAATCCCTAAAAAAGGTGAATCAATATGCAGAACGGCAACTTTTTGGCTAAAAAAAGCAGAGGAAATGGGTATTCATACTCATTTCATTAAACAGGTCAGTGATGCTAGAATAAGGATCAAAAGGGTGAATGTTATTAAAGACTATGATAAGATAAATAAACACACAAAAAATCATCTTATCCCCGTAGAGTTTATTTGTCGTCATTATACAGCAGGATCACTTTATGACAGAATTGAAGAGGGAAAAATAGACTATAAAAAGCTTGGGTTTAAGTCCATGCCCGAATATGGTGAAAAATTACATGAGCCCTTTTTTGATTTATCCACGAAGGTAGAAAAGTTTGATAGGCTTATCTCGGAGATGGAAGCGCTTTCTATTTCAAGTTTAGAAAAAAACCAGCTCGAAGAGATATTTGAATGTATACTCGGACTTGACAAAGAGCTAAAAAGAAGAGTTGAAAGAGGGGGTTTAATACACGTGGACGGGAAAAAAGAGTTTGCATTTGATAGTGATGGAAATCTAATGTTGGTGGATGTATTTGGAACAGCCGATGAAGATAGGTTTTGGGACATGGAAAAATATGAAGAAGGAGAATGTATAGAATTATCAAAGGAATTTGTAAGGCAAATATATAGACGGAATGGATATAAAGATTCTCTTTATCGAGCTCGGGAAAAAGGCTATCCGGAGCCTGAAATACCACCTCTTTCCAATGAGGACATTAAAAAAATATCAAATATTTACATAAACTTAGCTCAAAGAATAACGGGCGGCAAAGGATTAAACCTTTAACATCTCAAGCATGCTTCTTGGCTCTCTTGTGTAGAATACAATATCCTTTACATCTAAGGAATTAGCTAAATCTCCCCTATGAAAAAAAATCCTCAGTGTTCCTCGATAGCCTATGTTATATTTAAGCTTTTCTATTTTTTCCCGACATCAACTCCACAACAGGTCTATTGACACTACAACTTAATGCTATGCTGTTCATAAAGGTATATCGGTCGCCCCACTTTACCGCGGGTGACTGATATACTAAACTGATTGGTTTATGTGGTTATAGGTGTTTAAAACCTAAAACTCTTTTCTGCTCAACATGCAGTATATTACCCTGAGCAGCTTCCTTGCAGTAGCTACCACCGCTATCTTTGTGCCTTTCTTTTTCTTTAGTTCGAAGTAGAACTTCCTTAGCTCTCTTGGATACCTCACTACTTGATGGACCACCTGTATGAGTATCCATCTCAGTAAGGCATTCCCTTCCTTTGTTATATGCCTTTCCCATCTCGTATCACCTGACTGATGCACCTTTGGTATCAATCCTGCAAAGCTACAAAGTTCCTTGTAACTCGGAAAACGATTGATATCTCCTATCTCGTTCTTTATTATCATCGCACCGTAGTAGTCAATGCCCGGAATCGTTATTAGTATTATCACATCGTTGTCTTCCCCCGCAACTATGGCTATTCGCTTCTGCACCTATTCTACCTCTTTATCTACGGATTCTAACTGCCGAGCAGCACGTCAAGTGCAATTCGCTGCGATTCCGGTAGCTCTATCGCCTTCAAGAAATTCGTTCCTTCTACACCGAAGAGGTCTGTGAATTCGTGTTTCACGCCATTTTTTGCCATCACTGCATGTATCCGGTTCTTATCTGTAATTTCCCCTTCTTTGTCTGCGTGGTTGCATAGCATACTTCTTTATGCAGATCTATGCCTATGTACATTTTATCTCCCCCTTTTGTTTGTTGCTCGAAAAACACGACATCCACCTATCCGGGCTCGTAGCCCACTATACCGGATCTTTAATAGAGCAGCCAATCAAGCACTGGGTCTCTAACGACCATGGGGCTTAACGGCTTACCCTCCGACCCAACAAAGCACTATTAAGTGCTCCGGGGAAGTATATTTTTCATGGTATCAACCATGCCATGCCCGAATAAAAATAGTGCCAAATGGCCAGTACTTCAGCATTGGTTGATAAATATAATCAAAACTGAGGTGCTGGAAAATGAAAAGAAAGCAGGAAAAAGAACGATATGATAGACTGTCTTTTAAGACACTGGACCGGCAGTTCCAACAAGAAGCGATTGAAGGATTGAGCTGTTCACCACTGGAGGCAAAAGCACTTACCGAGATTGTTAAAGAAGTCTATTTTCCATTGCTGGAAGAGAAAAGTATCGAGAATATTAGACCGGGACAAATTGTTGTGCAGGCAATAGACCTCAACGAACCTCCAGGAAAACCAATAAAAAGCTCAGAGTGTCAGAGAGTCCGGAGGTGATAGCATGAATCTAAAACGTAGGAAAAACCAATATGCAACTGCCAGGAGGAGATTCATTAAGCCCGCTTTAATGAACTTCCTGAAAGCTGAGTTTCCTTTCTTGGGCGGAGAAAGGGTCAGGATGCTATTCGTGGAGCAGCTAATGAAGATCCTTGACAAGTTGATTATGTGCTACGATCACTCTTATCTATCCGAACTAAGGCTGAAGTATGAAAAGAGAAGGGATACAACGCTCCACTTTACGGGATATGATCATGATATGGATACAGCAATATCCCATAAGACAAGGATACTACGAAAGATTTTTTAGAAAAAAAAGATCCGGTGCAGGTTGCAAGAGAGACAGATCACAGTCCGGAAGCAGTAGGGGAGTATTGTCAGCAGTTTAATAAACTGAAGTGGTGTGTGGAAAATGGGATGGGTAATGAGGAGATAAGGATTGTTACCGGAATGAAAGCTCATTTAATAGATGAATACCTAAAAATTATAGAGGGGCATAATGCTGCCATCCCTTCTTAGCGGTACTGGCCAAATGGCACAACATGAATTGCGGGGCATCCCTGAGCCTCTTGTATCCTTCATCGTCTATAAACTCTACTTCTTTTATCCACTCTGAAAATTAAGACCGCTTCATCTTCTCGAATGACCTTGTAAAGAACCCTGAAATCTCCAACTCTAATCCTGTAAACACCCCTTTCCCCTTTCAATTTTTGGACATCTGAAGGAAATGGATTCTCTTCAAGTTCCTTTATTCTTTAAAAAACTCTTTCCTTGTCATTTTTCTCAAGTTTTGATATAAACTTTAGGGCTTTTGTTCCAAATTCTACTTTCATAACCCAAGAATCCTCTCCGCATCCTCCAAGGATATTGTTTTACCAGTTACGTATTCTTTCATAGCTTCTTCCAAATCCGCTTTCTCCTCTTCGTTCAATGCGAAGACATATTCCGATAATATGTTCTCTATGTTCTTTGTTCTCTTACTCAATTCATCGACATCACGCTTCAAAGCAAGCAGCCCCTCTAACTTTTTGTTGATTTCCCCCAACATTTGGTGAATCTCTTCACTCATGGTTTTTCAAACCCCTTTTAAATATTTTAAATCAGTATATTTAAATTTTCGGTTTCAGGCTCGTGATAAAAAGCCATCCTCTCCACTTTTGTTAGGGTATTTTCTTTTGTACGATATTTTGCCTAAGA
>JANJFQ010000119.1 GCA_025435355.1 Candidatus Methanophagales archaeon | reverse complement strand
GGGAAGCACTACAGCTCTATTTGATAATAGGCGGTGTGCCTGAGTATCTGCTGAAAGCTTCTGAATACAGCAACCTCGCGGAGTTTCTCGAAAAAGAATTTTTCCGTAAGAACGGATACTTCTACCGGGAGCCTTATTTCATAATCTCGCAGGAGTTCAAAGAACTCAAGACCTATTTTTCCATTCTCAACGCCCTCGCTTACGGTCATACAAAACCAACAGAGATAGCAAATTTTACGGGGATGGAAACAAGAAGCATCTACCCGTATTTTGAGAATCTGCTCAGAATGGGTTTTATAGAGCGGCAGGTCTCCATGTTTGGCAGACCAAAAAAGGGGCTATATTTGATAAAGGACAGAGTCTTTGATTCCTGGTTCAATTTCGTATTTAAACATAGGGAAGAAATAGAAATGGGAACTTTCAGATTGAGCGAGGGAGAAAAAACCATCTATCTGGGGAAAAAATTTGAGAGTTTTGTCAGAAATGAGGTTCTTCGTTCTCTGCTCCCGCTCAGATTTGAAAAGGTTGGCAGGTGGTGGCATAAGGGGGAGGAGATAGACATAGTGGCGGTAAATGAGAGAGAAAAGCAAATAGCCTTCTTCGAGGTTAAATGGAGCAGATTGCGCTATCAAGAGGCAGAGAGAATATTAAATGCGCTCAGAGATAAAGCGGAACTTGTTAACTGGCATGTCAAAGGCGAAGAAATGAGGGATTATTATGGCATTGTAGCCGAAAGCATTGAGGGTAAAGAAGAATTTTGCAAACAGGGATTTCTGGTCTATGGTATAGACGAGTTGTTATAAAGGAAAATGTTATTCGGCTTTTTCTTTAAAAGCTAATTTTATTAGGTTATTTAACTAAAACCGAACATTTTTAGGGTAGGTTTTTTGTATTCCTAACTTTAAAATAGAGATAGAAGTGGTGGAGAAACGGATGAGCGATATGAACCCGGATGAAAAAGCGGTTCCCCTCACCTCACTGTTCCCAGGTGAAAGGGCGAAAATCGTTGCGTTGGGACATGGTATGGGTAGGCAACGGCACTTCAGGACGATGGGACTGATGGAAGGGAAAATCGTCGAAATAATCGCGATACAACCTGCGAGAGGACCTGTCGTCTTAAACGTTGAAGGGACGCAGATAGCGATTGGAAGGGGGATGGCAAGACACATTTTAATCCAGAAAATATGAAGAAAATATCGCTGATGGGCTGCCCGAACGTCGGTAAGAGTGTCGTTTTTTCTCGACTCACCGGTGTGAACGTAATTTCGTCGAATTATCCTGGGACTACGGTTGACTTTACGAAGGGTAATACGCGCATAGGAGTAGAAAAGTTCGAGTTAATTGACGTTCCCGGCACTTATTCTTTAGAACCTACTTCAAAAGCCGAAGAAGTGGCGCGGTCCATGCTTCAAGAAGGGGATGTCGTAATAGATGTTGTAGATGCAACGCATCTGGAACGGAATCTTTATTTGACGCTGGAAATTTTGGAAAGGAAGAAGCCCACTATCGTTGCTTTGAACTTGTGGGACGAGACAAAGCACATTGGTATTGATATAGACGTGGATAAATTGGAAAAGTTGCTTGACGTGCCGGTTGTTCCAACTTGTGCGATAACCGGTGAAGGAATAAAGGAACTCGGATCTAAATTGCGTGATGCAAAGCCATCAAAAACCATTGAGCCGATGCCTGAAGAAGAAAGGTGGTTGAAAGTAGGCGAAATCGTTAGGGAAGTTCAGGTAGTGCATCACCGCCATCACACCATCTGGGAACGCATAGCAGATACCACGGTGAAGCCAGTAACAGGCATTCCCATTGCGATAATCACAATATTCCTGACGTTCCTATTCATAATCGAGATAGGGAATTGGATAATTGAACATCTGATGGACCCAATTTTCTATAATTATTATGGACCGTGGATCGTAAGCGTTGTAAATTCATTCTCGCCTGAGGGGCTGCTACACAATATATTAATAGGGAAATCAACTATTGAATCTCTGGATTTCACGCAATCTTTCGGGCTTCTAACGACCGGGTTATACGTCCCCTTCGATATGGTTCTGCCATTTGTAATCACATTTTATTTCATGCTCAGTCTGCTCGAAGACGTAGGATATTTGCCACGACTCGCCGTTCTCGTAGATACCGGCTTGCACAAAGTGGGATTGCACGGCTCGGCGATCGTGCCAACGATATTAGGCTTTGGGTGCAACGTTCCAGGTGCGTTAGCAACTCGCGTAATGGAAACGGGAAAGCAGCGGTTCATCGCTGCCACGCTCATGGCAATAGCGGTTCCCTGTATGGCGCAATCTGCAATGATATTTGGAATTTTGGGTAGATATGGGCTGAAATGGATACTCATCGTCTATTGCACCTTGTTTGTGCTCTATATTTTTATAGGCTTAATGTTGAAAAAAATCGTCAGGGGCGAGAGTCCTGAATTATTATTGGAAGTCCCTCCATATCGTAAACCCGACGTGTCAACGTTACTAAAAAAGACATGGACCAAGGCGTATGGATTTTTAGCAGAAGCGGTTCCATTCGTTATATTGGGCGTTTTCATCGTGAACCTGCTGTATGAATCCGGAGTAATCCGCGTTCTTTCAACGGTATTCTCGCCTGTTCTCACGACTTTGCTCGGTTTGCCGGAAGGAGCGATTGGTGCGTTGATCATGGGATTCCTCAGAAAGGACATAGCGATTGGTATGTTATTGCCATTGGGTATGAGTGCGCAACAATTGACGATTTCTTGCATAATATTGACCGCGTATTTCCCTTGCATTGCTACGTTCGTTGTTTTGCTCAGAGAGTTGGGCATCCGGGATATGCTAAAAGCGACTGGATTGATGATTCTCGTTTCATTGGCGGTTGGAACGAGCATGAGATTGATATTGATTGGAATTTGAACATAATCGGCTATTACATCCCAACGAGATTAGCAAACTTTATATAACTGCTGACTGCGTATGTTATGTTCAAATTAATAAGAAAAGAAGTTGAATACTTCAAGGATGTGCGGGAAGTAGGTGGCGAACACACAACGCTGAACTTCTTGAACTCTTCAGATTGGCGAGGTTGTATCGAATGCCCGATGGGAAGTGTACCTACGAGGTTCTTACAGGGAAAGAGGCGGCAGAAGAGATTTTCGAGATAAAGACTGACTTAAGAGCACCTTAAGCACCTCCCCTTGATTCTTAACCATCACAGCACCTTTATTTTTCAATGCGATAAACCGTTTAGTGACTTCACCATCCGTAAAATCCCTTTCCGCTATCCCATCCGCTTCCAATACCAGTACGGATTTGCCCATTCTCCCCAACGCCACCTCTGCCGCATCCATGTTCTTCAAATTACCGAAACCAAACGGGATACCGCACAGCACAACAACATCCGCTCGTTCAATCCGCGCTAAATGAGCTTGAAATGTTTCGTCAGTTATCGGCGAGAAAGGTGCTTCGGCCACAACAGGAACGTTCAAGAGCTGTGCAACTTCGCAGTCGGTATCCAGCATGTTCACCACGCCGGCAGTCACTTTGTAGCCTTTCTCAGAGAGAGAATGCATTAACGAAGCGCCTTCACCGCCACCGCATATCAGATGAATCGTAATATCCGCATTATCTTTACTTGATGCTCCAGTCTGGCGTTTTACAGGAGAAGGAACGGGTGATACGTAGCAGAGGTTAGTTAACGCATGCGTTTTAACAATAACGTTTGCACCGAAGGTATTTTTAATGTTTTCAGCAGTTAATACCCCCTGTTGAGAGCCCATAGAAACGATTTTTCCTCTGCGCAGCAATACTAAACGGTCGCAATACTGAGCGGCTAAATTGAGGTCATGGATAACTGCAATTACAATCAAGCCTTCATGCACGGTCAATCGTTTCAGAAGCTCCATTATTTCTATTTGATAATTGATGTCGAGGTGAGAAGTTGGCTCATCTAAAAGTAAAGCCTTGGGCTCTTGCGTTAGCGCTCTCGCGATTATAACAAGCTGCCTCTCGCCACCGCTCAACTCGGTAATCGGTCTTTCAGCCAGATGCCAGCAGTTGGTAAGCTCCATGCACCTCCTCGCTATTTCTATGTCCTTCTCGGTTTCCAGCTCTAACCTACCCAGATGTGGATTCCTGCCCATAAGCACGATGTCCAGAGCCGCGAAGTCGAAATTTACGGTTGTATCCTGAGGAACGGCTGCGAAATTTCTTGAAAACTCTTTATCCTTCATCGCCATCACATCTCTACCCTTTAATAATATCGTCCCCACCTTTGGCTTCAAGATACGACTGATTGTTCGCAACAGTGTTGTCTTCCCCGACCCGTTCGGACCGATAACACCTAAAAATTCGCCATGCGCTGCGCTAAAATCCACACCCTCAAGCACTTTCACGCTTCCATAGTAGGCATCTACGTCTTTTACCTCTAAGGTCATCTTCAAGTTAGTTTAAATAGTTTATATAAAAAGAAAAGTAGAAATTACAACTGACAAAATCGAAACTCATATTTGCGATATAACAAAAGAAAAAAGCATAAGTGATAATATTAATCATGGAATGCCGAAAAAATCGTTGAGAACGTAAATATGAAAGCAGTTACAGGTATCGCGAGAAATAAAAAAAAATCGATATGCATTAACGGTCAGGCATGATAATGTAGTAGTATATATCCTATATAGAAAACATTATTCGGCGAGGCGAGCGAGTTGTCATATAATCCTAAAACCAATGGCATATAATCCAAAGGTTCTAAAAAAGTCGCTTAAAATGGTTTAATAACCCGCTCTCAGCGGTTTTCCGGTACCACGTCATATAATCTGCATTATATGACCTGCGTGTGGTATCTTTGATACACTTATACCTTCGCTTTCTTCTATACTCTTGCCCTTTCAGATAAGTTCAACTATATAAGTCTTTATTGTTATCTTTTTATCTATCGCTTTCTATTATATTTTTATATCTTTGATTCCCCCTATACCTTTTACTCAGACGTTCACAACCACTCTTGCAATAACAGATTACCTATATGTTTCTTCCATACCTTCACTTTCTTCTACACTTTTGCCCTTTTCGATAAGCTCAATTAGATATGCCTTCATTGTTATCCCTTTATCTATCGCTTTCTTTCTTATCGCTTTATGCAAACCCTCTTCTAAATCCAGAGATACTTTTACCATTTTTACTATCACCAATATTTACATTGGTTTAACTATTTAAATTACTTTCACATAAACCTTTATTTATAAATATAGAAAACAAGAAATGATAATAGTATCAAATGACACCTAGTTATCCACATCATCTATATTCTCCTCCTTACTATTTAAATGCATGCTTTCAGGGTAGTATGTCCTGATAATCTCCAGATACTCATCCACAAGGGAAGTACTCA
>JANJFQ010000003.1 GCA_025435355.1 Candidatus Methanophagales archaeon | reverse complement strand
AAAGTTCGTAAAGATAGCTATGCGCGAGGCATATTCGACCGTTGGAACGGGGCTAATCAAGACAATAGAATAACATAGGAGGTAAAAACATGTTGGTAATAAATGAGAAATATGGTGTGGTGCTGGACCCGGACTCGCTCAAAGTAGGAGAGAGCAGACCAGGATTCTACAAAGTGAACCTTTCACCGATAGAAGAGCAAATAGCAGTCATGGAAGCTTCAGTGGAGGACCTTGTCAATTGCCTCGACCCAACGAGTGGGTTCTTGATGTCTCAGCCGCACAGAGAAGGAGCATTGAGTAAAGCGGGCTTCATAACGATGTTCGTGTTCGGAGTGATGTTTGGTGTGTTAGCGGTAACACTTGCATTATTTAAAATAGGAGGTGCGTGAATATGGCGGAGAAGAAAGAAGTTCCGGAAAAATGGCCGCTCGTCACCGGTGACTATGAAGTCGGCGATCCGGAAAGCCCGGTGGCAATATCGTCAACGGGGTCTTATTTCCACATCGAACACCTGCCCGGGATTGCGATACAGGGACCTGATAAAACAGAGAACATCGGGTTAGAGAAGATGATAACGAACATGATCTCAAATCCGAACATAAGATTCCTCATCGTTGCAGGTGCGGAAGTTCCGGGGCATATAAGCGGAGGTTCGATGATAGCACTGTGGAAAAATGGCGTTGACCCCAATACACATAAGATAATAGACACGACAGGTGCAATACCCTTCATCGAGAATCTACCGGATACTGCGATCGCGCGATTCAGAGATCAGGTGGAAATAATTGACATGATAGGTGAGGAAGACTATGGGACGATAATGGCAAAAGTAAATGAGCTGAAGGCAAGGGACCCTGGCGCTTATCCGGAAGACCCGATGTTTGTAAAGGTGGGCGAAGAGGAAGCAGTGGGGGCAGTGTTGGCAATGCCTTTAGCAATGCCCGCTTCTCCATTCATGGACGTAATAAATCGAGCCACGAAGGATATCACATACAAGAGTCAGTTAATTGCGAGGGACCAGAAGTTATCATCGGGGCTCTCCATGAATTCTATACTGGGAATATTGGCAGGGCTGATAGCGGCAATTGTGTTTCTTCTGCCTCTTATCTTATGGGGGGTGTCCTAAATGGCAAAAGTAATTCAACAAACACCGGAAACGGCGGTGATAACTGCAAAAATAGAGGACTTGAGAAAGTCCATAACGTTAATAGGCAAGGATTCGAGGTTCGCAGCCGGTCTCTGGGTAGGATTCATAAAAGGGATGGCAATCGGGCTATTCGTGAGTCTGCTTCTCGCCGGATTTAGAGTTATGACGTGGGCATAAAACAAAGGAGAAATAAAGAATGGGAGAAGAGAAAAAAACAGAGGAAGAGCTGGAAAAGGAGATAGAGAGAGAAGTAGAAGCAGAGGTGTTGGAGAAGTTAGAAGAGGAACTGAAGGAGTTAGCAGTTCCTGTTGCAATGACACCACCAGAGCACACAAAACTACTGGGCAGATTAGCGGCGATGGACGAGAAGGTGGAGTTTGTCACGGGCGAGCTTGCGCAGAGACAGGGAGAGAAAATGGGTTTTGCGATTGGTCTTTTGTACGGGCTGATAATAGGAATACTTGTATACGTGATATTCCTGATAGGATAAGAAAAGGAGGGCAGAAAAAATGTTTGTATTTGATAGGAAGCAGGATATATATGAGATAGGTAAAGCGAAGGTAGGAGGACAGCCAGGAGAGTGCGCAACTGTTCTTTGTGGTACGATATTCTATGCGAAGCATTATCTGGTCGAAGATGCGGATAAAGGTATATTTGACAAGAAAGCAGCGGAAGACGTGATAAAGAAGCAAGAGGAGTTTTCGGATTTAACCGGCAATCCATGCATGATGCAGATATTTTCAGAGTCATCAGAGGCAATGGAGAAAGAAATCGCATTCTGTACCGAGGTAAGTGATGTTCCCTTCTTGATTGACTCGACAGTGGCAGAAGCAAAGGTTGCAGGGCTCAAGTATGCTGATGAAGTTGGACTGATAGATAAAGCGGTGTATAACTCTATAAACATTTCGTGTTCTGAAGCGGAGCTGGAAGCAATCAAAGATTCCAGGCTGGAAGCAGCGATTATCTTAGCGTTCAATCCAAAAGATTCAACGGTAGCAGGGAAGATTGATTTGTTAGAGACAGGAGCAGGTACCTTCGAGAAAGGATTGGTGCATCTTGCACGGGACATGGGTGTAACGAAACAGATGTGTGATCCCGCTACACTACCCATAGGCGCAGGGGTTGGATCAGCTGTTGCTTCTGGCTTCGTCGTCAAATCGAAATTCGGTATTGCCGTGGGGTTGGGTATCCACAATGCACCTTCTGCATGGACATGGCTGAAGACGTTCCGGAAGGAGCATGCGACAAAAGGACCGGCTGGCTGGGAAGGACTTGGTGCAGACGTGTTCAGTATCTGTGACATAGCCTCTAATATTATCCCGGTAATGGCGGGTCAGGATTTCGTGCTTTACGGACCAATCGAGAATGCTCCGAAGGTGTTCCCGCTGGTTGGCATGGCAGATATGATTGTTGCAGAGGCTAACCATGCAGAACACGGAATAGAGACGAAGGAACCACATCCAATTCTAAAAATGTCGGCATAGGGGTGTTTATATTTTTTTTATCCCCTTTCTATTTTTTTATCCACTTCTCTCATTATTACTTGTCAGACAAGTCATCAAGCACCTGCATCATGCTCTGCCGGTACGCCCGAAAAGCAGTTCGCCCTTTGTCTGTGAGGCGGAGCATAGTATGTGGCTTCTTGGTCACAAACTCCTTCACTACCTCGATGTAGCCCGCAGCTTCCAGCTTGCTCATGTGTGAGGATAGGTTGCCGTGTGTCAGCCCGGTCTGGTGCATCAAGAAGAGGAAGTCTGCGCTCTCTACGACATAGAGGTATGCCATGATCATCAGTCTGGCAGGTTCGTGGATCAGCCGGTCAATTCCCGCGATGGACTGAAGGTCTTCGCTTGGTGCGTTCTTACTTGATGACACGGGAGACCTCCTCTGGGAGAAGCGGATACTTGCTCATAAAACGGGTGAAGATGACCAACCCACAAAGGAATAGGAATCCACCCATGAAAACCAGATAAATCAATGGCGACCACTTCACCCATTGGGAATACTCCTTCACGTCACCAAATAAAGAGATCAGAGTGAATATGATCACGATAACTGCGAACTCGAAAAGAAGGACGCCAGTCAAGACCGCCTTTGGGTTTTCCTGACGGAACTTGACGAACCCAATTCTGGGATAGATATACCGTTTTCGAAAGAACTCAACAATCCTTCCGGAAAATAAAATCAATAAAATGTAGAATACAAAAACGGTAGAATAGAAAAAGCCGCCAAAAGCCATAAGGATTAGTCCCATCATGATTTCCATCAAGCCGTCCTGCTGGGAATCACGATATGCTTTTTGCTCTATCTCTTTCAGATTAATTGTGGCTGACATCGGACACCTCCTTTACCGGCAGTGGATATTTCTTCAGGAATCTAACCAAATACACAAACCCTATCACTATCAATATTATTGCTGAAATCAACCAGGCGTATGCACCACTTGCAATGACTCCTGTATTAGCTATTGTTATCTCATTAAGTGCAAAGGATAAAGTAAACAGGACAGCATAGATGTACATCCTGTTGAAATTCAAAAAATATGCAATTGAACTGCAGATAATGAATACTATCGATCCGACTATTAGTGGTGTCATTGGTAATTTTTGAAGCAATCCTTTTGTTGTTAGTATTAGCAGAAAAACAATTGCTGTTGTCATGACCAAGAAAAGCATATATCTTTTTTTGTTGCGCTCCCTGCTGAATTTGACAAGCCCTATCCTGGGAGTTGTAATGTATTTTTTCGCTGCAGTGATAAACAGTGCCGGTACTATGAATAATGCATACAGATAAAAACGAACATCATCAAACATCTGGCAGATCGTCGATACAACTAATATGAGACCTATTCCAATGTCAGTAATTCCATCCTCAAAAGTAGATGTCCATGCCTTTTTCTCGATTTCTTTCAAATTGATTTTTTCTATCATAATTAATGCAATGTAGTTTGCACTATATAAAGGTTTGTGGTACAAAATTGTTTGTAATATCTAAAATCATGGAGAATCTTGCAAGTATACTGCGGAACTTTCAAAGGCCTCCTCGGGTGTACCATGAAAACTCCCGTTGTTGAAAACGCAAGGCTCATACTTCTCGTGGCTATATGTGTAAAATGCTATAGACCAGCGATCTTCGTCTCCAAAGTAACGTAGGCGATGCTTCTATGAATTTGAAAGTAATTTAATATAAACGTTAATATGAAATCGTGAACTATGGGCGATTAATGGAATTTTTTTTAAAGACCGTGCAATATTCATAAACTAAAGGAGACAGAAAAAATGAAAAAGAACGATATTATTCGCGGACACGATGAATGCGCTGCTGAATACGATCAGCAAGTCCGTGAATACAAGTGTTTCGCCCATGAAGCGCTGTTCGGTCTGAACTTTGAATATGTGAATCCTCATGAGCGCCTGCTTGATCTCGGAATAGGTACAGGGCTTGGCTCCCTACCATTTGCCAGAGCGGGCTTGGAAGTATTCGGAATCGACGGGTCTATTGAAATGTTGAAAATCTGCAAGTCGAAAGATTTCGCAAAGGACCTCAAACAGTTCGACCTGCGGAATACGCCGCTGCCTTATTCCGACGGCTTCTTCGACCATGTGATTTCCTGCGGCGTTTTTCATTTCTTTGGCAACTTGGAACCGATGTTTAAAGAGGTTTCCCGGATTATCAAACCAGGAGGAATCTTCGCCTTCACTGTTTTAGCACAAACCCCGGAAAAAGAAGAAAAGGCGGTCAGTCACAACCCGCAAGGTTATTCAGAGATCCAAAGCGACTGGGGCGTAACGGTATTCATGCACAGCAATAGATACATCGAAAGACTTTTACAAGGTTGCGGCTTTGACAAGTTGAAGGAGTTTAAATTTTTAGTGTGGAGTGGACAGGAAGATATTGACGATCTTTACTACGCCTATGTAGCTCAAAGAACCGTTATTTGAGTATCTGCGTCTATTACAAAATTCAGGTACTAAAAAAATGAGCGGGAAACTGAAGGGATGTATATGGAGTAAGTTCGGTATAATGCCAAAATGGAAGGATATGCGAACTCAAGTTCGAATATACCCTGTTGTGCGTAATTTCTTTTGGAGGCTGTTGAGGCTGCACTAACAATCAAACCAAAAGTTGTCATCTCCATGCATCGGTACGAAGCGGATCCAGAAGAATTCAAGAACGAAGTAGAAGCGCGAGCGGATATCAGGGTTGTGCCGTTGCAAATCGGGGAAGTGTATCGTTTAGAATAAAATTAGGTAATAAGAGGATGGAGTTGCCCGCGAATATACTCCTCAAAACGACCAGGATATGAATTTATTTTACAGCAAAACATAGGAAGACGTGGAGGAAGATTATGCTTGATATACTGAGAAAGCGACGGAGTGTCAGAAAATACAAGGATAAAGAAATCGAGCCCGAGTTCATCGAGCTGTTGGAGGAAGCGCCCCTCCGCTCTCCCTCTTCTCGCAATTTCAGGCCCTGGCGGTTTCTCTTCATTACTGACAGAGCCAAATTGGAAGAGCTCTCCCGGGCCAAGACCAGCGGCTCGAGCTTCGTGAAGGGGTCAAGCTTGGGAGTGGTGGTCTGCGCCGACGAGAACGAGTCGGACGTCTGGATCGGGGACTGCTCCATCACTTCCATAATCTTACAACTTACCAGTCAGAGCTTGGGGCTGGGCTCCTGCTGGATCCAGATAAGAAAGAGGATGCACAGCTCGATTATAACAAAATCCTTTCAACGGAGTAATCTCGTGGTATTATAAAAGGCGCTAAACAAAAAAGGGTTTTTCATATCGTCAAATACGAAAGATTTAAATGAATATGAATTATTGTAGTCACTGTTAAGTGAGTATAAATGTTAGAGAGATTGGACTCAAGATTATATGAAGATGGTAGCTTTGAAATAAAAGAGGAGCCTTTTTATTTACCGCAAGGGAACGAGGTTGCGCTATTTGAAGCTGCCTATATGAATAAACTTCCGGTTATGCTGAAGGGACCTACGGGAAGTGGTAAAACAAGATTAGTTGAGCATATGGCCTGGAAGTTAGGTTGCCCGCTCTATACTGTTGCTTGTCATGATGATTTAAGTGGAAATGACTTAACCGGAAGGTATATCATTAAAGGAGACGATGTTGAGTGGATTGATGGTCCTCTTCTTATGGCTGTAAAAAATGGTGGAATCGTTTATCTGGATGAAGTCGTGGAAGCAAGAAAAGATACAACTGTCGTCATTCATCCATTAACGGATCATAGGAGATATTTGCTGGTTGAGAAGTTAGGAAAGATGTTCTATGCTCCAGATGACTTTATGCTGGTAATTAGTTATAATCCGGGTTACCAGAGTGTCTTAAAAGAATTGAAACAAAGTACAAGACAGAGGTTTGTAAGCATCGCGCTCGGATGGCCAGGTGAAGGCTTAGAAACTCAAATTGTGCATCAAGAGACGGGTGTTGAACAAGATACTGCAAAAAGGTTGGTAAAAGCTGCGAATAAAATAAGAAACCTTATTCAACAAGGGCTCGAAGAAGGTGTTTCTACCAGAGAACTTGTTTATGCTGCCACCTTGCTAAAAAGTGGGGTACCAATGAGAGATGCGCTATATTCAACTATGACAGAGCCTTTAACTCACGATAGTGACCTCAAAAGAAGCATAGAAGAAATCCTCAAAAATTACTTTAACGTGTAACTGCTGACAGAAAATGGCATGGATTTCTATCAAGAGGGCTTTTGGAGTGCGAAAAATAAGGAAACTACTTAATGAGTATTACGAAGGTGAAGTTCTTGAGAAATTAGTTGGCGAATTATATCCTTTGCTCGACAGAATTGGATATGAAGGTTTAGAGAAGGTTGTTGGTCTTTGTAGCCAGATCGCCAAAGATCATAGTGTGCGAACTGCGGTTAGTTTGCTTGAGATGAGCCCTGAGCTCATAGATAGATTGCTAAACTATGGCGATAAAGAATTAGTTCTTAATGTTTATGGTCTTTGTAGTCCGGTCGCCAGGTATAGTGGAGGAACTGCTGCCCGGTTGCTTGAGATGAGTCTAATACTCATAGATAGAGTAGGCTATGAAGGTTTAGAGAAGATTGCCGGTCTTTGTACTCTGGTAGTCCAGGAAGATAGTTTTGTCGCTGCTAAGTTGCTTGGGATATGTCCAGATCTCGTTGATAGAGTAGGCTATGAAGGTTTAGAGAAGATTGCCAGTCTTTGTACTCAGGTCCCAAACGATCGTAGATTTATTGCTGCTAGATTGCTCGAGATGAGCCCAGCACTCATAGATAGAGTAGGATATGAAGGTTTAGAGAAGATTGCAAGACTTAGTAGTCAGGTTGCTAACTATAGTGGGAGAACTGCGGTTAGGTTGCTTGGGCTGAGTCCAGCACTCATAGATAAAGTTGGATATGATGTTTTAGAGGAGGTTGCCGGTCTTTGTACTCAGGTCGCTCAGGAAGATAGTTTTGTTGCTGCCCGGTTGCTTGAGATGAGTCCAGCACTCATAGATAAAGTTGGATATGATGTTTTAGAGGAGGTTGCCGGTCTTTGTACTCAGGTCGACAAAGATGATAGATTTATTGCCGCTAAGTTGCTTGATGAGTGTCCAGCACTCATTGATAGATTGCTGGGATATGGGGATAAAGAATTAGTTACAACTGTTTATGGTTTTTGTAGTCAGGTCGCCAGGGATTATAATTGGAGAACTGCTGTCAGGTTGCTTGGGCTGAGTCCGGCACTCATTGATAGATTGTTGAGGTATGGAGATAAAGAGTTAGTTAAGGATGTTTATGGACTTAGTAGTCGAGTTGCCAGGTATAGCGTGCGAACTGCGGTTAGTTTGCTTGAGGAGAGTCCAGACCTCATCGGTAGAGCGGATTATGAAGGTTTGGAGAAGGTAGCTCACCAGGCTTCAGAAATAGCAAAGATGGAAGGGGAAGAGAAAGCAACGTCTTTTGTGAAAGGCGAGTCTTCTGAATATGCAGATTTTTTTGATTCTATCACAGATGGTCTTGAGCTGAAGCGCGTAAAACCTGTTTTGTTACATTATCTGAATGCATTATTAGGTTACAGAATCGAGATTGTGGAAGCACAGGGAGCCACAACCGACGGTGAGCGAATCTTTCTTCCGGGAAGAGTTAAAGATTTCAAAGAAGAAGCTAAAAATTTCATTATGTACAAAGTTTTGGCGACACATGAAGAAGCTCATTTGGAATATGGCAGTTTTGATTTTGAGCTGAGGAGAGTTCAGGATGTCGCTGATAAAATAAAGGCGAAGTATGGTGAGCGTGAAGGTATTAAATGACCACTTAGAAGCCTCCAATATGGTAATTCCCACAAGTTCGTCATCTTTATATCTAAGCTTCGACATGGACTTTTACTTTTACGTCTTGATAGGAGTCGAAACTTAGGAATAATCTTGCATAACCAATCCTTTGTAACCTTTCCCAACCACATAAATAAACCTCCGCACATCCTTTACGAGTCGCGGTGGGCGAATACGCCCTCGCATACCTAAACCGCTCTTTCATAGCCCCATAGAACTTATCCTAATAAGCTCCCTGAAATATTTTCGCGATGCCGCAAATCCACGCTTATGACCACTCCTCACTCGCTCGCCGACCGCCTAACCCTTTTAACGCTTACAAATTCTTCACAGAACTTTCCAGCAAGCACAGAAAAACGTAAGCAGGAACAATTGCAATATCCCCCTTTGTATCAAACTCTTTTTTGCTCAATATCAGCTTTGGCATGTTAATGGAGGCGACATCCGTAAATGACACTTTCGGCTTGTATTTCACCTCTATTCCGTGATATTCGCTATTTTCACGCTGGTAAACGAAATCCAATTCTTTCCTTGCATCATAATAAATTTAAAAGTATTTCTTCCTTGGTAAACAACTTTAAAAAACCTGAATAGATACAAATATAAATATAAGAGCGCAAACACTCTTAACCGAATACCAATGAGGCAAATATAGTGAGCGTAAATGACCGGCATTAGCGACATAGAAAAATTTTATGAACTCTTTCCTGAGCCTGCGTTAGCGAAGGATCTCATAACCATACTTGAAGATCATAGAATCAATTCACGGCTGCAGGCAGAATATCCTGCTCTTGGTGAACAAATAGCAGAAATGAACGTTTACATGGTTTCTAAAAGGCCTTTTCTTGATGAATTAGCTAATGATAAACAAAGAGCAGTAGAGATTATAGCGCAGCGGTTAACTGCCGGAAGAACAAAAGAACAAGTTCCGGAAAATTTTCTGCAAACTCTTGCTCAAGCTTTATCAATAACCCGAACTTTATCTTCTCCGGATGCAGATGTCCACGAAACAGCAAGGGTTACTGTTGAATTATATTTTTTGATAGCTGACAATTTTCAAGAGCCCTATCTACCGATGAATCCTTTTTCAGCACCTTTAGACCAATCTCGGGTCAATCAAAATATAGGCAATTTTGGAAGAGCAGCACGAAAAATTAGTGAGAAACTAAATAGCGAGCCAGACAAAAGTCCTTTAAACGATGATAAAAAAGATAATTACACTTCAGAAGATGCAGTAAGGGAACTGTTAAGAGTATTGTTCAAAGAAAAAGGAATCAAACCCAAAGACGTCGAGTCAAGAATTGATGCTCTTGAGCCAAACAAGGTGAAAGATTATTTAAGAGACCTTGAAACGTTAATTAGAGCTGAAAATGAACTTCAAAGCGAGCAGGATACTTATTTATATCATGAATGGGGTAGTGACATTAAAGATTATAGATTAAATTGGACGAGGATTAGAGAACGAATTTTAGCGGGTGGTTCAGATGAATTCTATCTTGACACAATTCAGAAGCATGCAGGAGTGATAAAGAGCATCAGGCGAGAATTCCAAATGCTCAGACCAGAGGGTTTAGTAAAATTAAGGGGTCAATTTGATGGAGATGATATTGACCTGGATTCAGCGGTTCAATATTTTATTGATAAGAGACTAAGACTCTCACCTTCTGAAAGAAACTATGTACGAACTAAAAAAAGAATTAGGGATATAGCAGTAGCATTTCTCGTTGACATGAGTGGTAGTACGGGCGGCTCAACAATAACGTGTGAAAAAGAAGCATTGATATTAATGTCTGAAGCATTGGAAGAATTAGGCGATGCTTTTGCTATTTACGGATTCTCCGGGTATGGAAGAGATAATGTGGTTTTTTATAAAATTAAAGGTTTTGATGACTCTTATGACCCGCGTGTGCAACGCAAAATTTCAGCAATGAGGAATCAACAAACTACGAGAATTGCTCCTGCAATCCGGCACACCACAACTAAATTAAGAAGAAGAGAAGAAAAGACAAAAATGCTTATTCTATTGAGTGATGGTAAGCCATTAGACCAGGATTATTATGGAAATTACGCCATTGAAGATACGAGAATGGCATTAAAGGAAGCACAAAGATATGGTATCAAGTCGTTTTGTATTACTGTTGACCGTAAAGCTGCTGAGTATTTGCCACGAATGTATGCCAATAGCAGATGGGTTGTGATAGATGATGTTGTAAAACTTCCTGATAAAATAACGAGAATTTACAAGCGATTTACAACCTGAAACTGAGAATCACAAAAAATTATAAAATTTATATAGTATGTGAAGTTCTTTGAATACTGGAGCTATAAAACTCGCATCCCTATTGGAGTAAATTATAAATGACGACAGAGGAAAAACGGTTCGTTGTGGAAACGTCAAATAGGTGTGGTAGGCGTCGGTTCAAGTGGTCTTTTGACCGTTTAGAGGATGCGGAAGAGTACCTTGCCATGCATTCTTCTGAGAAACGTCCCGGTAAGCTATTTGATACAGAAACGGGCGAATTATTACGTGTTATCGGCAGGTAATAAATTTAGCAAGAATGAACAAAGAACAAGGGAAGGATAAACCGTTAAACTTCAACGACAGTCGCTTCTTTTTTTTCCACAGAGCGCACTATTATTCCCGCCATTAACGACGCTACCCTTTCATCCTTTGCAGCCTTTTTAATCGCCATGTTGATAGTAAAATCACTTGAAAGTAACCGTTTCCTGAGCTTGACGCCGTCTGTGTAGTCGGCCTTGAACGCTTCGTAGACTTGGGTCTCGTATTCCTTTAGCACTTCTCTGGAGGAAATTCCAGCATTTTGGGCTTTCTCGATGACGCCGGGAGCGATTATCCCTCCCGCCTCGAGTGCATAGGAAATGCCCTCACCTGTGAGGCAGTCCACGAAGCTAGTCGAGTCGCCACAGAATATCAGACCGTCATGAGACAGTGGGCGTTCCTTCAGATGGTGTAGAATCAGGGAACCCATGGGTATTCCGAGATCCTTCAGCGGAGAGATTTGTTTTGCTTTTCATAGTGTATTTCTATCCCGCCTTCTAAGTTTTCAGCTCCCTTAAAGTACGCCCTTGCCGCTATCGCCATGTGTTCCCGGTACTGACTAAGATGAAGACTCATCCCCATCTTTCTGCCGATAGCTGAGTTGACGCCATCAGCCGCGATGATCATTCTTCCCCTCTTTTCGACAAGATTGCCGTCATGTCTCCCCTTGATGCCGACTACAAAGCCGTTTTCTATGATGGGTTCCACAACCCGAAATTCATCGAGCTCAGCCCCGTTATCAACGGCATGATCCACGAGAATGGCATCTGCTTTCTTGCGGGGGATTACCCATCCGAAATCTCTGAGCCCATCAGCAGTGGGGGCCTTACCTCGCATCTTGTGACCATTGGGGGATGATACAATGACATACTCACTTTTTTCAAAGTTTTCTTTTTCGAACTTCTTGTAGACTCCCAGATCATCAAACAACGCCAATGATTTTGGTCCGAATCCATCGCCGCAGGCCTTGTCTCGCGGAAACTTCTCTTTGTCCAGCAGAAGAACCTTGAAACCCTTCTTGGAAAGAGCAATCGCAGCAGAACTTCCTGCGGGACCTGCTCCTGAAATTATAATATCATAGGTCAATGCAGTACCTCCTTACAACATCTTTGGCAACAATCTTATTTTCAATATGCGTTCATAATAGGGTACATAAAAGCTTTTCGATTTTTTTCCGGTATGCAAAAATATTTAATATCTAGAGTGTTTGATTGGCGGATTTGTTCCTGTTTTGACTAATCTGAAGCCTACAAAGCTCATGGGTGTTGAAAGTAGGGGATGATTTTAGCCGTAGACATCAATGGAAAACCGATTTTGTTGCATCTGGATAAAGAAGTGCCTGCGGGCAGCAGAGTCCGATAAATAAGAATCAGGTAATGCACCCGGTTATACAAATATGATATAAGTTATTGATACAAACAAACACGCATAAGATTATCAACGCCATTACGCAACCCAATCCCCATTTTCCCATTATTCTTCTATCTCGCTCAAATTTGGTAACGAAGTATAAGAAGAAATAAAGAGAGAGCAGGAGAACTGGTGCGAATATCTTAAAAACCACGAAGAGGGGGTGATAATAAAGGGGATTTAGTTCATATACGTAGTCGCAGTTTTCAAGTGCTATTTTTGTGATGATTAGGTCAAGCATGTTGAGATTGAAGTATAGGGTAGTAAATACAAATATCCTGCTTGGGTAGTAACCAAAATCTTCCATCATATTCCACTTTTTCATCGCTAAAATGTGTTAGAAAGAGTGGCTATCTTTGCTTTTGGTTTCCCTCTTTTTCCATTTCTTCTTCTAAGTCATTCCACAGTAGAATGACCTCTCTTATACTGTCCTGAATTTGCCTTAATCCATGCGCTATCATCTCACGCTTACTTTTTTGCTTTATTCGTTCATCCTTTTTTAACGTCGCTAAAAGCTTATCAGCCTCCTCTTCTGAATAACCTCGGTCTTTCACCAAAAACTTTTTAAAACCTTCCATTTTCCTTTCCTCCCTTTTCATCTGTCTGCAACAAGTGTTCCGGTCGAAGCTTGGAATATCCCGCTTACCGTCACATACCCCGTACTTAAGAGGCAGTCTCATAATAAAAAATCGCAGTAGCTAGTTAGAACAAAAAATTAGAACCTGAGGTAAGATTTAATGGTGAAATGGGCTTGTATGTGTCTTTTTACCGGAATAAGCGAAATACCTTTGTAGCAGGGTCAGGATACGCGAAGGTGCCATCGCAGACGGCCATGCATTCGAAAGTCCCTACCTTGAAGCGATAGATTTCAGTGTTCATAGTTGTCCTCCTGTTTACTCCAATCTAATCGCAGGGATCCAATTATCATATCTCTTTCCATTTGCATCTATGAACTCTGAGCAAGTTATCCTTCCTCCTGTTGCATTAAATTCCTTTTTATGTATTATTTGCGGATAAGAGCTTGTGCGGATGGTGTAGTTGTATGTTTCGTTCGCTAATAGAACAACTGTCTTATCGAAAGAGATATTATGCCAATCGCCTATATATCCTCTCCAAGTTGCAGTTGCGTTCCAGGTTGCATTCCGGATTTCAGCATATTCAGTATGCCCACCTGTTCCGGTGCATGGATAGGTGAACATCAGACTGATGTTGACATCGTGGTAGGGTTTGATTGTGCCATGGTGTGTTCCCATTATGCTGGGATAAGTGCCAGCACCTGTGTCGAATACTCTGGCGGGCATTGGCTGGAGGGTTATATCGGCAGCCTGTTGCTTATCCATGCTCATATTCACAATCAGGGTAGTGTTACCTCTATTTTGATTTTTAACCGCCTCTATGAGCAGAATATCGCCATCAGCCACCCACGGTGTGGTATCATCGATCAAATAATCCAGAAAATCACCATCCACGCTATAATATCCAGATGCCACTGTGCTCTGTTTTGACATGCTCGTTCTCGCATCGGTAACGGTGACCGATGCACCCTCTGCATTCAGTACCCTGCCATATATTGTATGTACCTTGTGCGTTGTATACTCTGAGAAACCGCTCTGATTGAGGCTATAAACCCTTTCTTCATCCTTAAACAACGTTATATTGTAATCCGAAACCTGTTCGAATAGCACATAATCTGGCAGTGCTCCCGGGAATGGCCTTACTAGAGGAACGTTCTTGATCACGCTAATCGTGACATTTATGCTGTATTCATCACTGTTCCCTGTCACGTGGTATTCATCGGGATATAATTTCGATGTGACCGAATCAAATCCATAGCCTGTGTATGTCAGATCGATATCATTGAATGTTATCGTTGTTCCATTGTATTTGAACGCCATCACGGTGTTGCGCACTGGCGGTGCAATCACATCGCCGAGGATCAGGCTGGCATTTTCTTCTGGCACACTAACCTGCGCCCAGTTCCACTGCGGGTCATAAGAGAGCCATTCACCCCAGTTATGATCATGATACCCTCTACCTGACATATCATAGGTCATTCCGCCAATGGTAATGGTGCCCTGCACGTTTGCGCCGGTCATATAACTCAGCCACTGCATCCAGTCATCTGGTATGTGTCCAACATGCATGGGTGCAGATGCTCCAAACCATGATCCCACGTCCATGGTATATGTGAGGTTCCACTGGATCGGAATATGTGAATAAATATCATAGCAACTGCCATTGATCACAAATGTTGTATCATTCAGTGCAAGCAGTGAATTTGAGCCAATCGTCACATTTGGCTTCTCATAATCTGCTGTGAAATCAGACACCGATGTTGATGTAAATCCGATCAATGGCATGCCATCATATACAATTGCAAGCACTTCTGCAACTCCTATACCGGTCAGATTCCCGGGATCGAGAAGTAAATAAGATACCATGAACTGCCTGTCCATGTTGTATACATTGAAATACCACCACTCAGTGTACAGATGATCGTTTATTCCATCTAATGAATATTTATAATGATATGCATCATCTTTCAGAGAAACTTGATTTAGCCAGCCATTCTCTTGCATAAACGGATGATTATTATCCTGAATTATGGCTGATGAAGAGTTTACATCGCTTTCAAATGTATTATCAGCAGAAACCATTGCAGCAAATCCACTCGTAATCATCGCTATCGCTAAAACTGCGACAAACTCCAAAACCTTCTTGCTTTTTTTCATCTTTAATTCACCACCTTTTAAAGTCACATATACCCCGTACTTAAGTACGAAGCCTGCAACTGCAAAGAGTTTCGCATAATGATTCATCAAAGGCATTATAAATAAGATTAAGCAGAAATAACACCTGTCAGAGTCATATAGAAAAAACATGTGCTCAAAACACACTTTACATCTCTACTGCTAACACCCTCTCAAAGAAATCAGGTTCAACTCATACCTCATATTCTCCGGGTTATATACAAATACGCCCTCAGCAATTATTTTATCTCCTTTTTGCAACTTTGAGATAGGGATAGAACCATCATCAACATTTGCCCCTGCCTCGGCATCCATCTGCACCCGCAACCAATATTTGCCTTTCTCATCGCACAGATAAAAAACGTGCTTGTAAACGTCCCCTGCGTAACCCACGATGCTTATCCTTCTTCCTTCATACTCCTCCGGGCGCAAGTGCTATCTGCGGGACGAAAGAAGTATTTTCATTTTCATAACTCAACTTTTTTATTCCGTTTTCAGAGGCTACGAGTTCATACCTGCTCTTATATAACTTCACTCTGCCTTGAACCTCTATTTCATCGCCATAACTCAGGTTTAATAGCTCCTTACGCTCATCCGTCGAGTCAACAAATATCAGCAGCTTTGTTTTGTTTCCTCCTAACGTGAGCACATCTCCGTATTCTGTGACGCGGAAATCGGTGATAACACCTTTTGTACGTATGAACGCGCCTTCATGAGTTCCAACTGCAACCGCTTCCAAAGGCACGTAAGGAGACTCTACAAAAGATGTTAATGATATTCCGTATAAGATACCAACGCCCAACAAAGAGAAGATAATCACCACTTTCCCTATGGTATTCCATAATTTTCTCCCTCTTCTTCTTTTTCCGTCATCTCAGCGTTCTCAGCGATCTCGGCGGTAAACCTAATACCTTTTTTGTATCTGTATAGCTATGATAAATAAATAAAGACAATATAGGATGAAAAAAGAAGAAACCATATTGCAAAAGGGAAATAACTTCAGTGAATGGTATAACGAGATACTGAAGCGCGCGGAGATATTGGACGTGAGGTATCCAGTGAAGGGCGTATATGTATGGTATCCTTACGGCTATAAACTGAGGAATCTTATTTACACGATTTTGAGGTCCCTGATGGATAAGGAACATGAAGAGGCACAGTTTCCTCTGTTGATACCAAAAGATGAGTTGATGAAAGAGAAGGAGCACATAAAGGGGTTTGAAGAGGAGGTCTTCTGGGTTACAAAAGGAGGAAGCACCGAGTTGGACGTCCCTCTTGCACTTCGTCCCACCTCAGAGACCGCGATATACCCTGTGTTTAAGGTGTGGATAAGGTCGCATCGCGACTTGCCGCTCCGGATATACCAGATCGTGAACACCTTCAGATACGAAACAAAGCATACAAGACCGCTCATTCGGCTGCGTGAGATAACCTCCTTTAAGGAGGCACATACTGCACACGCGAGCCAGATGGATGCCGTGGAGCAAATAAAAAAGGCTGTGGCTTTATACAAGAATTTCTTCGACCTGCTTGCCATTCCTTATGTAATCACGAGAAGACCGGAATGGGATAAATTCCCGGGTGCAGAGTATTCTATCGCCTTTGATACGCTCATGCCAGATGGTAAGACAATGCAGATTGCTACTATCCATTTGCTTGGCGAGAGCTTTGCAAGAACTTTTGACATAAAATATGAGGATAAAGATGGCTCGCCGAAGTATGTAAATCAGACGTGCTATGGCATTTCGGAAAGGTGCGTTGCCGCAGTGATTTCGGTTCATGGTGAGGAGCATGGTCTGGTGCTACCTCCAGAAGTCGCACCCATACAGGTGGTTATCGTGCCTATCGTGTATTCAAGCGAGGGTGCGGAAGTGGAAAAAGTTTGCTTTGCGGTGTATGAGGAATTGAAAAGAGCAGGCGTAAGAGTATTTTTCGATAACTCCGATGAAAGACCAGGGGCGAAGTATTACAAATGGGAGATGAAAGGAGTGCCTTTGAGGATAGAGGTAGGTCCAAGAGATGTAAGAAACAACAGATGTGAATTCATAAAGCGGAATGACTTCACAAGGATGCAAGTTCCTCTTGGCGATGTGGTGCCTGAAGTGAAAGAGACGCTAAAAGCAATCCAGGATTGTGTTCATGAGCGAGCAAAAGAAACTTTTTTCGCTAACATCTATAAAAGCGGGGACAGCGGTGTAGGTAAAGATAAGAGCGAAGGGGAGATGGAAGAACTGAGAAGAAGGGGCATCGTTTCTATATTCTTGTGCGAGAGCGAAAGGTGTGGGCGGGAAGTAGAGGAGCGCCTTGGGGTAAATGTGTTAGGCGAGGTGATATATGGGGCTGGAGGTGAGAATGAAGAAAAAGAAAAAAGTGAAGGTAAATGCATGATTTGTTCGCGAAAGGCGAAAAGAGTATACATTGCAAGAGCATATTGAAACATTTTTCCGTGTAGAAAAAAATCGAAACGCTTAAAGCCAAAGGTAAATCCATACTTGACAAGGATAATGTGTGACATGAAGAGGGGGTGAAGAATGAGAAGAGGCAGTTTTCTTTGGTCACGCTTTCCGTTCCAAAGAACGGTTGTTGGTAAACGTCTTTCTTCTTATAGCTTATGGCGCTAAGTAAAACCAGAAAAGGGGTTGGATATCTCAACGGAGTAATGAGGAACGTTCGTAATGTTAATAAGGGCGATTTTGAGCCTTTTTACGATGACCTCAACGCCGCAGATTGTATCATTCTCGTGGGTGAAGGGAGGTCGCAAAGCGCATTGTACATAGGAATGGGGCAAATGGACAAAGCGGTGAGAACAATGGTGGACATAGATTTCCCCGGCAGAGACATCGTGGAGGCAGCACCGGTATTGGAGAAAAAGCATGATAGAATAGCACTGCTTGTTAATTCCGGAAGTGGTGAGACCGCAACGCCTAAAATTGTGGTTAAACAACTCGTGGATTATATCGAGCGAGAAAAAAGCGATAAATTTACTATTGACGCTGTTGTCTCAACTCGGAATTCCTCGATAGGAAAGATAAGAGAGAAAGAATATGGTAACGTGGTCGAACTGAAAGGGAGGGAGAAAAAATCTAGTAGCTTTAATGCATTTCTCAAACATGGCATAATGAACGATGTTTATGAATTAGGTTCTTTGCTACTATTTCAGAAAACAAAGGAAGCCATAAATGAGGAGAATGATTATATGAGTGTGTTTGAGAAAATAGATGAGGAATCAAAGATTATAGGAACAATTGTGCGTAAATTCGTCAGGTCAGATAATTACGAGCATATCATTGACAAGCTCGAGACGCGGTGCCGCATAACAATGGGTGGGCTGGGTACTGCGAGAAACGTTGCGAAGATGACTGCAATAAGATTGCAGCATGTTAAAAGAGCCATTGGCGATGAAGTTTATTTATCTGGACCATTTGCACCAAGACCACGAGCTGGGGATATTTTGTTTTTAATTTCATGGTCTGGAGAGACGGAACCCCTTCTAAGATGGTGCCGGGAGCAGAGGGAATTTGGAGGCTCTGTCTATTCCATCGTTGCTAATGAATCCACCTTATCGAGGGAGCCTGGGAGTTTCATAATAGACGCCTCACCTACGACTTTCTATGAGCGTGCGACGTTTGTACTCAGTCCTCTTCCTCTGCATTTGGTGGCAAGACTTCATCAACGAGGGTTCAAGCTACCTGAGTATATTATGGAATGGTGGCAGCACTCGGTGACGCAATAGACAATACATACAAAGTGCAAAATGATTTTATTTTGCATTGTTTCCCGCTATCGTTGTTTTCCGGCACTTCACTTTATCCCTCTTTTTCACCAGTATCTCGAACCCTTCGGGAATGCTCACGTCCACGCGAGAGCCGAAACAAATCTTACCTATTCTTTCTCCTTTCCTTACTTTCTGCCCTTCTTTCACCTCGCACTTTATTTTCCTCGTAAAAAATCCCGCTATTTGCACTATTTTTATATCCCCATATTCTGTGCTTAGTTCTATTGTATTTTTCGTGTTGAAATCGCAGCTGCGGAGAAAAGCGGGCTTAAAGAATCCTTTTTCCGGCGTGATTTTTTTCACTACGCCGTCTAATGGCGCGGCGGTGATGTGCACATTATGAAGATGCATGAATATGGAAATAGTTCTGCTGTCACCCTCTACTTGCGAAGCATTTTGATCAAACTTTCCTAAATTCTGTATCCTTAGTATCTTCCCGCTTGCCGGTGACAGCATCTGTTCGCGCATATCTCTTGAAAATCCCAAATTCAAATAAATATCATTGTTCATTGTTTTGTCTCCTTTAACATTTACCGGAATCCATATCTTCCCACCAGAGGCACGAAAAGAACGTCGCATTTTCTCTCCCTCTCTATTCCATTTCTCTTATTCACAAGATATAACTCTTGCATGTATCTCCCGATAGGTATAACCATCTTTCCATTCACTTTTAACTGTTCAAGCAACGGTGGCGGCACATCAGGGGCAGAACAAGTCACGCTTATTTTGTCATATGGTGCGTGTTCAGGCAGTCCAAGTGTTCCATCACCCGGCGTCACCGTCACATGTTTATAGCCTGCACGCTTCAGGTTCTCCCGCGAAAATTCCACTAACCATTTTATCCTTTCTATGGAATATACGTGCCCCTTTTCTCCTATTATCTCTGCAATGACGGCAGCGTGGTATCCTGAGCCAGCGCCAATTTCAAGCACTTTCTCCCCCTTCTTCAACTCCAGATAACCGCACATCATCGCGACCATGTGTGGTGCGCTTATCGTTTGACCTTCCCCGATAGGCAACGGATAATCCCAATATGCCTGGTCGCTAAGATGGGCCGGGACGAAAAGGTGTCTTTTGACATGCATCATCGCTTCTAACACCCTTTCACTAACGCCTTGTCTCTTGAGAGTATCTACCATCCTCCTCCTTTCTTCCTCATATTCCCTTTCCTCTTCCATCTTTCAATTATGGATTATGATGCTACAAGGGCAATTCGTAATTGTCCATTCGTAATCCGTAACTATTCTTCTCCTCTTCTTCTCTCCTTTTCCGCTCTAAGAAAGAGTAAACCGCGCTATGTGGTGCACCATTTATCAGCATCTCTATTGCGTCATGTGCAGGTCTTATCTGATGCGAATAACCTATTATGCCTATGGTCTTCCCATAAACAGAGATTTTAACACCTGATAGGTTCTCTATCACTCTTCTCGTTCTTCCATTTCGTCCTATTACACGCCCTTTCACTCTTTTTAGCGTCTTTGGTGTGAGATGAGCGATGGAAATGATGTCGAATAGGAGCAAATCGTCATCAAGGAGTGCAAGAGCGTTTTCAGGTGAAAAGCCTCGTCCTATTGCCTTTACCACGTCTGCAACTCTGAGCGCCTTTAAGGGGTCCCCACCTTCTAAGCCTTCTATATACACCTCACCCTCATTACTATCTATGTCTATCCTGGTCAACGATTTTTTTTCTATATCTTCTTTTACGATTCCATTATGACCAATTAGCACGCCTATTCTATCCTGAGGAATCATGACATACTGCATTACCATTTTTACCTCTTCACCATTTTCATTACTTCTTCTTCTGAACGGTCTAAATCTAAACCAAGTTTGTTAAAGAATGTAACGATATTTCTTGCGTCACGCTTGAGGAACGCATCAGCATTAGGATGCTCTAAAAGTAGCGATTGTCCCATATCTATTATTACCGGTTCTATCTCTATTTCAGCCGCATTTACACCTGCAACTTCTTGCTCTGCATACCCTTTCATCAATATGTTGTACTCACTAAGGTCCGCATGCACCATCCTCCCCTTCTCATACATGATTTTCATATGGGAAAGGATACGCCAAAAAAGTTCTTCGAGTTCAAAATCAAGCTCAAGCACTTCTAAGGGGATCTCTCTCAACTTCGGTGCGGCTATCCCTCCTTTTCCTATAAACTCCATTATCAACACGTTTTTATCACATGCAATCGGCCTGGGAACCCGAACTCCGACGTCAAACGCTCTTTTCAGATTCTTAAACTCTTTACGAGCCCATGAAAATACGATACTTCTGCGGTCCCTCTTTATATTTGCAAACCGCGGGTCGCCAATTATATAGTCAAGCATGGCATTGAAGTCTGCGGTGCTTATTTTATACATCTTTATCGCTAATTCCTCCTCTCCAGCTCCTATCCCATGAAATATAACGGCTTCCTTACCTCTACTTATGGGGCCACCCAATGCTTTTATTATTCCCCTTTTTGAGAATTTATATAGTGTTTCCAAAGTGGGAACGTCGAGAACGTATAGCTCCGTTTTTCTATCCCGATAGTCTTTTTTCCTCCTTTTACCTTTGGGTAATTGCTTCTCTTCCCTCTTTAGCCATTTCTCTATTTCAAGTAGCCCTTCTTTCTCAGCCATTCCGCTTGTGGTCTTTTATATCGGTATATGAGGTCACCCTTTTCATCCTGGAAGTCCCAGGGAACTACTATTACTACATCGCCAACTTGTACCCATTGTCTCCTCTTTAACCTACCGGGGATTCGGGCCATTCTTTCTATCCCATCTATGCACTGCACGGTTACTCTTCTCCCACCTAACATCTTCTCGACTATACATAACACTTCCCGCTTCTTTTTTTGGGGGATACGTACGCGTATTACTTCTTCTGTTCCTTCTATATCTGCCAATTTTTCATCCTCTCGCTCCGAACTTCCCTCACTTGCCTCTTATTCTTCATTCACTATGTGCCTCTGAGAAGGAAGGGGAATATTTAAATGTAACCTAACTATTGATATTATGAATGAGTAAGGTATTAATAAATTTAGGCATCTAATAATAGAAGAAGAGATGAAATCGAGGAAAAGGAAGGGCATTTTAGCACGACTATTAAGGCTGTTGGCTTTTAGGAAGAGAACGGCAAAAATTGGACTCTACGGACCGCCAAATGCGGGGAAAACGACTTTAGCGAATAGAATAATCCATACTTTTGTGGATGAGAACGAGGATATGGGGGTATCCACGGATGTACCGCATGAGACGAGAAGAGCAGTCAGAAGGGGCGGGATTATCATAGACCTGAAGTCGAAGTCAGTGCAAAATCCAAACCCTCATTCAAATCCGGACTCAATGCTAAAGAGGGAAAGAGCAAAGTTGAAGCTGGACGTGGTTGACACCCCGGGATTAGCGACAAAAATAGATTTTCACGAGTTCATGGCTTATGGTTTAGAAGAAGAGGAGGCGAAAAGGAGGGCGAAGGAGGCGACTGAGGGTGTTATAGAGGCAATAAAATGGCTCGACGATATTGACGGCGTTGTGCTCGTGATGGATTCTACCGAGGATCCATATACGCAAACTAACATCGTCCTCATCGGGAATATGGAAGCAAGAGACACGCCGGTTATTATAGCGGCAAATAAAATGGATTTATCGGACGCCGCTCCACAAAGGATAATAAATGCATTCCCTCAGCACTCCGTCATACCTGTATCGGCATTGAAAGGTGAGAATATGGAGAAGTTGTATGAGGAAATGACGAGGAGATTCAGGTGAGAAACGATGGAAATAAAGATGGACCTGATATCGGAAGATAGAATAAATTCAATGGGCTCGATGGAGAAGCTAAGATTCGTGCTGGAGGGCGTGAAGTCGGGGAATATAATGGTGTTGGAGGGCGGTCTAACGTCAGAGGAGCAGATGAGTCTGATAGAGCTCACGATGACAGAGGTTGACGAAGATTTCCCGGGAATAGAGATGAGTGGATATCCAAGTAAGAAGGGGTTTTTAAATATGAGAAGAAAGGCACGGCTCACCGTGATAGGACCTGCGAAAATAATGCGCACGATGAAGAAGGAAAAGGGGTTAATAAGTGCGATAATTTCTGCATTCTAAACTAAAAATGCATAAGTGTCTGAGATGCGGGAAGAAATTTGAAAAGATGGTGGAAGAGATGTTGGGGGGTTGTCCGGAGTGTGGGGGGAATCTTTTTCTGTATATAAGAGAAGGAGAAGATATAAAAGCAGCGGATTTGGTGGACCGGATAAAAATAGAAGAAAAGGTGCCCTTAGAGTGGGAGAAGATAGAAAGCTTAAGGATCCTGAGCCCTGGCGTATATGAACTCAATCTGGATGCGTTATTAGAGAGGAAGGAGATAGTAATGGGGATAAAGGAGGGGGGTTCTTACGCAATCCATTTACCTTCTTTATTTGGAAGAAAGAAGGCAAAACATAGATGAGATGTATTTTTCAATTTGCATTCTGCATTTTGCAATTACAATGAGGAGATGGCTCAGGCGATAAAGGATGAATGTGCTAAGGAGAGGAGATAAAATAAATGACTGATTTGCTCGAAAATATTTCCGGGACTTTTTTCAGCCCTGCTGCTTCATTTAGACGAATGTTAGAAGAGAGAACATCAGTAACAATCGCAGCTATAATAGTTCTAATTGCATGTATTTGTAGTGGAGTAGGAAGCATATTAACGCAAAGCGTGTTCATGTCCATGTTTGCAGAGTTTCCGGGTTTTGAACCTGCTGCTCCGGGTTTTGAAGTAGTGATGCTCTCACCGGCTGCATCCATAATTTTAAGCGTGGTTAGCGGATTTATTGGCTGGGTCGTTATCGCGGGCATACTTCACGTGGTAGCAAAGATGCTTGGAGGAAAGGGTGCTTTCACAGAAATGTTGGTTCTAATGGGTTTTGCTATGCTTCCAAACATATTCCAAGCCCCAGTTGGTTTAATCTCCATACTTTCTGGTAGTTTAGCGGGAGCCTTCATATCTATCGGTTTGGGCGGTATTTTAGCGATCTGGATTTTGATACTGGACGTTCTCGCAATTAGAGAGGCACATAAGTTCTCAACGGGTAGGGCAATTGCAACTCTCGTTCTTCCATTTGTGGTTCTTATAGTGCTGGTGTTTATAGTCGTAATTGCTATTTTTTTGATGTTGGGGATATAATTATATGGAGGAGTTTAAATGGAGAGCATTAAATCGGTGATGGGAAAGAAAAAAAAGGTCATTGCCTTGCTCCTATTAGCTCTTTGTTTGATTTCCACAGTGCTCGGAATTGCTATTATAGCGAAAACTCCTTTTGATAGCGGTGGTATAGGCGGTGATAAAATAGCAATAATCAGCATTGAAGGTGCAATCGTGGGTGGCAGAGGTGGACTTGGGCTATTTGGTTCGGAATCAGGTGCAGACGATATTGCAAAGCAGATAAAACGTGCGGGCGAAGACCCCTCTGTAAAGGCAATCATACTCAGGATAAATAGCCCTGGTGGAAGCGCTGCTGCATCTCAAGAATTGCACGAAGAGGTGTGTAAAGCACGAGAAAATGGGAAGGTAGTTGTGACTTCGATGAGCGATGTAGCCACTTCTGGTGGGTATTACGTTGCCTGTGCGTCAGACAAAATAGTTGCGAATCCCGGGACAATAACCGGGAGCATTGGTGCGATTTTTTCACAGTTGCAGTACTCTGAGCTGCTTGAGAAGTATGGGATACGCGCTAATGTCATTAAAAGCGGTAAATATAAAGACATCGGGTCACCGCTTAGAAATATGACTGAAAAAGAGCGGGAAATCCTTCAGGAAATGATTGATGATATCTATTTTCAGTTCGTTCGAGCAGTAGCGGAAGGAAGACAGATGAACGAGAGAGAGGTCTTAGAGCTTGCCGATGGCAGAATCCTCACGGGCAGGCAGGCAAAAGAGATGGGGTTGGTAGATGAGTTGGGTAATTTTCAGGATGCCGTTGACCTCGCAGCGGAAATGGCAGGAATCGAAGGGAAGCCAAGAGTCGTTGAATACGGAAGAAAAGCACCTTTTGAGTCGTTATTTGGCGTATTTGCCAGAGAACTCGGCCATGGAATAGCCGAAACATTTTTAGAAGCAGGAAAGCCGCGAGTAGATTTGGGGTGGTGAATGTCTCAGTCGAGGAATTCAGCAGTTTTTAATTGAACAAAGCGAGTTCTGGGTGGCTTTTCTATAGTCATTCCGAAAATTATAACCACAAGATCACACAGATTTTCACGAGAGAACAATAATAGGAATCTGGTTTCAGTGTTCCATCGGTGATTTTGCCACCTATAAACCTCCTTTTCTTGTGTTAATCTCGTGAAATCGCGTGGTTTATTACTTGCAATTTATTACTGGAATGACTACATTCACTTCATCCTCTTCATCATCTTACCTATTGGCATCCCTTTCATCATCGGTATTTTCCCCATTCCTCTTCCCGTGCTTAAACTCTTCATCATCTTTTGCATCAGCCGATGATATTTTAGCAGCTCGTTTACCTCCGCGGTTGTCGTGCCCGAACCCCTCGCTATTCTTCTTGACCTCGACCCACCTATTATCTTCGGCTCGTTCAGCTCTTCCACCGTCATCGAATCCATCATCGCCTTGAATGTTTTCAATTTATCCTCCGTAATTTGATACATCTGATCGTCGAAATCAATGTCAAGCCCACCTAATGGCATCATTTGCATTAATTTCTTCAAAGGTCCCATTTTCTTCACCGCTTCTAACTGCTTATACAAAACATTTAACGTGAATTTCCCTTTTAAGAGGTCAACGTCAACATCCTCGGGCTTTAAACTCTCCTCCGCCATCTCTATCAATGACTTTATGTCGCCCATCCCGAGCAACCGTGAGATGAACCCATCGGATTCAAATTTCTCAAAATCATCTACCTTTTCCCCCGTGCCTATAAATGCAACTCCAGAATTCGTCTCCGATACCGCAGAAAGCGCACCACCTCCTTTCGCAGTTCCATCCATCTTGGTTATAATTATGCCGGTAATTCCACTTGCATCGTCAAAAGCCCGCGCCTGCACTGATGCCTGCTGCCCTATGCTCGCATCCAGAACAAGAAATCTCTGTTCCGACTTTATCATCTCTTCTATCTCTCTTATCTCTTCTATCATGTCTTCCTCGAGAGCATGCCTTCCCGCGGTATCCACTATCTTAACGTCATACTTCTCAAATTCTTTCATTCCTGCATTCACTATGCGCATCACATCTTTTCCTTCCGGTAGATTCGCGCCGTCGTAAAACGGAACGCCTATTTTATCACACAGTTGCCTTAACTGGTCGGATGCCGCTGGTCTATACACGTCAGCGCAGATAACCGCAGGCTTTAACCCCTTCTTTTGAAAATACCTCGCAAGTTTCGCACATGATGACGTTTTTCCCGTACCATGCAAACCCACCATCATTATCTTCTGAGGGGCTAAAGGCACTTCCACGCTCTTTCCTATGATGTTCATCAACTCCTCATAGACCACCTTAATCACGTGCTCCCTCGGATTCAACACCATCTTCTCTTTCAAACTGCGCTCTCTTATGCGATCCGAAAGCTCCTTCACCAGTGAAATCTTAACGTCTGCCTGAATCAAAGCCCGCTGTATGTCCCGCACTAGCTCGTCAACCGTACGCTTGTCTATCTTCTTCGCCATCGCTATCTTCCGAATCGTTTCCTTCAGCGAACTGCTTAACTTCTCTAACATATCTTAAAACTCCAATTCTCCTGCTATTTTTGTCCCCCTATTTATCGTTACCTCTGCTATATCTGTGCAATACTTCGCTATTCTTCCCAAACTCTCCAGGATAGAAAGAACGTGTATTTTATCTGTAATACTCAGCTCTTCTGCCAGAACCCGCTCATTTATTCCCTCTAACTTATTTATCAGCGCATTTGCATCCCTTATCGCTTCATTCGCCTCTTTCATATTCGTATTCGATAAGGAAGCCAGAGTCTTATTGAACAGGTTTTCGGCACGGAAGCCGATTTCCTTTATGCCTTCTAAGCTTTTGCCCCCGAAGGATACAGGTCCCGATACGGTGCTTTTTGGATTTATCATCCAGGAATTCTTCGCTATATTCTCTACATGGTCGCCTATCCTCTCCATGCACTTTGCTATTATCCTGTATCCCAGGCTGTCGCGCTGCCTGCCCACGCCTATCTTCCTTGCAAGATCGGGGTCGCTCATCGCAGCTTTGAGCTGCCTTACAATAAGTAAATAAAATCTGTCTATCTCGTTATCGCGCTCTATAACATCTTCCGCAAGGTTCGCGTCGCTTTCTTTGAGCGAAGAAATCGCATCTGCATGCATTGACAATATTATTTCAGACATGCTCCGTATCGCATCTCTAAGTGTAAAATCTTCGTATTTTAAAAAGCTTTGGAGTGCTATTTCCCTTGACGATTCTCCAACGACCTCCATGCCTATCAGCCTCTTCCTCACCTCCTCCTTTATCCTCTTCCTTTCTTCAGCCCCGAAACCGTTGGGAGATAAAAGCTTTACGAGGTCGTATCCAACGAGGTAATAAGCGATAAGATACCTGAAGTTGTCTTCAAAGCTTTCTTCCTCCGAGAACTCGAACTCAGCGGATTTTATCTGGTCTTTTTCCTTCTTCTCCGGTGTTATGACGAGGGAGTTATCACTGCGTTGGATTAAAGAGAGCTCATCTCCTTGCTTTAAACCCGCTTCTCTCGCCCATTTTATAGGTAGCGATATAGTGAGAGTTGAACCGCCTGTGAGCTGTATTTTTCTTTTCTCCTCTTTCATCGTTCCTCATCCAGCATCTATTTATCTATCTATATATTATAAATATAATTATGTAAAAACAAGAGCGAGGTATCGCATTTTTATAAAATCAATTCTTATATTGTAAAAGGGGATTAAACATGGGAGAAAGGGTGGACTATATTCCAAGATACGAATATGAACGGTTAGAGAGTGACTACCGGCGGTTGAGGAGGAAATACGAGGAGACAGAAGCGTATAAAGCTGATTTGGAGAAACTTGTGTCAAAAGCGAGGTCACCGCCTTTAGACTGTGGATTCGTAGTGGAAAAGACTGATGAGGGCGCCATCGTGAATTTGAATGGTGCGTTAAAGGCTTTGCCATACGGAACGCTTACTGAGGAAGAAATAAGGGAGCTACAAGAAGGGAAATATGTCTTCATAGGGCGCATCCCGGATAGGAATAACCCCAGTGGATTTACCATAGGAATCACGAAGGTATATGACCGGATGGTGGATTTAGAGGTGGGGGAGATAGAGGAGTTGAGGAAGGACGACACTGAAGATGAATGGATAGTTGAAATATCCACGGGAAAAGGACGTGGTAGATTATATAAAAAGCTAAGAGAAGAAGAGAAGGAAGAGATAAAAGAGGGGATGAAGGTAGGACTTCTCCCCGGCACGTTTGACATAAAGAAGAGTTACAAGACAAAGGAATTCTCCCGCTATGAAGTCACGAAGAGCCCTGAGGTGAGTTTTAATGACATTGGGGGCTTGAAGGAGGTAAAACAGGAATTAATAAAGAGCATTGTTCTTCCGATGATAAATCCTGACGATTACACAAAATATGGAGAAGGTTCGAGAAAGATACTTCTGTATGGTTCGCCAGGATGCGGGAAAACGATGTGTGCAAAGGCGTTGGCATCCGCATTACCGAATTGTGAATTTATGAAGGTAGGAGCAGGAGAGCTTTTCAGCATGTGGCTTGGCGAATCAGAGAAGAATGTGAGAATGGTGTTCAAGACTGCGAACGCTAAATTAGAGGAAGGGGAAAATGACTATGGTGTAATCTTCTTTGACGAGATAGATGCGTTAGCACAGGAAAGGGGCATGTACACAGGTTCCTCGGGAGCGCCGGAGAGAGTTACCGGGCAACTACTGGACCTGTTGGAGGGTTTCCATGCTCTGCATCCACACCTTACGGTGATAGGAGCGACGAACAGGTTGTATCTTATAGATTCCGCATTCAGGGCGAGATTTGACAAGATAATTGAGGTTCCAGCACCTGATAAGGAAGCTGCATATTCCATTGCCTCCTTATATGCTAAAAATATTCCTATTGACTGCTACCTGGTAAAGGAAAGGGGTGGAGAAGAAGAGGCGAGGGCGTATCTGGTTAGGGAGATGGTCGGCTATATGTACAGTGATACTTATGTTGAGACGGAAATAGGGCGGATAAGGAGGGCGGATACGATAACCGGGCGGTTTATAGCCCAGATATTCAACTATGCGAGGGATAAGGCATTGGAGGAGAGGACATTGCTAATGTTGAAAAAAGGAGATATCAGCAGTGGGGATATGAAGAGAATGTGGGATAATGAAAGAATTGAAGTGATATTAGATGCGGGAAGCAAGACGAATGATTTGCAGAAGAAGTATAAACGCATAGAGGATATAGGGGTGAGCATGGGACACCTAAAAGAGGGATTTGACAAGTTTGTGCAGAGAAGAGCGGAGGAGATATTAGCATCAGGGTATGAGGGAATGCCGGAAGAAGAAACGGGAATGCATTTTTAAAATGGGGGAGGATTTGAACAAATGGCAGGGGTTAGAGCACGAATTTAGAGTGGGCATAAGTTCAGAATCGCCTGGCTTGTACAGGTATGCGAGATTTTATCATGTGGATGAAGTGATTCATGCACTTGAGAATTATACTTTTTTTGATGGAGCGGATGCGATATGCTCGAAGTTACGGAGGAGGAACGATGGCTTTTTGAGAAATGGCTCTCGGATTTACATCTGCACTGGAGGTCACTTAGAGATAGCCACGCCTGAATGCCGAAATGCTTTTGAGGTGCTGAAATACGATAAGGCGTCGGAGTTGTACATGCAGATAGGCGTGGAGAAAGCAAATGAAAGATACAGGGAAAAGTTGAAGAAGAGAGGGAATAACCCTGCACGCATCCAATGCTGGAAAGCAAATGTGGAGATAGACAAGAGGTATAGCCGGGGCACGCACGAATCATACATGGTGGAGAGGAAGAAATTTGCGGGTAAAGAGAATTTGCTCATACCGTTTTTAGTGCTTCGGAAGATATTCTTTGGCGCTGGCGGGTTTATAGCGGAAAAAGAAGGGATAAGATATGTGATTTCGCCGAAAGCGATGGTTTCGAAGCGTGTTCTCACGGAGTCGCCTTCTCAATGGCCTATATTATCTACACGAGACGAGCCGTTGAGTACAAAGGATAAATATCGTGTCCATGTTACATCGGGTGAGGGTGTTCGCTCTGAGGTTACACGGCTGCTCAATAATGCCCTCACATCGTATGTAATAGATGCAATAGAAACAGGGAATATCTCGCATGTAGAGGACATCTGGAATCCGCTTCAAACATTCAAAGATATTTCGGTGAATACCGAAGGTGATTGGCGGATAAAGTTAATGAATGGGAGGACTCAGTCCGCGATTGATTATCTTAATTGTTATTATCTTACGGTGATAGAGGAGTTGTTTGAGGAACGAGAGACATCTTACTGGGACAAATACGTTTTGGATACGTTCAAGAAGATTTGTGACAAATTCGAGCAGGGATTGCTTGAAGACCCATACGTGGTGCGGCGTTTAGAATGGGTGATGAAGTTATGGGTGATAAAGAATGAGATAGATGATTTTGAATATAAATGCACGTCAAAGGGGAAGTTTGATTACCGGAGCATATACATGATGGATGAGCGTGTGGAGAAAGAGATAGCGGCATCGTTTGATTTCGCCAATCTCTGTGATTATGACTTATACGAGCAAGTGGTGGATAGGGTGGGGGTGGAGCGAATACTAACGGAAGAGGAGATAGGGGAAGCGTTATTGTTCCCGCCAAAGGATTCGAGAGCCGAGCTAAGGGTAAGACTTGCGTCAGAATTCGAGAATGCTGTCCTGAGCTGGAATAAGATAACGATAAACAGGGAGCCAAAGGTAAGGATAGATGTGAGTAGGCCGACTGGGGAAGAATATTCGAGGCTATTTGAGAGGTATCCGGAACTTGCGAGGATGCCAAGTGCAGTGGTGGTGTTTTTGCGAGAGAGGAGGAGCGGGGAAGGAACAAGGCAGGTTCTCGTGCGATTGCTTGCAGAGGAGGGGGACATAAGGGGCTGGGAGGAGGAGATAAGCAGAGAAATAAGAAACAGAATCGTCAGGAATCCGTATTTAGACTATTTGCTGTATTCCAATAACAAAACTTATAGATTTGATGAACTGGATGGGTGGGATGGGGGGAGTATAAAGGAGAAGGCAGAGGAGATAAGGAGAGAGGAGAAGAAGGGGAATGAAAAGGAAGAAGAGATATAATGGTAGATGAAGTTTTTGGGGCGTTGATAAAGTTTTAAGAGAATTCCTAACTCTCCTTGATGTAAAAGAGTTAGAGAATGCAGTAACTATTGTTGAATTAGGAAGGTATAGAATGCGAAGATAAAAAATTTATAAAAATAAAATTACCACAAAGGCTAATGAGTGCGAGAAAGAAGGAAGGAGGAACAGAAAATAAGATAAGAGGAATAGAGCAGGAATATCCCGTGAGTGCAAAAGCGATTTCAAATCCTTCTCTGCTCGCTAACGCCGCGATTCAAGGTTTAAAAAGGAGAGGATTTTCAAGGGATGTAATGTGGGACCTAATTACGGAGGTATCTCAAGAAGCGCATGAATCGAGGATAACGTCTTCGTATGGTGATAACGGCTGTCGGATTTATAACGATATGGGGCATCTTGAAATAGCGACACCCTCTTACAATAATCCCTTTGATGCCGTGGCATACGATAAAGCATCAGAGATATATGCTTTTGTGGGGTCAAGGGAGGCAAGTCTGGCTTTAAAGAAGAAAGTGGTTGTTCATAAAAATAATGTCGCCAATCGTAGTAGCGATGGCAAAGGTAAAAAAGTAAAAACCAAGACCTATTCTACGCACGGGAATATAATAACAAAAAGAGAGGCGTGCAAGGATTGGAGTCGTGTAGAAAAAGCGCTAATACCCTGGGTCGTCACGAGAATATTGTTCACTGGGTCCGGGGATGTTGTTTCCGGGGACACCATTGGTAAAGAAGGGGTGAAGTTTGTTATTTCGCCAAGAGCGATGTTTGTTGTTCAGAAGTCTTCTCTTGCCACTACCTCGGGTAGAGGCATCTTGAACACGAGAGACCAGCCTCATGCGGCACGTCAATACTGGCGACTGCACGATATACATTATGAGGCACTTCGTTCCGAATACGCAATTTTCTTGCGTGATGTCGCGCAAGCGATGGTAATTTGTGCATTTGAATTGGGCTTCCTGGACGATGCGCCGGAGATAGACGACCCGGTGAGGGCATTCAAGAAAATATCAGCGGATACACAGGAATGCGAGTGGAAGATAAAGTTGAAGAACGAGGAGATGACAGATGCCGTTTCTATTCTCCGGTTTTATCTCGAGGGAATAGAGAAGATGTATGAAGAGATGGGAGAAGAAGGAAAGTGGGATGAAATAGGTAAAAGGAGTTTAGAGGAAGTGATAGAGAAGCTGGAAGCTCGGCGAGTGGAAGAATATGTGGATGGGATAGACTGGGTGACGAAACTGGCACTGCTTGTGAATTATGAGCCAAAAAGCGCCTTTGAAGGAATAAGCATTTGTAACCAGTATGCATTGCTGGATGAGAGCGTGCTGTACTACATTGTGGACGAAGAAGAGAGTACAAAAGGTAGTTGTCTTTTCAATCCGAAGGAGTCGCTGGCATTTGCAAAGAAAGAACTGCCGCAGGTTGATTGGTCTTCTTTATCCGATAGAGTAAAATATGCATTGGATAATGCACCTGAGCATACGAGGGACTTTTTCAAGGTTGAGATGTTGAAAGGGTACGGGTCACACGTGAGAAGTGTTAGCTGGTCAACGATGGTGCTTAACGAAGCGAAAATAATACTGGACGAGCCGTTTATACTGAATAAGGAAGAGATGGGGGCGGAAATGAAAGAGGGGAGAGAAATCGCGGAAGTTTTATCAGCAGCGAAAAGATTATATCCTGAGAAGATAATTTCTTAGTTTACGGTAAAAGAGGAAAGTTTTATCAAGAAAAAGAAGTAATAAAAGTGTAAGGAGGTGGAGTTAAAGTGAGTGTAGGTGTAATGGTTTTTGAAGGAATGGAAGAGGAAGAAGAGGAAATAGCGGTGGAAGAGGATGTAGATGGTGAGTATGTAAAGGAGGAGGAGAAGGAATACGGCAGTGAGGGAAAGGCGAAAGAGATGGCGAGCATAATGGGGAGGTTGAAGGAGCGGAAGAAGAAGGAGAAAGCCGCCGACCTCGTAAATAAGTTGAGAGGGAAGAAGAAGGCGAACAAGAAGATAATGCCTTATGAAATATATGCGACTTCTGGTGAATGATTAACCTATATTTCTAAATCACAAATTCCAGAGTATATATAAATGCTTTTCGATTTTTAACCATAACAAACGGGTAGCTTATAACAACCTATTCCTCGTATATCTCACGATATTTTTTCTCCACATCCTCTGTCGTCACATGCGTGTATATCATTGTGGTTTTCAAGTCAGCATGGCCTGCGAGGTATTGGAGTCTGGCAATGTCTATCCCTTTTCTCCAGGAATGCGTGATAAAGAAGTGTCGAAGGGAATGGCATGACACGTTTTTATCTACACCTGCTTGCAGGGCATACTTCTTCGGCAGCCTCTGAATTTGTCTATACGAGATGCTTCTGAAAACATAATCCTCGGGCTTCATCTTTTCTGTGTATCTCTTCAACAACACCATAGTGGCATCGTCAGCAAGGACCTCTCTTCTTACATATCTCTTCTGCTTCAACGAATATACCCACAGCCTTTTGTTGCGGAAGTCAATGTCTTTCTTCTGTATCCCGTATATCCATTCCCCGCGCTCGCACTTATAGACACCGTAAAGCTCGCCTATACGGATGCCAGTTCTTGCAAGTAGCCTTAATATCAGATAGTCTCTATCATTCACGATAGCAGCATCCAAGATTTTGTTTAGCTCTTCCTCGGTAATGGGGTCAGGAGCTCTTTTTGGCATTGCTTTTAATTAAAATTCCTCTTTATTTGCGTTCTAATGCTTAGGATTAAGCACCCTTATACCAAGCGTTCCCGCTTCCTCTTCTATTTGTTCCCTTTTTCTCCTTCCAACGGAAGATGCTATCCGCACAGCTATTCCATCAATTGCAACCTCTGCCTTAGTAAGGTCATTCGTATTGGAAACAAGCACTTCTCGCACGCCAGACGGAAGTATCCCCCTTTCTTCCTTCTTTCTCCTATATCCTGCTTTCACCATCGCGCCCTTCGCCGCTATATGCTCTCTCATCTTGTTATCATGCCCACGAGGTCTTCTCCAGCTCTTACTCAACTTCTTCTTTTTCCACCATCCATACCTCTCGAATTTTGGCTTTCTTCTCTTTTTCATTCTTACCTCAACAAACCTTTTCTTAAAAAGAATAAGACTTTTGTATGTTTAATTTTACAGCTTCACAAGCTTAACATCAAATATGTTCTTCACCTTTTCCATCTCTTCCATTATATCCTCACTAACGCTACTATCCACATTAAGCACCATAACCGCTTCACCTCCTACTTTCTCCCTTCCCACCTGCATCCCTGCTATGTTTATGCCGCGGTCGCCTAAAATCATGCAAACAGGACCTATCACCCGCGGTTTATCGAGGAAGGAGCATATAAGCATGTAACCAGAAGGAGATGCATCCACCCTGAACCCGTCTATTTTCACTATTCTTGGATCGTCTATTCCAAAGAGTGTGCCTGCAACGGTCCTTTTTTTTCCTTCATCTTCTATCCGCGTGGTCGTTGTAATGCTAATCAGTGAGGAGAAATTTTCAACGTCCTCGGTCTTGCTTTCCGTGACTTTTATCCCAAATTTCTTCGCTATTGCCTCGGCATTCACATAATTCACACCATCGGTGAACCACGATAGAAAGCTCTTCAGCATTGCTACGGTTATCAATCTCGTGTTTTTCCCTATGCTGTGTGTTGCCATTCCTATTTCTCCTTTATAAGAAACGTTAAATTGCTCAAGCCTATTCGATTTTGGTATGAGCTGTGCTGAGAGCCGTCCGAGTTTCTCTGCTAATACTAAATAGGGCTTTATAGCGTCCATCAAATCCACTTCGACGTATATCATGTTCACGGCATTCCTCACAGGCTTGTTCTTCAATGCGGTTATTACCTCCTCAGCAATAACCACAGCAGCAGCCCTCTGTGCTTCCTCCGTGGATGCACCCAGATGAGGCGTAACAATTACTTCTTCCATTTGCACTAATTCACTTTCATCGGGTGGCTCGTGCTCAAAAACATCCAAGGCCGCTCCTGCTATTTTACCACTCTTTATCGCATCCTTCAGTGCATCCTCATCTATTATTCCTCCACGAGCACAATTTATCACACGAACGCCATCTTTCATCAACTCGAACTCTTTATTACCTATCAGGTGATGCGTGTCCTTTGTCAGTGGAGTATGCAGCGATATAAAATCAGCGACAGAAAGAACCTCAGTAATGCTTAAAAGAGTAATTCCAAGTTCTCTCGCACTCTCCAATGAGATGAAAGGGTCATAAGCAACGACTCTCATCCCAAGCCCTTTCCCCCTCTTCGCTACCTCACTTCCCACTCTTCCCAGACCTATTATGCCTAATACCTTGCCATTTACTTCCACACCCATGTGCTTTTTTCTCTCCCACTTCCTTGATTTCAGCAACACATTCGCAGCCGGTATTTTTCTCGAAAGGCTGAGCAGCATTGCAATGGTGTGTTCCGCCGCAGATATAGTATTTGCTTCTGGCGCATTCACCACCATTATTCCTTTTTCCGTCGCAGTTTCCACATCTATGTTGTCCACGCCGACACCTGCTCTGCCTATTACCTTTAATCGGCCGCCTGCTTCTATTATTTCCTTCGTCACTTTCGTGCCACTTCTCACGATTAACGCATCATAGCCCCCAATACGCTCCGTTAATTCTTCCTTGCTCAATTCTAATTCAATATCAACTTCTGCAAACTCCCGCAGCTTTCTTATACCCTCTTCAGAAATATGGTCTGTTACAAGCACCTTTTTCGTCTTTTCTGTTTCTTCCCCGCTTTCTTTCATCTATGATAAATCTCCTTCTTTTCTTTTTTGGGCTCGTAGAAAATATATGTTGCACGATACGAAATATAAATATAAAAGTAGAAGGATAAATAAACGAATCGAAAATTTTATATACCTGATTTTCTTCCCTTACCCTAAGTCAAACTGCCGTTGTTCCGTCAAACCAGGATAAGGAGGCATGATAAGATAATTGAAAGGCGAAAAAAGCAAAGCGATGGATACGATTATAGGGATTTTTATTATAGCGTTACTACTGGGTTCGCAGCTCTTCGGCGGCATAGTGTCGGGTGGCGAGACTGTAACATCTGAAAGTCCAATAAACATACATTCAGATTCTGTTGATAGTACACCTGATTACACAACCTTATCAACAAGCACGGTAACCTGTTATTTCCATGCTGGTGGTGAATGTAATCCATCTGGCTATCCCAACTCATGCACTCCCTCATGTAGCGGTACTCTTAGTGGGTGCGGCTGTGAGATAGACAATGAGCATTACTACTGTTATGAAGAAGGGTATTGTTTTAGCGAGGCGGGTTGTGATTCCGGTGGTTGTGACTGCGACACGCATAGAGGCGACCTTCAGGTAAACGTGGATAATATCAATGGCTATCCAGTAGCGAACGTTTATGTGTATGTGGATGGGGAAGAAAGGGCATTGACCAATCCTTTTGGGTATGCATACATCGAGGATGTCCCATACGGCAATCACCACATAGACATAAGATACAGGATAACGAATCTGGATTACGAAGGAGATTATCAGAAATCGCGGGATATAACCGTGGACGAATCAAAAGAAGTTGTTAATTTCATTGCAACACTGCCCGGTGAATCGCGTGTGGCGCAATCAAAAGGCGACTGCTCCAATTTCTCACGAATTGACGATTTTACACCTGAAATAGCGCCTGTGGCTGTTGCGATGGCTGTTATTGACGTTGCTTCAGTTGCATGGAGCACGGAAGAGTTCTGCAAGTGCGTGTTCCAGGAAGAGGATTCTTTTGGCGTTCCGCAATGTGTAAATGCGATAAAAGGCTGTGTTGGTGACACAAGGAACTGTGTTGCTGAAATCCGCGAGAATGCTGGACCCGCTGCGGATAGGTGTAAGTTCGAGGAGGCGATGCTTGTTGGCGATGCTGTATCTCCATTTATACCTGCTGGATTTGTTGGTCACGGCCTGGCTATGGTCGTTGGGAAAGGTCGTGCTCTAAAATTTGTGGATGATATTGGCGAGACGGGACGGGTTATAAAAACAAAGGCAAATGGTACCGTAGAATATGTTAAAGGTGGTGTCAGTTGGACGGTTAAATGGTTTGATGATGTTGGATTTAAATTGGGCATCATACATTACGTCCCGTGGTGGGATGAATTAAGTCAACCGGCTCTAAATGGGTGGAATAAGGCTTTAAAGAACGTTGATAAGCAAACTGGGAAAGGACTTCTGGAAAGTTTAGGGAAGGGTAAAGCTGATAGAGCAGGTAAAAACTTGGCTGAGATGTCCGATGATACAGCAGAGTGGATGGCAAAGTCAGAGATTGGCAGAAAAGCATTGAAAGAATGGGGTGATGATGCACAGAAAGGATTAGCGAAGATATTTAAGAAGCATGGCGAAGGGTTTGTTAATACGTTGGTGAAGCAGTATAAGGAAGAAATTGTTGAGATAACATCGAAGGGTGTGGAGTGGAATGTCATTGACATGAATAAGGTTAATCCCGAGAAGTTGGCGGTATATGTGAGGGGGACGGGGATTGATCCCATCGATATAACTGCTGGGGAAGAACAGCTAGTTAGGATGTTGAAAGCTCCAAGTAGGAGTGTTAAAGCCGGAACCGAAGTTGTAAGTGATACAACAGTCATAAAAGTTGGTAAGGAAGATTATTTTGTTGATGGTGTATGGAAACCCGGTTTTGGAAAGAAACATATCCAGTTTAAACATATAGATGGCTCTCCAGAGCGGGGTACTTCTCTATTCCCTGAAGGAATGGATTGGGATGAAGTCGAAGAAATGATCGAGGCTGGGTTAGAAAAGGGTACTCCAGATCCTCAAGATGTAACTAAAATCATATTCAGACCCATAGATCACGGTTTTAATAACGGAGTTGATGAAATGGGGATAATCGAGAAAGGGAGGGGAGTTACAACAGCATTCCCAAAGGAGGGTCTTGGTGTCAGATGGCCATGGGGTAAATAAAGGTGAAAATATGAAAAAATTTAAATTAAAAATTTTTATGGAAGGATTTGATAACTATAACGAATATGTAGGAGGACCCGTGGTGGTGATATGTAATGGCATTAATATAACAAAACATGATGAAAGTAAATCAGAGTCTATTGTCAGTGATCACTATTTTTCCGTATTTGACAGATGGCTAAAAGCATTACCGACCATTATTGGAACAACAAATGAAGTTAGATGTTCTATACTTGATAATCCCTTTGATTTTGTATTCAAACGCCATGGCAATTTAGTTGATGTGACTGTACATTATATGGCAGCGGGAGCTCCAAACTTAGATGCGAAAACTGGTGGTCCAATTTTCGACAAAAAAATGGGTGGCAAGGGAAAGCCTATTGCAGTACCTCTGGAAGACTTTGTAACAGAGGTCTTAGATAAAGCAAATTATTTTATAAACTTCATGCGTGAGAAAAATCTAAAAATAGCAGATGACTGGGAATTTCAGAGTATTGTAAAAAGAAAGAAAGAATGTGAGAAAGCATGGACTGATTATTTAGGAAAGTAAGCAAGCAAGCAGCAGCAATTGTATGTGCCATGGCATTGCTCATGTGCATAGGAATCGTGGATGGAGGAGAAGAGGTTATCATAGAAGCTCCAAAAACAAACCCTGTAATTGAGATCAGGAGATGAATGAAATGAAAGAAGGAAAAATAACAGGGAAACATGTATTAATTATCGTTAGCAAGAGGTGAAACAACTATGAGCATAATAGAGATAGAGGAAATAAAAGGAAGAGAGATTTTGGATTCTCGTGGAAATCCGACCGTAGAAGTAGAAGTGCATACAGAGAACGGATTTGGCAGAGCGAGTGTGCCTTCAGGGGCATCTACCGGAAGTAAAGAGGCGTGGGAGAAACGAGACGGTGACAAGAAAAGATATGGTGGTAAAGGCGCTCTTAAAGCTGTTAAGGTCGTTAATACGGTGATAAAAAACGAGCTAATTGGAAAGAATGCTCTTGAACAAAAAGAAATAGATGAGCGACTAATAACGTTGGACGGAACGGAAAACAAGTCGAGATTGGGTGCAAATTCTATTCTTGGAACCTCGATGGCTGTTTGTAAAGCGGCAGCGGATTCGTTAAAAAAACCGCTCTTTGCATATATCTGTGAGGATGTCGCGGGGACGGTGCTGCGGTATGAGCTTCCTGTGCCGATGATGAACGTGATAAACGGCGGTAAGCATGCGGGTAACGAGCTGAGCATACAGGAGTTTATTATTCTACCCGTAGGTTTTGACAGGTTCAGCGATAATTTAAGAGCTGGCGTTGAGACTTATCACGCACTTAAAAAAGTGTTAGCGGAAAAATACGGTAAGATAGCCACGAATGTAGGGGATGAAGGTGGCTATGCACCACCTATGCGTGAGACGGCTCAGGCATTAGATGCGATAACAGAAGCGATAACAGAAGCGGGTTATTCTGAAGCTGAAATACGGTTGGGCATGGATGCCGCGGCTTCTTCTTTCTTCGACTCTGCGAAGCGAAAATACATGATAGACGGCATGGAGAAAGACGGCTATGAACTAATTGACTTCTATCGAGCCCTCGTGGAGAAATATCCGATAGAATTGATAGAAGACCCTTTTGAAGAGGATTCATTCGAGTTATTTGCGGAACTCACGGCTAAGCTGCCGCGGAACATAATAGTAGGCGATGACCTGTTCGTGACGAATGTCAAGCGACTTAGAGAGGGGATAAAGAAAAAAGCGGCAAATGCAATCCTGCTGAAGTTGAATCAAATAGGCACTATTTCAGAAACTCTGAATGCCGTTATATTGGCTTCTGAGAACGGATATAAGAAAGTAGTCAGCCATAGGTCAGGCGAGACAGAGGATACGCTTATCGCAGATTTCGCGGTTGCAATAAACGCAGAGATAATAAAAACAGGCGCACCTGCAAGAAGCGAGAGGACATGTAAATACAATCAATTGTTGCGGATAGAGGAGGGGATGGGTGCGAAGGCGAAGAGCAGGAAGATTTTTTGATTCATTGTCGCCGTCAGGCGAAATTTTCATCTGCCTGTCCAAGGGAACATTTCGAAAAGTTTATATACCTCCTCACATGTAAAATCTTTGGAGTCGAAAAAATGATATTAGCGATACTTGCGTTTATTATAGGATTGGTATACGGATACACGAAACCCGGGAAGGAAAAGCGCTGGGAACTTTTCAAAAAGGGTATTGTGTACGGTATTATTCTTGGGATAGTATTCGGGATTATCGGGTTTTTCGTGGGCGGGCTCTTCCTCTTTGCGGCGGGTGCAATCGGAATATTTATAAATGTGGTATTCCTAGTAATTGTATTCATATTTGGCACGTTTATCGGAGACATATTGGAAGTTGCAATAAAAAAATAATAAATAACCCCACTCTTTTTTATTATACATGGTACGTTGATGAAGGGATGAGCTTAGAAAACAAGTTCAAAGAACTGGAGAAAAAGAATGAGAAAGCTTTGATAGGGTTCATCACTGCGGGTTATCCCACTGCTGAGGAGACCTCGAAAATAGCAGATGCTTTAACAAAAGGCGGAGTGGACATTTTAGAGCTCGGTTTGCCCTTCTCGGACCCCATCGCAGATGGTATTACGATACAGCGAGCGAGTGAAAGCAGTTTAAACGCGGGGATGAATCCGGATTTATATTTTAACGTCGCTGCGGGAATAAAAGGAGTGGAAAAGGTTTGCCTTACTTATTACAATCTGGTGTTACAAAGGGGGCTGGAACAATTCGTGAACGATTGCGAATCCGCAGAGATAAAAGGGTTAATCGTGCCTGATTTGCCTGTGGAGGAGTCAAAACCGTTACTAAAAATATGCAAGGGGTATGAAACCAATTTAATCTTCCTTATTGCACCTACGACGACGGAGAAGAGAATGGCTAAGATTCTGGATGTTGCGTCTGGATTCATTTATGTCGTATCACTGCTCGGCGTAACAGGAGCGAGAGAGAAGCTTTCTGATACGATACGCCCACTTATCGGGGGGATAAAGGAAATGGAATTATCACGGGATAAACATGTGCCACTGGCGGTTGGATTTGGTATCTCAAAGCGTGAGCATGTAAGAACGGTTTGCGAGGTCGCAGATGGTGCAATCGTGGGTAGTGCATTCATAAGGATAGTAGAGGAGGGATTGGGGTCAGAAGAGAACATGCTTCGCGAGGTAGAGACATTTGCAAAGAGTTTGAAGAAGGAGACAAAAATCGTCTGAGCCTAATTTTTCTGACTGTCTGTGTTCTCTGCGTGCTCAGCGGTAAACAAGTATATCACTTTTATATCCTAAAAATATCAAAAATAACATATAAGAAAGTAGCCCGGTAGTGTAGAGGTCAATCATCCGAGGCTCTGGACCTCGAGACGGCGGTTCGAATCCGTCCCGGGCTATCTGGTTAGTGCCAAGTAAAATGCCGATAAAAACGAGCGAAACAGAAATAAAGCATCTTTTGATAGCATGGCTCGCTATTTCTATCGCCTTTACTATAGTTATTGCACGCCCTCATCAAGGATATATGAATATTGGTTTGTTAGTTTCAACTTTTCGCATTTTTATTATTTCCGCGGTTACCGTTGGCTTCGCATTCATTTTCCATGAACTCGCTCATAAAGTAGTTGCACAAAGATATGGCGCATGGTCTGAGTTCAGGATGGCACCTTTTATGTTGCTCGTGGCAATAGTAACAGCTTTTATGGGCTTCATATTTGCGGCACCCGGTGCTGTTATGATTTTCAATCCGTATCTCACGAGAGAAGAAAATGGTAAGATAGCGATAGCAGGACCGATGATGAATATAGCATTGGCTTTTCTTTTCTTACCTCTTTTCATCCTTGCTCCGCCGGGTATTTTTAAAGATATAGGCTGGTTCGGGGTGATAATAAATGCAATACTGGCTGTTTTCAACATGATCCCTGTTAGTGTTTTGGATGGAAGGAAGGTGTTAGCATGGGATAAAAGGATATACGGGGTTGCTTTATGTCTTGCGATTTTTGTGTTTGTGATGAGTGTAATAGCATGGGTGTCTGCTGACTTTTTATCTTTCTTTTAGCAAGATGATAGAGGGTGGAATCGAAATAGGATTATGAAAAGAGAAAAAGGAGAAAAAGAGAGATTAATAGACGATTACGGTAGAGAGATAAGGAGTTTGAGGTTTTCACTCACGAATCGGTGTAACTTGAATTGCATTTATTGTCATAATGAAGGAGAAGGAAGAAGAGGGGAAAGTGGAGAAATAAGTGCCGAGCTTGTAATAGAGATAGCAAGAGTTGCATCCGCGTATTTTGACATAAGGCGAATAAAATTCTCGGGTGGCGAGCCGTTGATGCGAGATGACCTCGTGGACATAGTGCAAGGCATGCGAGATTTTGAAGACGACATATCGGCAACAACAAATGGCGTATTATTGAGTAAATATGCGGCTGAACTTGCAGATGCGGGCTTGGACAGGGTGAACGTCAGCCTGGATTCGCTTAAAGAGGAAAGATACGATTTCATCACTTCTTCGAGAAACAACCTTCCAAAAGTGATTGATGGTATATACAGTGCGATTGATGCAGGTCTTACGTCACTCAAGCTGAACACGGTTCTCCTGAAAGGAATAAACGAGGATGAGATAATTAGCATGGTAGGTTTTGTGCGTGAGTGCAATAATAGAGGTGGTGGAGAAGTGGCAATCCTGCAGCTAATAGAATTGATTCCTTCTTTTAATCCTTCCATGTTAAATTATAAAGCAGACTTCTATGGGATCGAAGCGGAACTCAAATCGAAAGCGTCGGCTATAAAAACGAGGCGGCTGCAGCGCAGGAGAAAATATTTTGTGGATGGTGTAGAAGTAGAAGTTGTTCATCCGATGGATAACACCGCGTTCTGTGCGAATTGCTCTCGGTTAAGAATAACGTCTGATGGGAAGATAAAGTCCTGTTTGCTGAGGAATGATAATCTCGTTCCCGTAGAGACCGTGGACGAGAAGCACATAATAAACAAATTGAGGTTGGCGATGAAGTATAGAGAGCCATTTTTTGGTAAAAAAGATTGAATTAGGAGTGAGTAAAGATGGAAGAAAAAGAAAAAGTAGAAGTGGAGATATTTGTGGATAAGGAAGAGATAGGAGCAAACGAATTCGTGCAAAATGTGATGGGAAAGGCGATTGTCGGTGCGGTTTCTGCGTTAAAGGGCGTGAAGGAGGACTGGGCGGAGATAGAGATAAAAGTAAAGAGGAAATACTGAAATATGCGTAGCAGGGATTGGAAAAAGAAAGCAGGAGCATGGTAAAAAGAACAGACTTGAAGAGCGACAGGTTTTACAAAAGAGCAAAAGAGTGGGGTTACAGGTCTCGTTCCGCATTTAAACTGTTGCAAATAGCCAATAAGTTCGAGGTGATAAAAGAGGGTGACGTTGTCGTGGATCTGGGTGCTGCCCCTGGAGGCTGGTCACAGGTTGCAAAAGGGTTAGTCGGCGAGAGTGGAGTGGTCATAAGCGTGGATTTGCAGCATATAGAAAAAATAGAGGGCGTAGAGATAATAAAAAGTGACATAACGAAAGAAGAGGAGACTGTAACGGCTATCAAAGATTTATTGAAAGGAAGAGATTTAGTGGACATTGTGATTTCGGATGCGTCGCCAAAGTTGAGTGGAAACAGGAGTTATGACCATTTTCGCTCTTTTGAACTGAGCGAATCTGCGTTAAGCATTGCTTCCGCGCTTTTAATACGCAGTGGTAATTTCGTTGCGAAAATATTTCAAGGAGCTTATTACGATAAGTTTTATAGGGCTGTGAGGGAGAAGTTCCGGTATTCGAGGGCGTATTCGCCTGAAGCGTCGAGGAAACGGAGTGCAGAGGTTTACGTAATAGGAAAATGGTATTTGTATAGCTAAGGTAAAAAAAGGAGTTATACAGATACAGACAAGGATATGATAGGCGGTAAGGTTGATGATAAAGTGATAGCAAAGGTGGTTCAAACACTGAATACGCATTTGCCAGTAGAACGGAAGACGCTTTTGACGTTGCTAACTGAAGATAAGCCTGCCGTGCGTGGGAGAAACAGCACGGTTTATCGAATAAAGAGAGCAGAACTGCGTAAAATAGCGAACCTGATTTCAAAAGAGGATTATGGAAAATTAAGACTACCTATATACATAGAACTGTCGTCTGATTATGGTAGAGGAATAGCAAGGGTGCAAGGAAAGTTAGAGTGTGAGATAGTAAAGAGGATATTGGGTAAAGAAAACGAGAGAGGAAAAGAAGGAGAAGAGGGCAGAGACGAAATTTTTATTCATCGAGAAGACGTGAGGAAATTGAGAAGAGAGTTGCAAACCGCTACTCAATATGCTTTCTTTACATCTGTATAGTTGGGTGAAGATGCAGGATGCAGGATACGGGATGCAAGAGAAAACAGAAGTTGGCGTTTGGCTAAATGACGCTAAAAGAAGCTTTGAGGGATGCATTGGACGAAGACGAGCTGAAAAAGCTGATAAAATCTTACGACGTCGTCGGTGATATTATCATCCTAAAGATTCATCCGGAATTAGAATCAAAATGTGAGATCATTGCAGAAGCACTTCGTAGGATTTATCCACGAGTGAGAACCATCGTCGCTGTTCCTCTTTACACACATACAGACGAGCTATACCGAACAAGAGATTTGGAAGTGATATGGGGAGATGAGAACCTGGAAACTACGCATAAAGAGTGCGGATACATTTTCAAAGTAGACCTCAAGCACGTTTTCTTCTCTCCACGGCTCTCCTACGAGAGGATGCGGGTTGCCAAAAAGGTTTTACCCGGCGAGACAATAATAAACACGTTTTCAGGTGTAGGCTGCTTCTCTATTGTGATAGCGAAGATGCAACCGCAAACGCGGATTTATTCCATTGACGTGAATCCTTATGCGTTTGAATACATGAAGGAGAATGTGACGTTGAACAAGGTGGAAGGAACGGTTATACCGGTTCTCGGAGATGCAAGAGAAGAATTGGAGAAGTTAGAAGGTGTTGCAGATCGTGTGCTCATGCCGCTGCCGGAACAGGCGTATTCTTTCCTGCCATTAGCCGTGAGGGCATTGAAATTGAACAAAGAAGGTGCAAGAGGCGTGATTCATTATTATGACGTTTCTACGGGAAGAAAAGGTGATGATTTATTTAACGTGCCCTTAGAAAGGGCAAGAGCTAATCTCTCTTCGGCTTTCGGAAACTCATTAAGAATAGAAGTAGAAGAGACGAGGGTTGTGCGTTCCGTTGCACCACGGAAATATCATGTGGTTTTGGATTTGCGTGTACTGCGGATGAGATGACCCTGCTTGCTGAAAACTACGAGATTCCACGAGATTTTGAGCAATTACGATTTGTTCGTGATTGCAAAACTTTATATAATCCAAATTAGTATAACATAACTTATATTAGTTTAAAATTTTAAAAGAGGTCATGAGCTATGAAATTCATAAATAGGAGAAAAGAGCTAAAGGCAATTAAAGAGAAATTAGACGGTCCTGGTTTGGATTTCTACGTGATTTACGGGAGAAGAAGAATTGGAAAGACAACACTTTCACTTGCCAGTGTAAAAGGGAAGGAATTTGTCTATTATCTTGCAACAGAAGAAAATACAACCGCTATCTCGGATTCGTCTTTGAAAAGGTCTGCCGAGAATTTTTAATTGAGAAAAGGGACATTTTACCCTGTCAATTCCAGAAAATCGGTAGTCAGTGGGGTACAATCCCGAAACATGAAAAGGGAAAGAATCAGTATGAGATTGATATTGTTGTTCTGAATGAAGAAAGAAAAGCAATCGGGTTTTTTGAATGCAAATACCGGAGCCTGAAGTTAAAGGAAGCAAAAGACGTCCTGAATGAGCTGAAAGAGAAAAGCAAATACGTTGACTGGAACAATGAGAACCGAAAAGAGTTTTTTGGCATGATTGCAAAAAAGATTGAAGGAAAAGAGTCACTCAGAAAAGATGGCTCAAAAATTGTATTTGATTTTGAGGACTTTTAGTGAGAATCTTGTTATTTGGGGTTTGAGGTTTATAAGTCCACCGAATATTGAGCGGTCACTGTTTTTTTATATTGTTTTATCACTTTTAAGAATGTGTTATCTGTTAAAGGAGATGGTATAGATGGAGGAAGAATATATCGAGAACGTTAAAATTATTGTGGAGGCTTTAAGTATAGAAAAAGAGCCAATCGGGGTAAAGTACACAGATGAAGACCCTGAGGTTGAGACCGAAATAGGGAGTTATACCGTGTGTGGAGCGATACTGGAAGCATCCGAGGGGAAAGTCATATTGCTTTCAGAGGATAGATGTGCCTGTCCCGGGGGGAGGACCCATCTTGGTCTTATCCAGAGGCGAGAAATATCATGGAAAATGCTGGTTGAGGGCGAGAAGCTATGGTTTGACGTTAAAACCGCGATAAGGTCAAGCGTAGAGGTTGAAAGGATTGCAAAGCCACCCGTTGGTCTTTCAAAGAAGGTGTTCCTTTATCCAGTAAGAACCGGCCTTTTTCCGCCGGACCTCATCCTCATGCTTGTAAACGCCGAGCAGGCATCAAGGCTCATCACCTTAAATCAGTTCTGGGATGGAAAAACGCCATCTATCGAGATGAGAGGAGCTCTCTGCTGGAGCATGATAACCTACCCACTTGTATCAGGGAACTTCAACCTCTCGGTTGGTGACATAAGTGCAAGGAGGCTGGAGAGGTGGAACCCGGGGTTTATGGTCGCATCAATTCCGTGGGAGAGGATAAGGGGTATTGCAGAAGCGGTCGATCTAAGCACCGCAGGCAGGGCAAAACCATCTGAGAAATTTGAACGAATGACCGAGAAGATGAAGTCAAGAAGATAGATAAGACTATTTTATGAAAAAGAACGAACTATCAAAAAAGCATCTTCTCATTTTATTATATTTTTCAGTATTTCTTGGACCTTTTGGAGGAAATACGGTACTTCCGTTGATTACACCGCTTAAAGAATTTTTCAATGCCGATATTTCGTTTATAGCGGCATCTATTGCGATTTACATAATTCCATTTGCATTCTTTCAGCTCTTTTCAGGTGCGCTTTCAGATATTTATGGTAGAAAGAGAACCATTCTTTTTGGACTATTTACGTTTTCACTCGCATCGCTATTATGCGCATCATCGAATAGTATCGGACTTTTTCTGGGTGCAAGGGCATTACAGGGGCTTGGAAGTGCATTCATAGCCCCTATCATCATGGCGACCCTCGGCGATGTCTTCCCATACAAAGAACGTGGTAGGGTAATGGGTGGGTATGGCGCATCAACACAAGCGGGAATCGCATTTGGTCCGTTAGTTGCGGGATTTCTTGCAATAATTGATTGGAGACTTGTATTCCTGCTGTTATTCCTCTTATCGGGGCTGCTCAGCCCTATTTACTTCTTTTATTTCGATACTTCAAAGGGTGACGGCGAATTAAAGAATGTATTAAGGAAGATGGGCGGAGTATTCAAAAATAAAGATTTTTTACTACTTTGCATGATTGGATTTCTCGTATTCTTTGGAGTTATCGCAACGATGATGTTCTTAGCGGATACACTGACGATATCCGTGAGCGAGGCTAAGATAGGTATTTTATTAGCCACAGGAGGATTCTTTGGTATTCCGACAGCGCCGATTGCTGGTTATTTTACAGATTCTATCGGTAGAAAGAAGACGTTGCTTATTGGATTGATTATCCTGCTCACCGCATTTTTGATATTTATGCACGTAAATACATATATGACTTTTTTCATTCCGGTCATGATCATGGGTATAGGAGGCGCAACGGTATTTACCTCGCTTAACACGATGGTCGTGGAGTGCGTGCCGGAATCAAGAGGAGCGGCTTCGTCCATATATAATAGCTTCCGGTTTTCGGGCTACGGCTTAGCGCCTGTGGCGACCTTACCAGTTTATTTAGTGTATGGTCTAAATGGGATCATTCTTTTATGTATATGTCTCGTGTTGACGAATATTTTAATTTCAACGTTTTTGAGATACCGGTTAGAAGATGTGACAAAGGAATGATCTTATAGAAATGGAAGAAGAGAACGAGAAGATATTAGAAGCAGCGGTATGTCCCTTCTGCGCATGTCTATGTGATGACGTGGTCATTTCGGTAGACGTAGCGGAAAACAAAATAAAGGGTATAAGAAACGCATGCAAGTTCGGTGTGGAAAAATTTCTTTCGCCACAAAATGAGGGTAGGCTAAAAAAGCCAAGGGTAGATGGTAAAGAAACGGATTACGAAGATGCAATAGGAGAAGCGGTGGATATACTAAGAAATGCGAAGAAGCTGCTTGTCTATGGGCTGAGCAATAGCGGCTACAACGCTCAGCGTGTAGCGTTGGAGATAGCAAAGCACAAGAAGGGAGTATATGACATCACGGAATCAATTTGCCATAATCTTCTGTATTCGGAGTTGATAAAAGGTAAAAAACCGTTTTACTATGCTCTGCTGGATGAGATACGCGATAACGCCAACGTTGTCATTTACTGGGGCTCTAATCCCATTGTGTCGCATCCCAGACACCTTTCCAGGTTCGCAGTATATCCAATTGGAAGATATGCAATGAGAGGGGTGCTGGATAGGGAAATAATTACTATTGATGTGGTTGACATCGAATTGAAGAAAATATCAAGGTGGTTCTTGCGTGTGAACGCTGGTGAAGATGCTAATATAGCGGAGATTATGAAGCAATTGGTAAAAGGAGAGACGAACGGGTTAAGAGAACTTGTAAATGGCGAAATAGACTTTGATACCATAGTAAAATTAACGGACCGGTTGAAGAACGCGTTTTACGGTGTTATTTTCGTTGGTCTTGGTGTTTTTTCAAGTGAAAACGCATCGAAAAAAGTCGAAGCTGTTTTATCGCTGGTTGATGCGCTTAACAAAGAGGGCGTGAAATTCGTGCTGTTTCCAATGAAGGGGCATTTTAACGTAGTCGGTGCGGTGCAACTTTTGTTACGTGAGACAGGGTATCCTTATGGCGTGGATTTTTCCCGTGACAGAATCTTCGAGCCGGGTAAGACAACGGTTCTGGACGTGATAGAGCGAGGCGCGGTGGATACAGCGTTAATCGTAGGTGCAGACCCTTATTCTTCGTTTCCTTGCGATAAAGCGCGGAAATTGCGCGACATGCCTTTAATTGTGATAGACCCTTTTGAAAGCCCAACTACGCAGTTCGCCTCTGTTGTGTTTCCTACTGCAATTACGGGTGTCGAAACGGACGCGATCGCATACAGGATGGATGGTCTTCCTTTGAAGCTTGATAAAATTGTGGATTCTGAGTATCTTTCGGATAAGGAAATTTTGGAGAGGATATATGAGGGGTTGGTGGGATGTTTGTAATTTAAACCACGAGATTTTATTAAATTAATGAATTTTATCCAATGCAAATTGGCTGTAGCCAACATTTGTAATAAGTTGAGATATTTTAAGAGTGGAATATTCTTTAAAATCTTCTGCCATTATTTTAATATAAATCCATGTAAATCCTGTTCCTTTTGTAGTGGATTTACACCATTCCGTAGCAGCTTTGTCCTTATATCTAACATTTATGTCCTCTTCCCTTTTGGTTTCTATTAAATAAAAACAATTTTCGGTTTTAACAACAAAATCGGGGATATAGTACCGTAAGTATCCATAATGGTCGTAATATCTTATGCGCAGGGGAATCCAATATCTTAAAACTTTTGTAAATGCCAAAACTTCAGGTTGTGAATCTAAATATCTCATAAACTCAATTTCAAGATAGCTATCTGCTGGTAGGATATTGAAAATGCACTTATTTGGTTCATACAGCATATTTTCACTTTTTGAGGTATGGAGAACTGGCGTGTTGCTTAATTTATACTGGCTTATAACATAGGTTTCTTCCTCTTTCGTGGAAAGCTTGAGTATTTCTTTATTAAATGATTCCACAATTGTTCTTCTTATCTGTGGCAAATTCAATTTCTTAATTTCTTCTCTATTGTTTATGTCAAAAGCATCCTCAAATAAAAATTTGATGATATACTCTTCAACTTTTGGAACAAGTTCAGGAAAGAAATAAGAGGGTGTTTTGGATTTTGCTATGATGGCTTTTGTTATATAGGATAAATATTCTTCGATGGTATCAACATAACTAAATGCTAATTCTTTCTCTTCCACAATCCGTTTTGTTAAAAGGTCTTTTTCTCTCCACATTACCTTCGGTGGCTCAATTTCTGATATTTTGAAGGCACCAGAAGGCAATGTCTCAACATCAAGCTTAGATATTTCTGGCACTCTTGACGTTATCCCTCCTTCAACCATTGGGATTTCAAAATCGTATCCGAGTTTGCTTCCGTCCACGCGAATGCTATGTATTTTGGGCTTGACTTTAACAGATTCGATTTTTGCATACAATTCTCCTTTTCTAATTTCAGCATCCCATAATTCTCTAAATCTTGGATGGTCCACGACAACTAAAGTTTCTTGCCAACCCTCATTAAATGGTTCCATTCTTCTTAGACCTCTTCCTAAAATTTGTTCTGGTAAAGTAGGTGCTTTTGCTGGTCTAAGTGGAACTATAACTACTACATTCTTGACATCCCAGCCCTCTTTGAGCATCATAACACTGACTATCGCTTCGTATTGGTTTGTATCAATATTCCTTGCTGCTTCTCTCAGATATGGCAAATGCTTCTTTGTTATATTTCCTTTTGTATCAGTATGGATAACGAGCACCCTGTTTGGAAAATACTTTTTAAGGTATTTTCCTACATCATCTGCGTGTTTGTTATAATCTGCAACTACGAACATCACTGGTTTTTTTCCAGAAGAAGATAGTTTGGAGTTGAACCATTTTAGTTTCTCCACTCCTGCATCTATCTGTGCTTTGTGTTTTAACACAAAATCATTAGTCAGTGGTTCTGGGACATTTTCCAGTAAGCCAATATGCACATTTTTTACATGTTTATCTTGGATTGCAAAAG